>CAZQMY010000116.1:0-14713 GCA_964594405.1 uncultured Spirochaetaceae bacterium | reverse complement strand
GATAGCGACCCGGTAGCCCGCGCGCTCGAGCAGCCGCCGCACCACCATCTGAATGACCGGATTGTCCTCCGCGACCAGGATCGTGGCGAGGTGCCCCCCGGCGCCCTGCGCCGTCTCGCGCCCGCCTTCCGCCCCGCCCTCTTCGCTCGAGACGCGGCCCCGCGGAAGCACGACTTCGAAGGAGAAGGTGCTGCCAGCCTCTGCCTCGCTCTCCGCCCGGATCCGACCGCCCATCCTCTCGATGATCTGTCGCGAGACGGAGAGCCCGAGGCCAGTGCCTCCGAAGCGACGCGTGGTCGACATCTCGGCCTGGACGAAGGGATCGAAGATGGATTCGAGCGCCTCGGGCGAGATGCCGATCCCGGTGTCTTCGACCTCCACGCGTACGCGGAAGGCATCTCCGTCCTCGGCGGTCGCTCGCGCCCTCACGACGACCTCACCGTCCTGCGTGAACTTGATCGCGTTGCCGATCAGATTGAGCAGGACCTGGCGGAGCCGCAGTGCGTCCCCGCGCGCCCAGCAGTGCTCGCCGAGACCGGCTTCGAGGCGAAGCCCGATCGACTTCTCCGACGCCTTGCCGGAGAGCATGTCGACCGACTCCCGCAGCAGGGTCACCCAGTCGAAGTCCTGCTCCTCGAAGATCATCTCACCCGCTTCGATCTTGGAGAGATCGAGGATGTCGTTGATGATGCGCAGGAGCGACTGTGAGGAGCGATCGATGGTCTCCAGCATCGAGCGCTGATCCTCCCCGAGATCGGAGGCCAGCAGCAGGCCCACCAGCGGGATCACCCCGTTGAGGGGAGTCCTGATCTCATGGCTCATGCTCGCCAGGAAGCTCGCCTTCGCCGCGGCGGCCTGCTCCGCCAGCTCGGCCGCGCGGCGCTGCGCACTGACGTCGTGCCAGACGAGCACGCCTCCGGACGCGTCCCCCTCGGTCCCAGCGAGCCGCGTGAGGCCGACCTGGTAGACCATGTCCTCGCCATCGGTCGCCCGCGTCTCGATCGTGCCCTCGCCCCCCCGCTCGAGGAGCGAGGCCACCTCGGGATAGCCCGCGAGCGCGACGCTGTAGTGCTCGCCGTGGCCCATCCGCCTGGACACGCCGGGGATCGCCCGCGCCGCTCCGTTCACGGCGACGATGTGCCCCTGCCCGTCGACCACGACCACGGCATCCCGCATCTGCTTCACGATGGTCTCGGAGACGATGCTGCCGAGCGACCAGTCACCATTGCGGTGATGCGCGCGGTGGAAGAGCATGCCGCTCAGGACCAGCGCGAAGGGCGCAGACGACAGGGTCAGGTGCGCGCGCCCGAGGAAGGTATCCAGCAGGCTCGCGACGAACGGCGCCGTGACCGCCACGAGGATCAGCGCCGAGCTCCGATCGAGGCCTTGCTGCAGCCCTCGGACCCCCATGATGACGACCGAGGCCAGGGTCACGACCCAGACATGGCCGATGTGCAGCCAATAGGCTGGCCCCTTGGCCGTGACCAGCGTGGGCAGGTCGGTCGCGAGCCATGCGTCGGTCCAGAACAGAGGCGTGAGCGGCGGAAGCCAGAGGATGAGCGTGGTGAAGCAGGGGACGCTCCAGAGCGCCCCCAACGTGACGCGATCCAGTCGGTCGGCCCGCCCGATGGCATGCAGGACGAGCGCCAGGATCGATGGCGGCACGACCACGATGCCCAGGAAGATGATCCGCACGGCGAGCATCGTCGACTCGAGATCGCGGGTGAGGATCTCCGCGACGAAGCCCAGGATCCAGAGCAGGATCCCCCCGAGCAGCAGGATCAGCCATCGTGCCGCTGGCAGCCCTCGCCGCGCCCAGCAGTGGACGAGCAGCGCCAGCTGTCCGAGTGTCCCGGCGATCAGGATCCCGATGGCTATGACCGTCACGGCCGACATCCACTCGCAGATCGACGCCTCGCCGAATGCACTGGAGAACAGTCTCGGATCCTGGCGGATCGACGCCCGGTGACCCGGCCCCCGGTCCATCGCCACGGGGCCGGGCATCCGGTGCCCGACCCAGCGGTGCTCCCGAGGAATTCCGGGCGGCAGGCAGCGGAAGGCTCTGCGGCGGCGCAGGGCCATCGGCCTGCCCACGATTCACCGGCCGAGCAGGCCTCGCCTGCGCCCCGAACGGGGCTGCTCCCCCTCACGACCCCCGTCGATCCGAGCGGGATGGGCGACCATGCGCCCCTCCGCATGCGGCGTATCATCCCGCCCGCCACGCCCCCGGCCCGTGAGCGTGGCCACCAGCCTCATCCGACACCGCTCGATGCCCATCCAGCGACTCGGCATCGTGCTGCCCGCTCCCAGGAGGTTTCCTCGCTTGGCCCCCCGCACACGAAGACCCGTCCGACAGACGCTCGTCCTCCTGACGGGCCTCGCTCTCACAGCGGGTGACGCGGTCTCCGCCGCGGTCGAGAAGGGCTCCGAGGGGGCCGCGCCATCCCCGGTGGAGATCGAGGGCGATCACCTGGGCCTCTCGGTGTCGTCCGCCGACGGAAGGTACAAGTTCGCCTTCGGCGGACGACTGCAGGTCGACGGCGGCGGCTTCGTCGAGGATCGGAACGACCTCGGCTCGGGCGTCGAGCTTCGCCGAGCGCGAATCAAGAGCTTCGGTCACGTCTGGTACGACTGGATGTACAAGCTCGAGGTCAACTTCGATACCGACGAGAACGTCCCGGTCACCGATGGCTGGCTGCGCTATCGAGGCGACAAGCTGCCCTTCCACGTCACCATCGGGCATCAGAAGGTGCCCTTCAGCCAGCAGTCCATGGCGAGCTCCAACTGGCTCGTCTTCGTCGAGCGTGGGCTCCCGGACGCCTTCATCGACAGCTCCGAGGTGGGTCGCCGACGGCTCGGCGTCGTCGTCGGTGATTCGGGCACGCGCTGGAACGCGAGCGCGGGGGTCTTCGCCGAGGGCGTCGCGACCGCGGGCTCGGGAGACGAGGACTTCGGCACCGCCGCTCGCGGAGTCTGGGCGCCCCTGATCGGCGACGGCGAGCTGCTCGTCTTCGACGGAGCCGTCTACTATCGCCGCTACTCGCGCACGGGCGCAGCCGATCAGCTGCGCTTCAGGACCCGTCCCGAATCCCACATCTCGGCCGTCCGCCTCGTCGACACCGGCAGCCTCGGCGCGATCTCGGACCACATACTCTACAACCTGGGCAACTCCGGCGGCTTCGGCCCGATCCACTTCCAGGCCGAGTACACGGGAACCCACGTCACCCGGACAGGCGCCGAGAACGTCTACCTGAAGGGCTACTACGTCCAGGCAGGCTGGTTCATCACCGGCGAGAATCGCGTCTTCAACATGGCGCTCGGCAAGTTCATGCGGCCCCGGCCCGAGCGAAGGCTCGGAGCGTGGGAGGTCGCGATGCGCTGGAGCGGGATCGACCTGATGGACGAGGACATCGTGGGCGGCAAGGAGAACAACTTCACGCTCGGCATCAACTGGTGGACGAACCTCAACGTGATGTTCCGCTTCAACTACATCTACGGAAGGCTGCGGCCGAACTCGGCGGCCCCGGACGCCGAGGGTGATCCGGTCCTCACATCCGGCGGCGTGGACGAGGACGTCCACGGCTTCGTGGCCCGCGCGCAGCTCGTCTTCTAGCGGGATCGGCGACGATCCCGCGCTCGCCCTCGATGCCCAGCCAGCCCTGCTGGAGCGATGCCGCCGCGACAGAAGATGCAGAGGGTGCCCGAGGGCTTGTAGCATCCGGGCATGCTCCGCCTCGAAGACCTGCTCCTCGCGCTCGCCCTCGACGCGTCCACCAAGGACGTCGAGACCGACTGGTTCGAGCAGCTCGAGGCCATGGGCAGAGGCGACGTCGCGGCGCTGGCGCGGATCCGCCGCCTGGTCACCGGGCAGCTGATGCGCATGGGCGCGTACTCGCATCGCGACAGCTGGGACGACTTCGCGCAGGAGACGGTGATCCGCGTCTGGCGCGCGCATCGCGACGGCAGGATCCGTGACCACGCGGGCTTCCCCGCCTACGTGCGCACCGCCACCCGGAACGCCTTCGTGGATTGGACGCGCAGCCACAAGCGCGAGGCCGATCTGTCGGACGAGGCGGTGCAGGGCGAGGCCGACCGGCAGGGCGCCGAGCGGCCCCTGGACCCGGGGCTCCAGCTGGCGCTGCGCGGCGCCATGGAGAAGCTGCCCGAGCGCCATCGCGACGTGGTGCGCTGTCTGTACCTCGAGGGGCTCTCCTACGACGAGACCGCGCAGTCATTGGATCGCCCGAGGGGGACGATCAACCGCCTCCAACGCGAGGCGATCGCCACGCTGAGAGAGCTGCTGCTCAGATGAGAGAATCCACGACCCGGCGATACGAATCGGACCGACCGACCGTCCTCTCTGGAAAGGGCGTCGCCGTCACCGGTGCATGCCAGCCCGGGGAGGATGCAGCATGACGAGCCAGGAGCACGAGGGCCTCGCGCGCCTCCATGCGGACATGGTCGAGGACGCGCTGCCGCCCGCGGAGCTGCTGGCTCGCTACGCGGAAGACCCCAACGGGCTCTCGCCGGAGGAGCGGAGTCGCGTCGAAGAGGCCATGCGCCGATCGCCCGTGGTCGTGGACGAGCTCGATACGCTGCGCGGCTTCGACTTCGGCACCCTGAACGCCGACCTGAAGGAAGAGCGCGGCGCCGAGGGCGCGATCTCGCGCATCCTCGGTGCGCTGCGCGGCCGCCCCCAGCTCTGGGCGGCGGCCGCCGCCGTGGCGCTGCTCGTCTGGCTCGCGCTGCCCCGGCTCTCCGACGGGCCCGGGACGTCGCCCGAGTCGACGCCGCGCATCGCCGAGCAGCCCGCGCCCCCGATGCCGTCGGAAGAGCGCGAGCCGGCGCCCCTCCCCGAGCGCCAGGGGCCGGCGCCCGCACCCGAAGAGCCCCTGCTCGCGGAGGTCCCCGAAGCCGTCGAAGGGCCGCCCGCCGCCCCCGAAGCGGCGCCGAAGCCGGCGCCCCGGCAGGTCGCGCAGCAGCCCGAGCCGAAGACCGAGTCGCCCGCCGAGCCCGAGGCCATGCCCGCCATGGAGCCCGAGCCGCCCCTGCCCGAGACCGCGCAGGACGAGATGCTGCTCGCCATGGCGATGCCGAGCTACCGGCCCGCCTACGGCACCGGTCTGCCCGGCCTCTCGAGCTGGACGACACGCAGCACCGAGCCGGACGGTGTCAAGATCACGCTGGCCTCGCCCGACCACGTCGTCCGGACGAGCTCGGCTCGGCCACCGCTCTACTTCCTGCTCGACGCCGTGCCCGAGGCCGGCACCTTCTACCTGACCATCGTCGACGCCGACGACGAGCCCATCGTACTCGACCGCGCCCTCGCCGCGCCCGAGCACAGCGGCCTCCAGCGCATCGACCTGGCCATGCTCGGCGTCTCGCTGCCCGAGGACCGCGCACTGCGCTGGTCGGTCGCGCTGCGGATCGACGAGGATGCGCCGCCCAGCACCTTCGACTTCGGCTGGATCAAGGTCGCGCCGCTCGGGGGTGTCAGCGCTCTGGATGCCCGGCCGATTCAGGATCGCATCGCCCTCTATGCCGAAGCGGGCTGCTTCCACGAGGCGCTGGACTCGGCGCTGCAGACGCGCGCGCGGTATCCGGACGATCCCCGAGCCGAGCGCGCCGTTCGGAGCCTCCTTGCGCAGGCGGGGCTCGAAGCGCCAGCCCCCTGACGAGGGCGACGGTCGGGCCGTCGATGAGCGTGCGGCCGATCGGGAAGCAGAAGGCCCGGTCCTCGGCGGCGCGCGTCTTGATGCGGTGCGCCTCCCTGGTGTCGTCATCCAGCGGGACGGTCTCCGCCTGGCAGCCCGGCGACGAGCGCTGCGCAGCGCGACTGCGCCCGAGGCGGACGGGATGCTAGAGAGCCATCGGCAGCAGGAGGCGGCCCGGGCGAGGACATCGTGCGATCTCCACCTGCGCGCCCTCGTGAGGCAAGCCGGATCTGGGAGGGGCCCCCCGCCCGAGCTCCGGCGGCCGGCCTAGAGCCAGCTGTTGACGAGCATGAAGGCCGACCAGTGGACCGGGTGGCGAAATCGACCCTCCGCGATCAGCGCCCGCTGCGCGCGCTGCAGCGCACGCGCGCGCGACTGCCCCGGCTCGGCCAGCGCGGCGTAGAAGCGTGCGAAGAGCGAGGCGGCCGCCTCGTCGCTGACACGCCAGAGCGTGGCGATGGCGCTGCGGGCCCCGGACTGCACCGCGACACCGGCCAGCCCCAGCACCGCGCGCTCGTCGCCGATGGCGGTCTCGCACGCGCTGAGCGCCAGCAGCTCGATGGGCCGGCTGGTGCGGTGGCGCGTTCGCGCCACGATGTCGGCCAGCTCCTGGAGCGCGAGGCGCCCGTCGTGGGTGAGCAGGAAGCTCTCGGAGGCCCTTGCGTCGAAGCGACCGTGCGAGGCGATGTGGATGATGTCGTAGGCACGCTGATCGAGGGCCGCCTCGAAGCTGGCCTCGGTGAAGTCCGCGTCGATGCGCGCGTCCCCGCCAAAGTGCTCGTGCGCAGAGGCCAGCTCGCGCCGGACCGCGGGCAGCGCCGCGAAGCCCTCGCGCGCCTCGCTGAGGCCCAGACCGAGCAGGCGCGTGCGGCGCGGATCGATGGGCTGCGGGCTCGCGATCCGGAGCGAGGGGAGCGTGGCGATGGGCACCTGCTCGATCAGGAAGCGCTTCGAGTCGGCGTCGTAGAGCGCGGCGATCGGGATCTCGCGCAGCGCGCCGGTCGCGACGACGGTCAACGTGAGCCCCGGCCGGTCGAGGCGATCGCCGAGCGGCCCGATCAGTGCGTCATGGAGCGCGTTGGCGGGCCGCCGATAGCGCCTCGATGTCGGGTCCTGGAGGCGCCCGCGCAGGCTGCGCGCCCACTTCTCGACGTCGCGAGGCGTGGCCGGAGAGGGGATCCGCTCGAGGCGCTCGCCCTCGCCGACGATCAGCTCGACGCGATCCTCGAGGAGCACCGGGTAGAGGAGGAGCGCGCCGGGGACGAGGGCCGGAGTCGTCTCCTCGAGATTCAGCAGACACTCGTCGCCGAAGTACTCGCGCAGCTCGGCGACGCGCAGCTCTTCGAGCACATCCACGGCCTCGGCGAGCAGCGCCTGCTCGGCGTCGGCGCGCGCTGCGCTCTGCTGGAGCAGCAGCCCGGCGAGCTGCTCGTGGATCGGCTCCGCGAACGCGAGGAAGTCGGCGGCGCCGACGCGCCCGCGCAAGGTGGCGATCGATCGCACCGCGCGGCGGGCCGACTCGACGGCCTCGTCGCGCCGCCCTTCGGCCTCGAGCAGCACCGCGCGAAGCGCATGCGCCCGCGCCCGGGGCTCCGCGCTCTCGATGCGCGCAGGCGCGGCCAACGCCCGCTCGAGCGCGCGGGCGGCCCGCTCGCCCTGCCCCGCCGCGTGAAGCAGCTCGGCGCGATAGACGTGCGCGTAGGCGAGCAGCGCGTCGGCATCCGCGATGCGGCTGGCTTCCATCGCGAAGGCGTCGAGGTCGCCCTGCAAGGCGCTCGGCGCACGCCCGGGCTTCGTCTCGACGGCATCGAGCCAGAGCATCCGGGTGCGCAGCAGATGCAGTCGCAGCCGGAGCGCCTCGCGCTCGGTACAGGCCGCGCCCGCGATGGCCTCCTCCGCGCGGGCCCAGGCCGCCGGCGCTTCGGCCTCGCCGCGCAGCGAGGCCTCGCGCGCGGCGTCCAGCAGTGCCTGGGCGGACTCGAGCGAAGCGGCGCGGGTCGGCGACGCCGCGCCATCGGGGGCCGCGATGGCTGTGCTGGTCGGCATGGCGAGGACGAAGGCCGCCAAGGCGATGCGGAGCCGCGAGAGACTGCTACGCACGTCTCGTCTCCTCAGGGCACACGGTAGGCCAGCTCCATGTAGATGCCCTCGCGCTGCAGCGCATCGCCTTCGGGCAGATCGTCACGAAAGCGATGCGCCCAGCTGAGTTCGAAGCGGAGGTTCTCGGTGGGCGTGATGCGCAGGGAAAGTCCCATGCTCGTCAAGGACTCGGACGATCGCTCACGCGCCGCGTCGTCCCAGGCGCCGCCGTAGTCCACGAAGGGCGCGAGCTCGACGAGGGGCCGGTCGAAGCCCGAGCGCCAGAGCGGCACGCGCAGCTCGACGGCGGCGATGCCGGCGCTGTCGCGCACCACTTGATTCTGGCGATAGCCGCGTACGGTCCGCGCGCCACCGACCGCCACCTGCTCGAAGGTCGGCAGGGGCGCGGACGCCAGCTGGAGGTCGCCGCGAAAGAGCAGCTGCATCCCGTCCAGCATCGGCAACGCGGGGATCTCGGGCAGGCGCCTCGCCCACTGCAGCTGAGCGAGCCAGACCACGAAGTGCTCACCGCGCGTGGCCGAGCCCTCGATCCCGTCGATGCCCGCCGTGTCGAGTCCGATGCTGATCGTGGAGCGCGCGGCCAACGCCGAGGCCCGGCCCCGCCAGGCGACCTCCTGCCGCAGACGCAGGATCGCGGCGGAGCGGATGCAGTCCTCTGCGAGCGGCTCGAAGCAATCCACGCGCCCGACGATGGAGGTCTCCGCCTCGCGCCACTCGGCCGCCGCCTCCACGGAGAGCCGCCAGGGGCCGCCCAGCGCGATGGGCTGACGCAGCGCGACCAGCGCCGACTGATAGCGACCCGCGATGTCGAGCTGGGCGAATGCGCCATCGACGATCTCCGTGCTCGTGTAGCGGTAGGCGGCACCGAGGCGCAGGTCGAAGGCCGTGATCGGAGCACTGAAGTCCAGGGTCACATCGCGCAGTCCGGGGCTGAACTGCCCGGCCAGAGCCCAGCGATCCGAGAGTCCGAAGAGCGAGGCATGCCCGACGTCGACGATCGCCCCGCCGCTCCCGATGCTGGGCGATCGGTGGTTCGACGCGCGAGCGCCGAAGGCGAGCGGCGTGCGCTCCTGCACCCGGACCCGCAGCCGGTGCACGCCCGGGGCCTGCTCTTCGAGGACGGCGCTGATCCGCTCGACGGCGGGCTCCTCCTGGAGTCGTTCGAGGCGCCGGATCAGCTCCGGGACGTGGAGCGGCGCCGACGCCGCCCGCTCGAGACGCGCGCGATAGAAGCCCTCGCGATAGCGCTGCGCGCCGCTGATCTCGATGCCCTCGACCCGCCCTTCGATCACACGGATGCGGACGATGCCGTCCGCGAGATCCTGGTCGGGCAGGAGGACCTCCGTGGTGCTGAACCCCGCCTCGCGGTAGCGCCGACGGATCTCGCCGACCAGATCCTCGAGCTGCGGAGCGGCGAGGGGTCTGCCCACATGCGGCTTCAGGATCGCCTCGATGACCGCGTCCTCGAAGGCGCTGACACCGACGACGTCGAAGCCCCGCGGCGTGAAGGTGAGCGGAGGCGCGCCCTCGGGCGCCGGCTGCGCGGGCACGGCCTGCAGCTCGACCTCGGGCGCAGGGCGCGACGGGGGATCGGGCGAGGGCGCGCCCGGGCGCTCGTCCGCTGGCCGGATGCCCACCTGTGCGTTCGCCATGGGCACAGCGAGCAGCGCGGCCAGCAGCACGAGCCACGACGTGAGGCCTTGGCCGCGGCTTCGCGCGGGCTCAGGGGCGATCACAGGCATCGGCCGCACCCGCCTCCCCGCGCTGAGCCTCGAGCGGCCGATCGGGCGACCAGATGACCGCCGGCCGTCGCTCGATCTCGAAGCTGCCTGCCCGCGAGCGGCGCGCGCTGCAGGGATCCGAGAGCGTCGCATCCGGATCGCGATACTCAGCGCTGACCACGCCGAGCTCGGCGGTGACGTTGGTCTCCGGAGCGACGATGAGCACGGTGCCCGAGACGCCGAGCTCGGCCCTCGCCTCCACGGTGCTGTCGGGCGAGCGGATGATCCCCTCGCCCGCGCGGATCAGGATGTCGCCCGCATCGGCGTTGTTTCCCTGGGCGTTGGCCGTCACCACCGACCCCGAGATGGCGAGGGCACCGGTCTCGATCAGGACGTCTCCGCCGCGGCCGGAGTCGGCATCGACGTTGGTCGTGATGGCGCTCTCGATGACCCCGACCGCCCCATCCGAGCGGAGCGCGACGTTTCCCGCGTCGGGCCGCGCCGAGTCGGTGGCGACCCTCGAGTCCTCGAGCTGCACCAGGCGCCCCGCGCTGATCGCGATGCTGCCCGCGCTGCCGGTCTCCGCCGTCGGCACCGGCGCCTCCGAGAGGACCTCCGCCCCCTCGCTCAGCAGGACGGCGTCAGCGGCGCCGAGCGTGATGCCGCCGGTGGCGCCGTCGCCCGCCGAGCTGGCGAGAACCCGCCCACCGCGCAGGCTGATCTGGCGCTGCGCGTGCACCGAGATCTCGCCGGCCCTTCCGCTCCCGAAGGTCTGCACGCCGATCTCGCCGCGCTCGGAGAGGGCGACATCGCCCGCTCGCACGGTCACGCCGCCGGCGACTCCGCCGGCGGGCACGAGAAACGAGAGTCCCGAGCGCGCGAAGATGCCCGAGGGCACGACGACGTCGTCCAGCACCCCCGAGCCCTCGATGGAGAGCCGCTCGCGCGCCTCCACGATCACGTCGCCGGCATCGCCCGCCCCCACGGTGGTGGTGGAGATCTGCGAGCCCCCATCGAGTCGGGCCTCGTCCGCTTCGACGTAGCCGCCGCCGGAGTCGCCATCGGGCTGCAGGGCCGTGGTCGCGGGACCGGTGCCGATCACCGAGCGATCACCCAGGTGGACCCGATCGGTGCGGATGTCGACGCCGCCCGTCGCACCATCGCTCTCGGTCCCGGCCAGGATGCGCGAGAAGCCATTCGCGGCCAGCGTGCCGCCGCTGATGGTGATGTCGCCCCCTCGCCCGTCGCCCCTCGCGAGCGTGAGGATGTCCGCGAGACCATCGAGCTCGATCTGCTGCGCATCGACCCGGATCTCGCCGCCGGCGCCGCCGAAGAGCGTCGTGCTCCTGAGCTCGCTGGCCTGGCCCCGGATGAAGAGCGAGCCCACGTCGATCTCGATGCGACCGAGGTGGGTGTCGGCGCCGTTGGTGGTGATGTCCACGCTCGCGCCGGACTCGATGCGAAGCTGCTCGGCCGCGATCCGCACGCCTCCGGGCCCGAAGCTCCCCGAGGTGACCGAGCTGATCCTGCCGAAGCCGCCGGTGACGTGGACCTCGCCGGCCACCTCCACATCGATGGCCGGGCCCGCCGCTGGCGCGGAGCCGTCGCCGCCGGCCTGCAAGGCGCCTTGATCGAGGGTGAGCGAGCCTCCGCGGATCACGATCCGTCCCTGGTCGGCGTTGGGGCCGGTGGTCTGCAGGGTGTACGGGAGGCCGCCCCCGGTGCCGATGCGGATGGCGCCCGTCGCGCCCTCGTCGCAGCGAACCTGGAGGGTTCGCAGATCGAGAGGAAGGGCGTGCTCTCCCTCGCCCACGGCGCCGATCTGCAACGTGGCCTGCTCGCTCGCAACGAAGCCCTGGCCCCGGGCTTCGACGTTGCGCCCCACGATGCTGAGCAACGCCGCGTCCAAGGCGCCGCCGACGTCGTTGGAGATCACGCGGCCCTGGATCGCGACGTCGCCGCCCCGACCCTCGGCGAAGCCGAGGAGCGTCGGGGGCGTCGCCGTCGTGGGCAGCGGCGCGTCGAGGTCCACCGCAGAGAACACCTGACCATCCTCGAAGCCGACGAAGCTCGCAGTGGACACGTGGAGCGCGCCGCTCAGGTCCAGCCGCGAGCTGCCGCCGAAGAGCACACCGTTGGGATTGAGGAGGAAGAGGTCGGGGCTCCCGGTCCCGGACGCGTCGCGCACACGCAGACCGCCCTCGATCACCGAGGCGCTCGTGCCGGTGACCCGCGAGAGGATCGAGTCCACGCCGTCGTCGGCTCGGAACTCGGCCGTGCGGCCGAGGGGCACGCTGAACTGATCGAAGCTGTGGAAGACGTGCGTTCGGCCACCACTGCTGACGGTGCCGCCGCGGGCCTGTTCGATCAGGTACGTGGTCCCGCCCGGATCCGTAGGCGCGGCGCCGGGGCTGCCGAAGGTGTCGTCGAAGACGACCTGGGCCCGAGCGCCATCGGCAGCGAGCGCGAGCCCGAGGGCCGCCAACGCGCAGAGGCTGCTAGTCCACGGCGGCATCGCAACGCTGCTGCACGCCCGGCGCGAGCCCCGCGAGCGCCCGCTCGAGCACCACGGCATCGGCCGTATCGCAGGCCTTGCTTCCATAGACGCTGCAGATCGCCGGGATGTGGATGGCGTTCGGGTGCATTCCGAGCAGATACTCGCGAATCAGCTGCAGGTCGGACACCGGGTCCTCGCTGGCCAGGACGGCACCCGAGCCGTTGGCATCTCCGCACTCGCACGCGTCGCCGACGCCGTCTGGCTCGGTGATGAGGAAGCCGCCCGTATCGTCCTGCTGGGCGTTCGACGCGAAGGGGCAGTTGTCCACCGCGTCGATGTGGCCGTCATCGTCGAGGTCGTCCGTGGGGTTGAAGACGATGTTCTCGTAGACGCTCTCCGCGTCGAGCACGCCATTGACGGTCTGATAGGGGTCGGGCACGTCGTGGTAGTCGAGATCGCCGAAGCCCTCGCGGATGGGGATCGGCGGCGCGCCGGGCGTGGCGGGGCTCGAGTTCGTGACGACGCCGACGCAGTGATCCCGCCCGAGGTCCGGGTTGAGCGCGGGGGCGCCGCCGACGACGGGCGACGCTCCGTCCATCGGCAGATAGAGCGTCTCCGGCAACAGCGTCGCGGCAGGCGCCGCGAGAGGACCCCGCGTATAGGTCACGCCCTCGTCCACCCATGTCGGGTCGGCGCCCACCTGCGTGGCGCATGCGCGCTCACCATCGGGATTCTCGCTCGTGTCGCACCCTTCGAGCAGCATCGAGTCGAAGAAGGCCCCGTTGGGGCCGAGCAATCCCATGGTCACCCGATGCATGTTGACGCTGGTGGCCCAGTCCACGCAGACATCCCACTTGTCGCCGCTGCCCACGGGCTCGTTCGCAGCGGGCTGCAGCCGCAGGACCGCGAAGCTCGAGACCAGGCTGGTCAGGGCGTACTCGGCGTCGCTGAGATCGAGGCACGAGCCGCTGCCGTCTTCGACCAGGCACCAGCCCGCGTCCATCGAGTCCTCGAGCGAGATCGAGGCCACGATCTCGGCGCCGCCGACCGCAGCGCCGGCGCTGAGCTTGCCGAGCGGGACATTCGTCTGCCCGGCGCTACAGAGCAGCCCCCCGTTGTTGGGATCCCCGCGAAGCGAGACGAAGACGACGTCCGATCGGAATCCCATCGGCGGCGACACGCCCATCGGAATCCCGAAGGCGCCCGAACGGCCCGGCGCCACCGTCGCCCCGATCGCCGTGGCGTTGCTGCAGCCGAGGCCGGTGGGCGCCCCCGGCGGCGCCCAGGAGGGCGGCGGCGCGACGCAGCCGCGCCCGAAGTCCAGGGCCGTGGCCTTCGGCGGCACCCAGAGGCCCACGATGATCGCCCGGACGTCGCGCTCTCCGCAGTCGATCTCGAGGAAGCCGAGGTCGTACTTGCCCATCACGAAATCGGGCGTGAAGTCGCGGATCAGTCGCACGATGGTCGGCTCGCACGCATCGCCCTGGCCGTCACCGTCCACGTCCTCCTGCAGGGGGTTGGGCACGTATCGACAGTTGTCGCAAGCGTTGCCGACACCATCGCCATCATCGTCGCGCTGGTTCTCGTTGTAGACATCGAGGCAGTTGTCGTAGGCGTCGGGCACCCCATCGGCGTCCTTGTCGGGCGCCTGCAGCAGCCCCGAGAGCGCCTCCACGGCGTCGATGTCCGCGCCGACGCTCGGGCCCGTCGTCGGCCCCTTGCCCGCGACGTCGGTCAGCCGCACGAAGTGGAGCCGGTCCGAGGGTCCGAGCCCGTAGGCATCGATGTCGACGGCGTCGGTCCCCCCGGAGAGTTCGCCGACCGGGATCCAGTGGACGCCGTTGGCGCTGACCGCGACATCGACGGCCTCGAGCTTCGCACCCGATTCGTAGATGCGGAGATCGGCCTGCGCGTCCCCGCTGCCGGTCAGCACGTTGTCGACGAAGCGCAGGTAGAGCGCGCCGCCGACGCCCAGGGAGACGGCAGCGGCGTCCGGCGCCTCGAGGGCATGGGTCGCGACCAGGTTCGGGGCCGTGGGCTCGCCCGCGAGGATCGTGGGCGCGAAGGACTCGACCCCATCGGCCCAGGGATCGGCACCGGTCTGGTAGATGATCTCGTCCATGCCGATGTCGTCGGGCCCGACATCGGACTCGTCGACCACGATGGCCGCGATGGGCGGCTCGCCGGGCTGGATCAGGTAGCCCACGAAGCCGTCGGCGCCGGGCGCTGCGGCACCTCCGGGCAGCGCGGCGCTTGCAATGGGGTTGCCCAGGGAATCCAGGAACGCCACCGATTCGCCGGTCTGGGTGATGTTCTCGACGATGGTCAGCCCCGCCGCGCGCACCGGCTGGTCGAAGACGATCCGCACGTCGTCGTCGCGCAGGCCCCCGCTTCCCGTCCCTGTGCCCCCGGGCCAGAGGAAGGGATCGCCGGAGAAGGTCGGGTCGGCCACGAGCATGGTGCCGAAGAGACCGAGCCCGACGCCGCTATCCCAGGCGAGGTCCGTGTTCGTCGAGAGCGAGAGCGCCTTCAGCGTCAGCTGCCCCACGCGCGCGCCGTTCTCGAGCGGCGCGAAGCCGACCCCGGCGAGCGGGAAGGCCTCGAAGCCCACCCGCGAGAAGGATCCACCCGCGGCGCTGCGCAGGCCGGCCTCGCTCGTGAAGACCTGGGCCGCGGCTTCG
>CAZQMY010000115.1:0-14807 GCA_964594405.1 uncultured Spirochaetaceae bacterium | reverse complement strand
GTTGCCTCCACGCGACTGGCCAGCGGGATCCCGACGGAGCGCCGGGTGCCCACCCCCAGGTTGGACCCCGCGGACTCGACGCGGATCCGATGCTCCGCCCTGAGATCACCGCCCAGCACCCGCCCGCCGACCTCGATCTCGTGCGCGTCGATACGCGCATTCACCGAGTCGCGGATGATCACGACCCGCCCCTTCGCCTCGAGGACCGAAGCCTGGACGTGCCGGACCTCGATATCCCCCTCGGCGTGAACGATTCCGCGCTCGCCGCCGATGGCGCCCTGATGGATTCGGACCGAGCCCTCGGCGAAGACGAGTCCCCCATCCACGCTGCCCTTCACCTCGACGTCGCCACTCGAACGTGCGACCAGGTTGCGCTTCACGTCCCTTCCGATGCTGAGGCTGCCGATCATCTCGAGGTGACCGGTCTTCATGTCGACGTCGGTCGGGTGCTCGTGGTAGCTCATGACGTCGAGCTTCTGACCGCGGACGTCGACGAGGACGCCGCTTCGCGCTGCGGTCACGACACCCTCGTCGTTCTCCGAGATCCCGTCCCCGAGCATCGGCACACGGTCCTTGACCGCCGGAGGCGGCACCTCGAGTCCATCGAGGGATTCGCCCGGGCGACCGGGCACGGGCTTGCGATGTCGGGCGATGGTCTCGCCCTCGCGCACGGCCGTCAGGAACTTGCGATCGCGAAAGTCGATGCTGTCGTCGTCTCGCACCCGCCCCGCGACCGGCCCGAGGTTCACGAGCATCTCGAAGGTGCCGTCCTGCCCGGGCTCGGCCTCGCGTCCACGCGCGATCAGCTCGTCCTGGATCGTGCCTTGCGGCTGCCGGAGGAGCGCGACCACTCGCTCGCGCACCTCGCTGATCACTCCGACCTTGATTCGGGCAGCGCGGAGGGCGCGGTCGAGCTCTTCGGGCCCCCGGGCCTCGCCGGGCTGGAGATCGACGTGCGCTTCGAGGCGCTTTGCGTCGACACGAATCTCCACCCTGGATCCACCCACCGCGGGCCCCTCACGTCCATCCCATTGCCTCAGTGCATCGGGACCCCGTGAAGGGGAGTTGAGCGATCGGGTGCTCGGGGGATCTCAGATCGAAAGGGTCGCCCACCTCAGGTGGTGAGCGTCCCGGGATCACTTGGTGGCGCCTGGAGGAAAGCCCGCAAGGATCTTCGTCACCGCGTCGTTGATGATCGCCGTGGTCTGCTCCGGCGTACGCTCCTTCTTGGAGAGACGCGTGGTGCCCGTGCCCCGCCAGGCCAGGGTGTGCTGCGGCTCGCGGCTGATGTCGATGATCAGCGTGCCTTCCTGATAGTTGTCCACGGTGGTGTGCGTGCTGCCGGCGGGATAGCCGTAGCCCCATCCCCAGCCCGGTCCGTAGCCGTAGTGGTTGTTGACCGACGTCACCTTGACCTTGTCTTCGACGACGAGGAAGAAGCCGAGGTGGAAGTCGGCCCCCTCGCCGCGATAGCGATAGCCCTTGGCAGCGAGCTGCGTCTCGACGGCCCGGCGGACCCGCGACTTGAAGAGATCGTCGGTGTCGACGACGACATCACCGGTGGGCGTCGGCTCGGGCGCCCAGCCCCAGGTCTTCATCTTCGTGAAGTCCACCTCGGGATCGTAGTCGGTGCGCACCTTGATACTGCTGCAGCCCACGGCGAGGAGCGCTGCAGCCAGCACGACGACGATCCATGCCCGGCGACGGCGCGATGCCGCGAAGTGCGTGACCATCTGCCGAGCCTCATCTGCTGCACCCTGCCAAACCGCGTCGATCTTCTCGCCCATGGATCTTCCTCCACCTGGGTCTGTCCGTCTCCAATGCCCCTAGGATAACGGTCGATGAGCGGGCCTGCTGGGCCGAGCTCCGAACCGGCCCGCCTTCGGTGGCATCCCTGTTAAGCTCGGAGGCAGGGGGAGGCATGCGAGGGCTGGATCGACCGCCGGGGCCCAGGCGAAGCCTGCGCCTCGCCACGCTTCTCTGCCTCGTCCTGCTCTCGGCCTCGAGCGCGGCGGAGGTGGGGGTGCGGCGAAGAATGCCGGGACGCGTAGAGCGTGCGCCGCGTGAGGAGGCGGTGGTGGGCGGTCTGCGCTTCGAAGGCAACCGCGTGCTCTCCGGCGCCGACCTGAAGAGCGTCATCTTCACGCGGGGCCCGACCTGGCGCACCTGGCGACCGCCCCCGCTCTTCAGCGAGTCGGCGTTGATCGGCGATCTGGAGCGCATCGAGAGCCTCTATGAGCAGCGGGGGTACTACGAAGCCTCGGCGAGCTACTCGCTTCGCTGGAACCATGCGGGCAATACGGTGGCGATCACCATCACCATCGACGAAGGCTCCGGCATCGAGACCGCGGAGATGGAGATCACGCTGCTCGGCGCCGAAGACCTCGGCGATGACGAACGCGACGCGCTGCTGGAGGAGCTCGCGCTCGGGGAGGGCGAGCCCTTCAGCCCCGTGCGCTACGGCCGCGCCAAGGAGCAGATCCTCGATCGACTGGCCAATGTCGGCCATCCAGCGGCCACGATCCGCGGTGGCGCAGAAGTCGACCTCGAGACCCATACGGCGACCCTGCGCTGGGAGGTCGACGCCGGGCCGCTCGTCCACTTCGGAGAGGTCGAGGTCACGGGGCTCTATCTCGTCAGGGAGCGGACCGTCCGCCGCGAGCTGCGACTCAGCCCGGGCGATCGCTACGACCGGAGGAAGCTGGCGCGAACCCGCGTTGCGCTGCAGCGTCTGGGTCTCTTCAGCTGGGTGGGCATCTCGGCAGAGCCGGCGAAGGGGCAATCGCCGGACCCGCCCTGGCCGGTGCGGATCCGGCTCAGCGAGCGCTCGCCGTACACCGCGGACGCGGGCATCGGCTACTCGAGCGACGAGAGCTTCCGCGCGAGCGCGGGGCTGCAGAATCGGAACTTCTTCGGCGACGCCCGCAAGCTCCGACTGCGCGGCGTGTACTCGGGAATCCTCTCGAAGGCCGAGCTTGAGGTGACGCAGCCCTACCTCTTCGGAACTCGCATCGCCGTCATCGGAAAGATCGCCTACCGGCACGAGAACGAGCCCGCCTTCACGGCCGATCGCCTGCTCCCGAGTGTCGGCATCTCACGCGGCTTCTCGCAGTACTGGCGGGCCCGAGCCACCTACGAGTTCTCCTTCAACAACGTGACCCGGACCTCCGAGGACGTCAACGTCGAGCTGGACGAGCCCCTCGGACGTCTGGACATCGCCACCCTGGAGCTCGGCCTCCGGCGCCAGACCCTGGACGATCTCCTCGACCCGTCTCGCGGCACCTGGCTCGACCTGGCCATCGCCCCGTCCATCGCCGAGCTGGGCTCGGGCTTCGACTACATCACCTACCTCGCGGAGGCGCGCGGCTTCTGGTCGTGGGGACCCGTGGTGTTCGCGGGCCGGGTGCGCATCGGCGCCATCCAGCCGCTTCGCGACACGACCGCCGATACCGTGCCCGTGGTCTCCCGCTTCTACTCCGGTGGCAGCAACTCCTTTCGCGGCTTCGCCTACCACGAGATGCCGCCAGTGGACTCCGTCGACGCCAACGTCGGCGGCACGAGTCTCCTGGAGTCCTCGGCAGAGATCCGCTTTCCGATCCTGGGGAAGCTTCGCGGGGTGCTCTTCGTGGATGCCGGCCTCCTGGACCGGGAGCCCTTCCGCTATCCGCTGGACGAGCTCTTCTGGGCGGCGGGTCCCGGCCTTCGCTACGACACATTGGTGGGCCCCCTGCGCCTGGACTTCGGCGCGCTGCTGAATCCCCCGGACGCCGATACGGGGCGCTTCCAGTGGTTCATCTCGGTGGGGCACAGCTTTTGAGCGATCCGGACGAGCAGCAGAGCGAATCGAGGCGGACGCGACGCGCCGTGCCGCGCGCCCTCGTTCGCGCGTTGCTCATCGTGTGGCTCGCACTGCTGATCGGCAGCGTCGGGCTGCTCGTCGCCATGGCTCGAGGCGCCGCGCCCGAGTGGCAACGCACATTGCTCGAGAGCGTGCTCGAGGCGCGCCTCGAGCGGGCCGTGCGCATCGGTGCGGTCTCGGGCGCGCTGACCGGGCGCTGGACGATCCACGACCTGCGGATCGCCGCTGACCGCGACGGCCTCGAGCGCGACGAGACGATCCGCCTCCGCGAGATCTCGATCGAGCTGGCCATGCGGCGCAGCCTGGATCGGGGCGCCCTGATCGTCCGGACCCTGCACATCCACGGCGCCGTACTCGACTTCCTGCGCACGACCGAGGGCCGGTGGCAGCTGATCGGATCGAGTCTCGCCGGCGGCGAGCCCCGGCCACCGCGCCGTCGGGAGGCGCCTCCTCGGCCGCCCTTCCCGATCGCCGTCCTGAATCTCGAGCTCAGCGAGACGGAGCTCTCCATCTCGAGCGAGGGCTCGGACGCCCCTCTCGAGCTGATCGGGCGCGCTACGCTCAGCGACGTCTGGTGGCGCCGCTCATCGCCCGGCGCCTGGCCGCGCGAGGGAGACCTCGAGCTCTCGCTGGCGACCGCGCGTCCTTTCGGCCTGCCTGTGCAGGAGGCCGAAGTCGCAGCGCGGGCATCGGGTCCGGAGCTCACGATCGAGTCGCTCAGTGCCGAGGGCCCGCTCGGCCGACTCTCCGGCGACGGGCAGCTCGTCCTGGGCGGATGGCTCTTCGGTCCACAGATCGAGCAGACCGGCGGCCGCTTCGCGTTCGAGCAGATCGACCTGTCGACGCTCGCGGTGGATCCGCCCCTGCCCGGCTCGGCGCTGGACGGCACCTTGTCGCTGCGCGTGCAGGACGCCCAGGCACAGCCGGATTCGAGTGACCCAGGCAGCCTGCTGACGGCGAGCCTGAAGCTCGGCGCTTCGACCTTCATGAACGGGCGGATCGATGGCGCTCGCCTCGATGGGCGGTACGAGACCGGCTCCGGGCGCTGGCGCGTCGACGAGCTGGCTCTGGAGGTCGGCGAAGGCACCGTCCGCGGCGAGGGAGAGGGCCGGAGCGCAGCGGTCACCCGAATCGCCGTGGCCAGCACGCCGCTCGACCTCGAGGCACTGCCCGAGGCGTGGCTTCCCGTCCGTCGGCTCTCGGGGAGCGCGACGCTCCGCGCCACGCTGGCCGGGCCCCTGCTCGATCCGCGCGGTGAGGTCGAGCTGCTGGGCGAGCAGCTCTCCGTCGGACGCATCGGGCCGATGCGGGCCGAGCTGGCGCTCTTCGCGCTGGGTGGGCGGCGCTATCGGCTCGAATCCCTGGAGGTCCGGGGCAGTCGGACGAGCTCGGGCGACTCGCCCCTCTTTCTCGAGAGCCGCACGCCGGCGACGCTCTTCATCGACCAGGCGAGCGATGCGCCCCTCGTCGAGGTGGAGGGCCTCGCGCTCCGCTGGGCGGGTGGCCGCCTCGACGTCGACGGACGGCTGCGCAAGGGACGCCTCGAGCAGATGCGGGTCTCCATGCAGTCCGTGGACCTCGCGCTCTTCAACCAGCTGCTCGACCGGCCGGAGGATCTCGGGGGGCTCCTGGCCGGAACCCTCGAGCTGAGTGGCGACGCGCTGGCCCCCGAAGCCACCGCGGCGCTGCGATGGACCCGGCCGCGCTTCGGCGCGCTCAGCGCCGATGCGGCGCACATCCGCTTCGAATCGAGGCGGAGCGCAGCGGCCCTTGACGCGCCTTTCGAGCTCGCCCTCGAGAGCGAGATCATGAGGGGCGGAGGCCAGCCGCTCGCTCTCGATCTCACGCTGCCCATCGCGCCGGGCTCCAGCGAGCCACTCGCGCTGATCTCCGACCCCCGCGCGCGCCTCGCCCTTCGCGCGGAGGCGCTCGAGCTCGACTGGCTCAGCCCGCTGGCCTGGCCGTGGCTGCGCGCATCCGGCCTGGACGTGCGCGCGCCCGCCTTCGCGGGCACGCTGAGTGGACGACTCGACCTCCGCGGGGGGCCGGACCTGCCCCGAGCCGAGGGCGCACTGACGCTTCGCGGCGCGGTCGCGGCGGCCCAGCTCCGAGGCAGGGACATCGCGATCGGCCCGATCACCGGCGTGCTGGATCTCTCTGAAGGCGTGCTCGAGACCGCGGGACTCCGGATCGGCGAGGCGGGCGAAGGCGCGACGCCCGTCGAGGCGAATGGGCGACTCAGCTGGAGCCCGGACGGTGATCGCTGGACCTTTGCGTTGCTGGGCGAGGGCCTGGGCGTCGATGGGATGGGCAGGCTCGAGGCGGAAGGCAGCGTCGACCGGGGAGACCTGGCGCCCAGCTGGATCCGCATCGACGGAATCGACGCCGCCGATCTCGCCCGGATCGCGGGCAGCGCACTGGACGCTCGAGGGCCCGTATCCGCCCGCATGGACCTGCTCGGGCCGCTGACGCGACCGCGCGCCAGCCTGCGCGGCCGCTGGAACGAGCCCGGGATCGGGCAGATCGAAGCCGACCATCTCGTCTTCGACGCACTCCTCGAGACGCGCGGACTCTCCGCCCATGTGGAGCTCGGTCGAGCCGGCCGCCGCCCGCTGGTCGCCGACGCCTTCGCGGCCCTCGACGCCAGGGTCCCGGTCTCGAAGATCGTCGCGGAGCCGGATCTCTGGCTCGAAGACGAGGAGAGCCAGCTCCTGCTCGCGCTCGACGACTTCGATCTCGACTGGCTCGCGCTGCTCGCGCCGAACCTTCCGCTGCGCACGACGGGGCGCGTGGACGGCCAGATCACGCTGGCCGGCGCGGAGGGGCGGCCCCGCGTACGCGGAGAGGTGATGCTCGAGGAGGGCAGGCTCAGCCTGGCGACCCAACGCAGCGGCATCGGACCGCTCGAGGGGAAGGTCCGCCTGGAGGGCGATCGCGCGGTGCTCGATCAGCTGCTCGTGGGCTCCAAGCGCGGCCTGGCGAAGCTCTCGGGGCAGTGGGACTGGAGCGCGGATCCAGCGGCGGGACTCGATCTGACGCTGGCACTCGATCAATATCGCTTCGATCAGCTGGGGCTCTTTCGCGCCCTCCTCTCGGGCGAGCTGACGGCGAGAGGGCCCATCGAGGCGCTCGAGATCGGCGGCGCCGTCGCGCTCTCCGATGTCCGCGTCAGATTTCCCAGTCGCAGCGACCCGGCCTTCAAGGAGATCCGGGTGCTCGGGCTCCCGGAGCGCGGAAGCCTGCGCGAGATCCGCGAAGGCGAGCAGGAGATCGTCGGGATCGACCAGAGCAGCCGTGTGGACGTGCGACTCGTGCTGCCGCCCGGGACGTGGGTGCGTGGGATCGGGCTGCAGGCGGAGATCGTCGGCGAGGTCGCGGTGAAGAAGCCGCCCGGCGGCGAGCTCGAGTATCGAGGGGTGCTCGAGGTCCAGGAGGGGCGCTACACACTTCAGGGTCGCCGCTTCGAGCTCGAGCGCGGAACGGCGATGTTCTCGGGCGCCCCCGGCCCCATCCCCGACCTCGACATCGTCGCCGTGCGGGACGCGACGCTCGACGTCCGCGTCACGGCGCACGTCCAGGGACCGGCCGATGCGCCCCAGCTCGAGCTGACCAGCGATCCGCCCATGGACGTGGCCGAGATCATCTCGTACCTCTTCTTCGGGCGCGGAGGCGAGTCCACGGGCAGCGACGAAGGCAACGGCCTGCAGAACACGGCCGCCTCCGTGGCGGGAGGCATGCTGCTCCGCGAAGTCGCGCCCGAGCTGCAGGACGCACTCCGGATCGATCAGATCACCCTGACATCGGGCCAGAACGACGAGCCGCCCGTCGTCGAGATCGAGTCACAGATCACCCCCGACGTCTATCTGAGACTCATCCAATCCTTCGGCGCCAGCGCCGACGAGGCCGTCGAGGTGAGGTGGCGCTTCTATCGCGGCTTCAATCTGAAGAGCAGCGTGGCGCGCAGCGGCGTCTCCTCGATCGATCTGCTCTGGGAGTTCGACTTCTGGGGTCTCGAGCGCTACGGGCTCGCTGGCTTTCTCCCGGGACCGATGCGTTCGGCCGCCCGGCGGGCGGACGAGTCGGGTCCGAGCGAGTGCCGAGCGCCGATGCGCTGCGATGACGACGAGACGGGCGATCGAATGGAGTGAGCCCCTGACCAATCCGGTACGCTCGAGCGCGCCCATCTGCCTTCCCGCCATCCAGGGCTGCCGCGTCGATGCAACGGCCGTGCCCCGATCCTCCGGCCCTCGGCGATCGTGACGCCGCTCGTCCATTGTTGGCTTGATTCCGACCGAGCCTGCGATCTATGAGTGAACGACTTGCCAGCCGCCGCCCCCGGGAGCCTCCAGGCCCTCGTCGCTGCCGCCGCCCACGCGCGAAGCCAGCACGCTGCGCAGCTCGGTCGCCCGCATCGACATCGCCCATCGAGCGATCGGACGGCTCTTCCCGATCGCGACAGCGGCGCTCGCGATCGCCGCGCCATCCGGCGCGGCCCTCGCGCAAGGGGCGCCGCAGTTCTGGGGCGTGGGCGACCTCCCGGGCAGCCTCCATCAGAGCGAGATCCGCGCGATCTCGGCCGACCGCGGCACCGCGGTGGGCGACAGCGAAGGCGGGCAGGGGCTCGGGGCCGTCCGCTGGAGCGCGACCGGCGGGCTCGTGGGCCTGGGCACGCTCGACCCGAGCGATCCCGACAGCACGGCCACCGGTGTCTCCGAAGACGGCTCCGTGATCGTCGGGACCAGCCGGCTCGCGACCCAGGGCGATCGCGCGTACCGTTGGACCGCGGGCGGCGGCTTCGTCCAGCTCGGCACACTGAGCTGTCCCGACGTCGCCCCCTCCACCTCGGCCTTCGGCGTCTCGAACGACGGACTCACGGTGATCGGCATCGGCGCCTGGTGCAGCGGCCAGGACCTGCGGATCGACGCCGTGCGCTGGCCGGGCGGCGCAGGCGGCATCGACGACATCGGCGACCTCCCCGGGCCCGCGACATCCGCCACTGCACAGGGAACGCACGCGGTGGGCTCGCTGATCGTCGGGCTCGCCGAGACCCATGGCCCGGAGAAGGAGGCCTTCTCCTGGGACGGCAGCATGCATGTGCTGCAGGGCATCGCCGGCGCGGATGCGAAGAGCAGCGCGCGGGAGATCTCGGCGGATGGCACCACCATCGTCGGCTTCGCGAACACGCAGATCGGCGGCGTCGCCCACCTCGAGGCCGTCCGCTGGACGGGCGCGGGCTTCGCGACGGTGACGCGGCTGGGCGCCCTGCCCGGCGCGAGCAACCCGATCGGCGATGCGTACGCGGCCAGCGACGACGGCCAGGTGCTGGCCGTGGACCCGGTGAGCGGCACCCCGACCGTGCTCACCAGCGCCGGCTACATCGCCGGCCGCATGGACGTCGTGGTCGTTCCCGAGCCTTCCCGATGGGCACCGCTGATGCTGGGCGCAGGGCTGTTGGCCGCGCTGCGCCGCTGGCGTTCAGCGAAGTAGCGCCTCGAGCTCGTCGATCGCCTCCTGCCACTCCTCCCCGACGACGACGCCGCGCAGACCGACCTCGCGCGCGGCGTCGACGTTGCTCTCGAGGTCGTCGAGGAAGACCACCTCTGCAGGGTCCTCGATGCCGATCGTCTCGACGGCGAGGCGATAGATGGCGGGATCGGGCTTGCGCAGGCCCACCTCGCTGGAATCGACCACGTGATGGAAGATCTCCTCCACGGGGATCATCCTGCGCCAGGCGCGGCCGAACTCACGGACGTTGTTCGTGAGCATGCCCGTGGTGTAGCCGCGCTGCATCAGGTCGCGGGCGCACTCGATGAAGGCGGTGCGAATCGCCTTGCCCGTGCCCGAGCCGCCGAGCACCAGGAAGGGGTCGAACTCGAGGCCCTGGGCGCGCCCCATCTCGATGATCGCGTCGCGCGCGTGCCCGATCGGAAGCTCGCCCCGCTCGAGGCGATGCCACGGATGGTCCGTGTCCTCGTGATAGGAGCCGAACATGATCTCGTGCAGCTGCCCAGGGGCGGCCCCCAGCCGCTCGCCTGCGCGCTCCACGGCGTCGAAGGGCGAGGGCGTGAACACACCGCCGAAGTCGAAGAGCACCGCCCTGATCTCGTATCCCACCGCGCACCACTCCCTTGCTCGATCGAACGGATCGATCGCGTCGATCCAGACTCGCGGACAGGAAGCTAGCCCCGATGCCGCGCCGCCGTCATCGCGGGAAACCGTGCCAGAATACCGATTCCTGCAGGGCCGCCGCCCTGCTCGGCGGACGCGCGGCGCCTTATGCTCTCTCGTGCCGTTGGGGGCCTGGCCAGCCGGCCACCCCACGACGAGCGACGAGAGACGAGAGACGAGCGAGGAGAAGAGGACAGGAGCCGGCCCGATGCCCAGAGAGCATATCGATGGAAGCGAAGGGCGCAGCGCGGAGGAGCTGGACGCCGAGCGCCGTACCCGCGAAGCCTACGAGCAGCTTCCCTACCGCGGGCGCGCCTATCCCAACGCGCAGCCCGCGCACCTCGAGGTGATTGCCAAACTCTTCGGTGTCGACGCACCGGCCGCCGACGGTGCGCGCATGCTCGAGATCGGCTGTGGCGACGCGATGAACCTGATTCCGCTGGCCGTCGCGCATCCGCGCGCCCACTTCCACGGCCTCGACCTCGCCAAGGGTCACATCGACTCCGCCCGGGCTCTGGTCGAGCGGCTCGGCCTCGAGAACGTCGAGCTCCGGGCCTGCAGCTTCACCGAGCTGGGCGAGTCCGACGGTCCCTTCGACTACGTGGTCGCCCACGGCCTCATGTCGTGGATCACGCCCTCGCTCCAGGCCGCCCTCTTCGATCGGTGCAAGCGGCTCCTGGCGCCCGAGGGCGTGGCGTTCATCAGCTACAACACCTTCCCCGGCTGGCACGCGCTCGGCTCGATCCGCGCGCTCCTGCGCCGCATGGTCGGCGAGCACGCGGAGCTCGCGGTCCGCATCGCGCGCGCCCGCGCGCTGCTCGAGCACCTTCTCGAGCACGTCCCCGAGCAGGAAGCCGGCCATCGCGGCGCGCTCGAATACGTCCACCGCCTCTGCACCGATCCCGCACGCGCGCACTACTTCGGGCACGAGTTCCTCGAGGATCAGAACAATCCCTTCTTCGTGGACGACTTCATCGCCCGGGCGGAGGCCACGGGGCTTCGCTACCTGGCCGACGCCGAGGTGAATGCGCCGCTCGATCCGCTGCCCGATGCCCTCGCGCCGGACGGCGGCGACTACGTGCAGCGTCTCGCCCTGCTCGACATGAAGACCAACCGCCGCTTCCGGCAGAGCCTGCTCTGCCATGCGGATCGTCCGGCCGCGGATGGCCCCGAGTTCGGCCGGATCTTCGAGATGTACGTGAGCAGCCGGCTCTACTGCAAGCCCGACTCCGATGGCGGTGTCTCGCTCGAGGATGGCGTCCCCCTCTCCTTCAGCGACAGCGTGGGCCGGGGGATCGAGGCGGACGAGGCCGTGATCAAGGCCGCGCTGCTCCACTTCCAGCTCGCGGGCCCTCATCCCGTGCACTTCCCCGAGCTCCTGGGCCGCGCCTACGGCGCACTCGGCCTGCGCGCGGCGCCGCCCATGGAGGCGCAGGAGCGCGATGCGAGCACCCTCGCCCGAACGCTGGGCCGCCTCTTCCTGCTGGATCTCGTGACGCTCAGGGCGTGTCCGCCATGCTGGGCCGCAGAGCCATCCGAGCGACCGCTGGCGACGCCCCTGGCGCGCATGGAGGACGCGCCGAGATCGCTCTCCAGCCTGGCCCACAGGACCGTCGATTTCGCCGACCCTGCGTTCCGGGCGACCATCCGGCTCTGCGACGGTCACCGCGACCGAGACGCCATCCTGGCGTCGTTGCGCGAGCAGGGCATCGACTCGAACGAAGCCGATCTCGACCGGGCGCTCGCCCTGGCCGCGCACCGCGCCCTGCTGCTCCCGGCGCCGCCCGCCGCCCCCGAGCGCTGATCCTCCGCACTTCAGTCGGCCGGCGCGGCGATCGCGCTGCCCGAAGCGCTCGGCCGCGAGATCGGAGCGAGGGCCCATCGTTCGTCACGATGACGTTTCAGAAGCGCGCGCCGGCCGCTCGCCGCCACCCGCTCGTCGAAGGGCGGGTGGCCGAGGCTCGAGCCGGTGATGACCCGGTCGTCCGCTCATGGACTCACGACGCCAACGCCGCCCTGCCCTCGCGCGCGCTCCGCCACTCGCGAAGCACGAGCGCGATCGTCGCGACGATGCACAGATAGGGGAAGACGTAGCCGATCTGCGCGTAGAAGGTGGGGCGATCGGCGGTGTTGCGCGGCAGCACGATGGTGTGCACCAGCACCTCAGCGGGATGGTCGTCGAGGTTGTCGACCTCCACGGGGCGACTCGGGATGTGGGCGACCAGTCGCCCCGCATGGTCCACCACCGCCGTGACCCCGGTGCTCACGCTGCGCACCAGGGGGATGCGGTGCTCGACGCTTCGGAACTGGGCGAGCGCCAGATGCTCCCAGGGCTCGGCGCTGTAGCCGTACCAGGCGTCGATGGTCTGGTTGACGAAGAGATCGATTCCACCCTCCTGGGCGGCCACGGCCCTGACGAAATGCGGAATGATGTCCTCGTAGCAGATCATCGGCCCGAAGCCGATCTCGCCGCCCGGATCGCCGGGACGCTGCATGGCGTAGCGCTCGATGTGCTGGCCGCGATGGTGATGTGCGATCTGGGGAACCAGGCGATTGAGCAGGTGGGGGTCGACGATCGGGATGTACTCGCCGAGGGGCACGAGGTTGATCTTGTCGTAGTGCGCGAGCACTTCGCCCTCGGCGCTCATGAAGAGGCTCGTGTTGTAGCCGAAGGGATCGCCCGGCACGCGGGTCCCCGCCCCGAAGATGGTGGGCACTGCGTGCGTCGCGAGGACCGTGCGCGCGAGCCTCGGATCCCGCGCTCGGATCGGGCGGGCCACGCGATAGGGGAAGGTGCCCGCCTCGGGCCAGACGACGAGCTCGGCGCCCTGCGCCTCGGCCTCTGCGCTCGGCTCACGCAGCCGCTTCAGCTTGCGGGTGGCGTTGCCGTAGGCGACCGGGGTATTCGGCTGCACCAGCCCCACACGCAACGTGCGCGCACCTTCGGCGTCGGCGTCGACGGCGCGCATGCGCCAATGACCGAAGCCGTACATCGAGACGAGCACGAGCACGCCGAGCGCGCCGGGCAGCAGGCGCGCCCTCGTCTCCTCGGCCCAGATCGCATCGGCGAGCAGCACCGAGGAGAGCAGGACCGTGGCCTCGACCAACGCGACGCCACCGACCTCGGCCAGCTGCATCCACTCGGGGCCCTCGGCGAAGCCGAGCAGGGGCGTGTAGGGGAAGAGGTTCGGCCAGCAGTACTGGAGCGCGACGAAGCTGGCCACCGCGTGGCCACGCGCCGCCCAGCTTCCGTGCGCGAGGCGACGGAGGATCAGGGCCCAGAGGCCGTAGGGGATCGCCATCCAGAGCGAGAAGATCGTCAGACCGAAGTAGCCCACGGCCCCGGGCCCCCGGACGAATCTGACGAGCATCTCGGCGATCCACGGGAAGCCCCCCAGCCCCACGCCCATGCCCGCCGCGACACCGACCCAGAAGGTCTGCCCCATCGAGAAGTCGACGCGCCGAGCGACCAACAGGATCGGAACGAAGCCGACCAGGGATCCCCATCGCTGCGCATCGGGCGGCGCACCCATCGCGAGGGCGAAGCCTGTCGTAGCGGCCAGGAGCAACGCGGGCAGCAACGGCAGAGCCTCGAGGCGCGATCTCATGGCCCAATCGTGGTCGATCGCGGGGCGCGTTGCCACTATCGTCTGGCGCGTCGGATGCGCGCATCGAGTCGTGGATGATGGAGGAGAAGGGCGAAGCGATGAGTCGCCGCGAGCGAGTGGGGCAGTACGAATCGACGCGGCCCCGAGCCCATCGCGTGCGATGGCTCACGGCCGTCATGGCGTCGATGCTCATCGGATCGGCCTTCGCCGCCTCGGCCGAAGACGGACCGCAGGACCGCCCGCCTCTTTTCATGCTGGGCGAGCATCAGGTCGGATTCGCCGTGGGCTATGGGCATGGCGTGGCGCTGGGTCTGGCGGGCGAGCTCGAGGGTCGGGACGTTCGGGAGCTGATCCTGATCGCCCACCATCAGCTCTACCTGACGCGTTCGCCGATCTCCCAGAGCTGGGCGCGCGGTCGACTCGCCTTTCGCAGCGAGCTCACCGCGATGATCAACTTCAGTCCGCGCGATGGCTGGGCCGGTGGACTCGGGCTGCTCCTCCGCTACGACTTCCTCGCGCTCGGGCGCCTCCAGCCCTACGCCCAGGTCGGCGCCGGCTTCCTCTATCTCGACTACGAGATCGTCGACCAGGCCGACGGCTTCGCCTTCATGCCGCAGCTCGGGGCCGGCCTGCGCTGGCAGCTGTCTCCTCGCCACTCCTTCGAGCTCGGCTGGCGCTACCACCACATCTCGAACGCGTATACGAACGAGCCGAACGGCGGCATCGACACGATGCAGATCCTGGCCGGCTACGCGTACCACTTCCCCGTCTCGAACTGACGGACGACAACGGTGCGCAAACCCCTCACTTCGGCCGCAGTCCGTGCCTGCCTCCGAGGCTGGGGCGCGCGGCGGAATCCCTCAGCTTCCCGGACCGGGTTGCCGATGCACGGCGCATGAAGGCAACTCGCAGAGCACGCCGAGGCCAGGGGGCTCGGCCTCGGTACACCGCGCTGGCCCTCGTGCTCGCCGGGCTCGCCCTCACGCCGCCGGCGGCCGCCGGCGACGATGAGCCGACCCCGATGTTCACCAACGCCGACCTCGTGCGGATGAGCCGGGATCCGGAAGCGCGGCGTGGCGGACAGCTCGTGATCCGCAGGGATCGATCGGAACAGGCGGAGCCGGAGGCATCCGCCGAGCCGGGTGCACCCGATGACGCGGCCCGCGCGCTGG
>CAZQMY010000114.1:3759-14824 GCA_964594405.1 uncultured Spirochaetaceae bacterium | reverse complement strand
GATCGGTGCGCGCGCGGCCCGCCCCCCCACCTGCAGAATCGCTCGCGTCTCGGCCTCGGACGGCACTCGCAGCACGGCGCCCAGCGGCTCGCCCTCCAGGAGCAGGATGCGCTTGTCGCCTTCGCGTACGGCCGGCAGGTAGCGCTGCGCCATCACCCAGCGCGTCTCGAAGCCGGTGACCTGCTCGAGGATGGAGCTGACGTTCCGCTCGCCCTCGACGAGATGGAAGATGCCCTCGCCCCCCTTGCCATCGAGGGGCTTTACGATCATCTCGCCGCCGAGCTCGGCCATGAAGGCCCGCAGGGCGTCGATGCTGCGGGTCACCGTGGTCTCGGGCATGAGCTCCCGATAGTGGAGGGCGAAGATCTTCTCGTTGTAGGAGAGGATGCTCGAGGGTCGGTTGAACACGCGGGTGCGCCGGCAGAGGTCGAGGATCTGGGTGGCGGTGATGTAGAGGGCATTCACCGGCGGGTCGAGGCGCTGGAAGCACGCATCGACCGCGTCGTCGAAGACCACCTGGCGAGGCTCGCCCCACACGACGCCGCCCTCGGACGGCTTCCGAACGGTGACGGGCCTCACCTCGGCGCAGACGCGTCCACCGATGACCTCGAGGTCGCTCGGATCGACGTAGAGCACCTCGTGCCCCCGAGATCCCGCCTCGCTCATCATCACGAAGGTGGTGGAGGCTTCGGGATCCTCTTTCTCGAGGGGGTCCATCACGAAGGCGAGGGTCGGAGGGCCGGGCATGGGAACGTCCTTTTCCGTTGGGGGGTCCTACTCGAGCCGGCCAGCGCCGCGGCACGAGCAACTGCTATACCTTCGGTTTTGGCCGAGCAGATCTGGGCGCGATACGAGGACGGGGGGCTTCGGGTCGCGGGGGGTCGCGGGAAGGCGGCGCAGCAGGGATCCGCGCCAGGCCGAGCGCCCGTGGGCCCTGGGCCGACGAGGGCCAGCAATCGAGTGGATTCTGATGACGCGTTCGGTGTCTGGGATTCCCGCGAGCGTCCGCTGCACTGCGGCGAGACGGACGCGCCCGGTGTCCCCGAGCGGTAGCGTAGCGGCGAAGTCGTCGGCTAGGGTTCGGTAACCACCGGAGTTTGAATGCCTTTTTCTCAGTCCCGGGCCTATCGATGGCTGCTCGGCCTGCTCATCGTAGGCGGCGTCGCGGCCGGCGCCGGTGCGATGGCCTTCCATCAGCTCTTCCTGCGGGATCTTCCTGATCTGCGCCGGATCGAGTACTACCGCCCGCCGACCACGAGCATCGTGCTCGACCGGCACGGTGAGCTGATCGGCGAGTTCTACAACCAGCGCAGAAGGCTCGTTCAGGTCGAGCAGGTGCCGCAGCACGTGAAGCAGGCCTTCGTCTCCGCGGAGGACAAGAGCTTCTACGAGCACTCGGGCATCGACTACCGATCGATCATGCGCGCGGTGCTGGTCAATCTGCGCGCCGGGGGCGAAAAGCGGCAGGGCGCGAGCACGATCACCCAGCAGATGGTGAAGGGCCTCTTCCTCAGCCCCGAGAAGACCTACCGACGCAAGATCCGCGAGATGATCCTTGCACGAAAGATCGAGCAGCACTTCACGAAGGACGAGATCCTCTACCTCTACGTCAACCAGATCTACTTCGGACATGGCGCCTGGGGAATCGGCCAGGCCGCCCGCTCCTACTTCGGCAAGGAGGCCGAAGCGCTCACCATCTCCGAGGCTGCGCTGCTCGCCGGGCTCCCGCAGCGCCCTTCCGAGTGGTCTCCCTACAAGGACCCGGAGTCTGCGGAGCGAAGGCGCCGCTACGTGCTCGGGCGCATGCTCGAGGACGGCTACATCGAGAGCGACCAGTACGAGTACGCCCTCGACAACCCGCCCGAGATCCACGAGCACGAAGAGCTCGAGAACCTCGCCCCTGCCGCCCACTTCACCGAGCTCGTCCGCCGCTACCTCTTCGATCGCCTGGGTGGCGATCGCGTGCTCGACGAGGGGCTGGTCATCGAGACCACCCTCGACCTCGCGCTGCAGAAGTCGGCGGTCGCCGCGGTGCGCGAAGGCCTGGTCGAGCACGATCGGCGCCGCGGCTACCGTGGCCCGCTCGCACGCGTACCGGCTGATCGCCTCGATGCGGAGCTGGAGCGGCTGGCCGAAGCCAACGCCGAGCTACTCGCCGTGCCCGAAGAAGAGGAGGAGGCAGAACCAGGAGCGGACCGAGGCGAGGCGATCGCGCCCGAGGGCGAAGATGCCCTGGCGGCCGCGCTCGCCGAAGCCGAGCGGGTCGTCGAGGAGTCCGGCGAGCCGACGACGGACGATGTCGCGGAGGCGCCTCCCTCGCCCGTCCCCTTCGGCGAGCCGCTCGAGGGCGTCGTGCTCGAGGTGGATCGCAAGGCGAAGACGGCGCTGATCGGCTTCGCCCCGGACATCCTCGGCGAGGCGCGCCTCGAGGACGTGGATTGGGCGAAGGAGGTCGACCCGAAGGTCCGCCCCCGGCCGGTCAAGAGGATCGAGCGGATCTTCGCCGTGGGCGATGTCGCACGCTTCGTGCGCCTTCCGGACCTCGAGCCCGAGCAGCACGACGACGAGGAGACGCTGGTCGCTGCGCCGCTTCCTCGACTCGACATCCACCAGGAGCCGATCGTCCAGGGGGCGCTCCTCTCGATCGACAACGCGAGTGGCGACGTGATGAGTCTCGTGGGCGGCTACGACTACCACCGCAGCGAGTTCAACCGCGCCGTGCAGGCGCTCCGCCAGCCGGGGTCTGCCTTCAAGCCCTTCATCTACGGCGCGGCGCTCGAGAAGGGCTTCCATCCGGTGTCCGAGGTGATCGATCGACCCGTGGTCTACACCGATCCGGTGTCGGGATTCGTCTGGGCGCCCCGCAACTACGGCCGGAAGTTCTATGGCAGCATGCCCATGCGCAACGCGCTGAAGAAGTCGGTCAACAATGCGACGGTGCACCTCTTCAGAGACGTCGGCGTCGACTTCGTGATCGACTACGCGCGCCGCTTCGGCATTCAGTCCGAGCTCTCGCGCGATCTCTCGCTCGCGCTCGGCTCCAGCAGCGTCACGCTTCTGGAGCTCACCACCGCCTACGCGGTCTATCCGAACAAGGGCAAGCGCGTGGTGCCGCGCTTCATCAACCGTGTGGTGGATCGCTCCGGTCGCGAGCTGCTCAAGGACGTCCCCCTCGGAGATCCACCGCCACCGGTCCTCAAGCCGCTCACCGCGACGGAGGGCGAGGCGCTGGCCTCGTATCCGGACGCCGAGATCCTCCCCACCGACGAGGTCATCTCCGAAGCCGCCGCTTTCTTGATGTGCGACCTCCTCAAGGCGGTGATTCAGGAAGGAACAGGCCGGAGGGTCGCCCGACTGGACCGCCGTCACGAGCTGGGCGGCAAGACCGGAACCACCAATGAGCAGGGCGATGCGTGGTTCATGGGGTTTTCGCCTGACATCACGACCGGCGTCTGGGTGGGCCACGACGACAATCGGGTCCTTGGCTGGGGCGAGACCGGCGCAGGTGCGGCGCTTCCCATCTGGGGTGATTACATGAAGGTCGCCCTGGCCGACCTCCCGCCCTCCAAGTTCGACGAGCCACCCGGCATCGTGAAGATCAAGGTGGATCGCGAGACGGGACTCCTCGCCGATGACGCGATCGCGGATGCCTACATGCAGCCCTTCATCATCGGCCAGGAGCCGGAGCGCAGCGTCAGTCAGCACGAATCCGCACAGGACGCAAGACAGGCCCTGCGCGAGGACGACTTCTGAGTCTGCTCCACACGCTCGCCATGCGCTTTCCACACATCCAGGCGTTGACAGAAGAGCCAATGGCGCCTTAGCTACAGGCCATGCGGGGGGAGAAGCCAGGCGCCACCGGTTCAGACCGGGCCGGGGCCAGAGCCGAAGCGGCCGATGCCGCTCGTGCGGACGGCATCGCGCAGGATGCTGGCCGAAGGGGCCGCTCTCGCAACGAGGCGACCAGCGCGCTGATCGATGCGATCTTCCCGACCGCGGCGATGGCCTCCTCCGGCGACGCGACACCGAGCGGTTTCGACGAGTCGCACATCGCCACCGGTGGCCCCGCACTCAGCTTCGCGAGTGTACTGGGCCAGGAGAATCAAGCCGACGCCGACGCCCAGGCGCTGCTCACCGGCGCCGTCGAGAAGCTGATCCGACGCACCGGCTCGATGCGGGCCTTCGCGTGGCTTCAGCCTCCAGGACGCGATGTCTACGTCGCCGCTGCTCACGTGAGCGACGACGAGGTCATGGCACCAGGCTCCGAGCTCTTCGAAGCGCTTCGCGTGCTCCCTCACGCCACCGACCTGGGCGAGGCGAAGCTCCCCGAGGTCATCCGCGAGCTGGCGGACGACGATCTCCTCTCCGCCGCCATTCCGATCCGCAGCGAGGCGAGTCGCCAGGACGACGATCCCGCTCCAGCGGTCTTGATTCTCGGTGGTCCGCTCGATCCGTCTGGATACGTTCGCCCCCGAACCCTGGCAAACCTCGAAGATGTCGCCAAGGAGATCGGCGCGCCGCTGAGTCGCGCCCTCGAGGCCGACCAGTTCTCCGACGTCGATGGCGCCATCCAACGCCTCGATCGCCTTGCCTCGCTGGGTGATCTGCTCAGCGAGGTGGTGCACGAGGTGCGCAATCCTCTGGTCTCGATGAAGACCTTCCTGCAGCTCCTCCCCGAACGACTGAACGACCCCGACTTCCATGAGGGCTTTCGCGAGATCGTCGTGGACGAGCTCGCTCGCCTCGAGCGGTTGATCGACTCGGTGCTGAGCCATGCGCGACCGGTCGCCGGCCGTCGCATCAGCGGCGCGACGGCGGTCGAGGCGAGCTTCGAGACCATCGCCGCGCTCGTCGCCCACCGCGCGCGCACGGGCCAGGTGACCCTCGAGATCGCGGTGGCCGATGGTCTCCCGGAGGTGGAGATGAACCGTGACGCGCTGCGCCAGGTGGTCCTGAACCTCATGCTCAATGCGCTCGAGGTGACGCCGGCAGGCGGCTGCGTGACGCTGCGCGCGGAGCTCTCGAAGAGGCAGCAGGGCTACGTCGAGCTCGCCGTGGAGGACCAGGGGCCGGGCGTCCCGAAGGACGACCGGCCGCGCATCTTCGATGCCTTCCACTCGACCCGCAAGGACCGCGTGGGTGGGCTCGGGCTCGCCATCTGCAAGCGCCTGGTGGAAGAGGCCGGCGGCGCCATCGAGGTGGGAGACGCCCCCGGTCGCGGCGCTTGCTTCACCTTCACGCTTCCGGCGGCGAGCTGAAGCGCTCGAGCCACTCGGTCGTGCGAGCGCGGACCTGCGCGAGCCCCTGCATCAGGAAGTGGTCGCAGTCCTCGAGCACTTCCAGATGGGCGGCCCTGGCGCGGGCCGCCACGGCCTCGAGCTCCGGAATCGACACCCATTGATCCCGATCGCCCGCCAGCAGCAGCATCTCGCCCGGAAACGCCGCCACACCGTCGGGGTCGAGCATCGAGGTGGGCGGCGAGACGAGCACGAGCCGCGTCGGCGGGCGGACGGCGCGACGCTCGCTGGGGGGCCGCTCGCCCAGCGCCCCCATGCGGAGCGCCGTGGCGGCGCCGAATGAGTAGCCCGCAGCCAGCAGTGGTCCGGAGACCGAGTCGCTCATGAACGAGAGCGCCGAGAGGTAGTCGACATCGGCGTCGGCGGTCTCACCGCTGGGTCGCCCCGCGCTCGCCCCGACGCCGCGCCAGTTGAATCGCAGGCTCGGAATCCGGGCGCGTTCCGCCGCATGGGCGAGCTCGGTCACGACCGGCGACTCCATGCTGCCCCCCATCATCGGATGCGGCGGCGCGATCACCGCACCTCCGGGCTGCGGATCGGGGATCGGAATGTAGAGCCCCTCGAGCGAGGCGCCCTCACCGCAGGCTTCCGGCGGCAGGGCGATGGTGGCGGGTCTCTCGAAGGCTCGGGCCATCTGCGCTCCTCGAAATGGGCTCGCATCTCATCGGTGGGCTGGCGCAGCGTAGCCCACGCTACAGTGCCGCCATGCCGGAGCGACGACTCTACAAGGGCGCATGGATCGAGGTGGTCACCGAGGAGGTGACCCTGCCGGGCGGCCGCAGGGCCACCCTCGACATGGTGCGTCATCCCGGTGCGTCAGCGGTGGTGCCCTTCCTCGACGATGTGCGTGTGCTGCTGATCCGCCAGTATCGCTACGCGGCCTCGGGCGAGATCTACGAGGTGCCGGCGGGCAAGCTCGATCCGGGCGAAGCACCCGCGGTGTGCGCCGCGCGGGAGCTCGAGGAGGAGACGGGGTATCGAGCCGGTCGTCTGGAGGGCTTCGGTCCGATCTGGACGACGCCGGGATTCACCGACGAGAAGATCCATCTCTTCGCCGCCTTCGATCTCTCTCCGGGTGAGCAGCGCCTCGAAGACGACGAGCTGATCGAGCTCGTACCGATGCCCTTCGGCGAGGCGCTCGAGATGGTGTGGTCGGGGCAGCTCAGTGACGCCAAGAGCGCGCTCGCCCTCCTCCATACGGCCAAGCATCTCGGGAGACTGGGATGAAAACGCCGACCCTGCCACAAGCGTTGGCGGGGTGAGAACGCGGAAGAAGGGCGAAAGCACGATCCGAACACGGGCCTCTTCTCGAGCTCGAGACCCGACGAGAGGGGGCAAGCGGCCGCCCGGGCAGGGCCGCCGCAACACGCGGCAGCCGGCGCGCCTCGGTCGGCGGCTGCAGGCTCACCGCGGCGTTGACTGAAGTCCGCAGCATCCCTAAGTTTTTTGGTGTTGCGGGGTCTTGCGCCCATCCCGCCCGACAGATCTGGCTCGCGTCACGGAGAGCGCGCCTCTCCCTGGCTGCAGGCGATCGGATGAAGCCGGGGATCGGTCGTTGAGCGAACCTGGACGATGAGATGACATCTTCGCGCGAAAGCTCCGTCGAGCTCGGGAGGCTCGCGCTGGCAACGACGGCGAGCGAATTGCGCGGGTGACTTCAGAAGCAGGACTCGAGGGCCCGACCCCGAGTCCGCGCCACCGAGGAGCATCGAGACCTTGTACGGACGTGGATCAGGAATGGGCTTCGGCCCGCCGGTCACCCCCCAGATCATCAAGAACCTGATGATCGCCAATGGCGTCGTCTTCGCCCTGCAGCTGCTCTCCGGAATGTATGGTGGCCCGATCACGCAGATGGGCGTGGTCGTTCCCGCACTTGTCTGGCAGGGACTCGAGCTCTGGCGCCCCTTCACCTACATGTGGCTGCACGGCGGTCCGCTGCACATCCTCTTCAATATGTTCGCGCTGTGGATGTTCGGCTCGCAGCTCGTGATGGTCTGGGGGGAGCAGCGCTTCCTCAAGTACTACCTGACCTGTGGTGTCGGCGCGGGTGTGGTGATTGCGACGCTGCCCTACCTGCTGATGGCGGTGGGCATTGCGGACAACCCCTTCAGCTCGACGCTGGGCGCATCCGGCGCGGTGATGGGCGTCCTGCTCGCCTTCTCCTTTACGTGGCCGGATCGCACCATCATGCTGATCTTCCCGCCAATGCCCATCAAGGCGATCTGGCTCATTCCGCTCATCTTCTTCATGGAGATGGCGAGCGGCCCGGGATCGAACATCAGCCACGCGGGCCACCTCGGCGGCGTGCTGGTGGGCTGGTACTACCTCGTGGCCGAAGGGCGCACTCCCGGCGCCCCCACCATCGAGTCGCTGAAGCACCGCTATCACCGCTATCGGATGCGGCAGAAGATCCGTGCCGTACACGAAGAGAACCGGCGCGAACAGCGCCGGCGTTGGGAGGAGGACGACGATTCCCGGCGATACCACTGAGAGACGTTCACCCCCGGCCACGGCGCCCCCGGGCGCCATCGCTCTACGAATCAGAAAAGCAATCGAGAAGATGAAACTCGTACCCCCCAACGAATCGATTCTTCGCTCCTCCATCGACGACCGCGCCGGGGCTTCCGGGTCCCGTGCAGAGGTCATGGCATGGCGATGAAGCTCCGACAGACCGAAAGAGACGGCGCGGAGGCCGGCGGCTTCGGCGGCTTCCTGAAGAGCCTCTTCTCCGGTGTACCCTGGAGCGAGTCGGCCGTGCGCGAGGAGTCGCTGCTCTGCGGTGCCCCACCCTCGCACGCGCTCTCGCTCCACAACGCCAACGGCGGAACGCGCATCATCGGCGAAGACCGCGAAGACGTCCAGATCGACGTCCGCAAGCACGCGCGAGCGGAGAGCCAGGATGCAGCGGAGGAGCTGCTCGACGCCATCAAGATCGAGACGATGTTGATCGGCGGCGTCCTCGAGGTGGATGTCCAGATCCCGAAGAAGTGGAATCGGCATGGCTACGCCGACCTTCAGGTCCGCCTTCCGCGAGCGCTCGAGATCCGCGCGAGCTCCAGCAATGGCAAGCTCTGCCTGCGCGGCCTGCGCAGCGGGGCATGGGCCCGCTCATCGAACGGCTCCGTTCGGATCGACGACGTGCACGGCAACATCGACGTGACCACCGCAAACGCCAAGGTGTCCTGTGCCTGCACCTGCGGTCACCTCGTCGCCCGCTCGTCCAACGGCAAGATCGAGCTCGCGGAGCACAGCGGCTCGGTGGACGCCGTCACGAGCAATGGCCTGATCCGGGCATCGCTCGACGAGCTCGGCGAAGAGGGGATCAGCCTGGCCACCAGCAACGGCCGCATCGTGATCGAGCTCCCCAAGGAGCCCGATGCCGAGATCGACATCCGCGTGGACAACGGCCTGATCCGCAGCGAGCTGGAGCTCGGTCGTCAGGTGGAGGAAGGCAGCGGTCGGCTTCGCGGGACGCTCGGCCGAGGCGGCTGCCCGATCAAGCTGCGGACCAGCAACGGAACCATCTGTCTGCGCTAGGGCGCCGCTCTACTCGCCCACGCGGCGGCTGATCGCCTCGCCATCGCGCTCGAAGACGACGCCCGAGAGCTTGATCTCGCTGATCAGGAGGTCGGAGGCGAGCTCGCCCTCGCGCATCTCGACCACCTCGCCACCGCCGATCTTCAGGTGTGCGATCCGTCGCTCGGGCTTGGGATGCCAGACCGTGCGGACCACCCTGACGGCGGGCGCTGCAGGAGCCGCAGCGTCCTCCTCGCCCGCGTCTTCGCTCGCGCGCACGGCCTCCGCCGCCGCATCGGGCTCGGGCTCGGGCTTCGACGCGACCGCATGCGGCGGAGCGTCCGCGATCGGCACGGCTCGGGAGGAGGACTCGGGCCTGGGCTCGGCGTCGGGCAGCTTCGCGGCCGCGGCCGTCACAGCAGGCGCCGCCTCCGTGAGCTCACGCGTCGGGGCCTCGTCCAGCGGCTGTGCCCGATCCCAGACGTCGGGCTCCACGCCGCGCTCGAGCGCCGCGACCGTCGCCCGCGCACTCTGGAGCTCTGCGATCTGACGTTCGCGCTCGAGATCGGGCTCGCTGCGCCGATCTGCGACCACCGGCCGCTTCGTCGCGGGCTCGACCTGCGGCCGGGGCGCACTCGCCGGACGCCGCGGCGGCGCGGGGCTCGTCTGTGCGGTCTCCGCGGGCGCGGACACGGTCTCGGACGTCGCGAGCGGAGCAGCCCGTGCGACTGCTGGGCGCGGCGGTGGCGTCGGCGAGGGCCCAGCCGCTGTCTTGCGCGCCGGCTCTCGGACCGGCGCAGGCGGCGTCTGTCGGATCGGCTCAGGGACCGGAGGGGCCGCCGCCACGGGCCGCGCCTCCTCGGGCTCGGAGGCGTCCGTGATCAGCGGCATGGCGAGATGGAAGCCGAGGGCACCGACGAGCACCGACGCCGTACCCACGGCAATGAGCACGAGCGCGGAGGGCACGCGCCTCGGCGGTGGCGCCGCGGGCGCGATCACTTCACCGTGTAGCTGCTCTTCCGCCGCCTCGCGGGCCTTGTCCTCTTCGAGACGACGCAATGCCTTGAGGATCGTGCTCATCCCGCACCTCCGCCCCGACGCCCGGCGCCCGCGGAGAGGCGCGGCGGCGCATAGCCGTCGAGATCGCCATAGATGAGCATCTGCGTGAGCGGGCCCGCGATGCCGTCGTCGCGGAGACGGCGCTTGCGCTGATAGCGGCGCACGGCCTCGGCGGTCGGAAGATCGTAGTAGCCGTTGACGTCCAGGCGATCATCGCCGAGGTCGACCATGCTCTGCTGCAGCCAGCGCACGGCGATGCCCCGATCACCCATGCTGAGCAGCGGCGAGGTGAGCTCGTAGTCGCGCCAGACCACCGTCGCAGCTCCCGTCATCAGCTCGTCGACAGCGCGCGCCGGCACGTGCAGGGACTCGCGGCCATGGGCCCCCATCAGCTCGACCATCTCGCCGTCGACGCCGAGCAGCGCCACCAGGCGCAGCACCCCATCCTCGGCGAGCAGCTCGATCAACGCGGGATAGTCGAGTCGGCGCAGCAGGGCCATGTTCGCGTCGTCCAGCGGCGCGAGGGAGAGATGCTGACGCGTCAGACCGGCCAGCCGATCCTCGCTGCGCGCGGCCGCCGCCACGAGGATCGGTAGGCCGAAGCGTTCGAGAATGGCGTTGACGGCCAGCTCTTCCGCGTGCTCGGGCTGCTGCTCGGCGAGCAGCCTCGCGAGGAACTCGCCCTGATGCTCATCCTCGTCGACGGTCAGCATCTCGACTCCGGCGGATGCGTCGAGGACGTCGCTGGGCGGCGACGCCTTGGCGGTCGCGCTCGCCAGCATGGGCGGCACGACCTCCGGCGCGATGGAGGTGGTCTCGGGCTCGAGCTCCGAGATCGGAATCTCCATGCTCACCCAGACCGCCTTCTCGTCGGGCTGCTCCTCGTCGACCGGCGCCGGACTGGCGACGTGCGGCAGGACCGGGGTCGAGGCCTGCGTCAGGACGAGCTGCTCGGAGAGAAGCAGGCCCACGACGAACGCCGCCACCGCGCCCGCCGCAGACACCGATACCCAGGGCCGGCGCAGCCACGCGATGCCGGCGCCGCGCCTCTCCGCATCCGGCAGCTCCCTGGCCGCCTGTCGGACGAGGCCGGCACCGATGCGAGGCTCGCCGGCGGCGTAGCCCGCGAGCAGGGTGCGATCGCAGAGCACGTTGACCTGACGCGGAACGCCGGCGGTCCGTCGATGGATCTC
>CAZQMY010000114.1:0-3749 GCA_964594405.1 uncultured Spirochaetaceae bacterium | reverse complement strand
GCGGGTGGTTCTGCCCCTGCCACGGGTCACATTACGATAATTCAGGGCGTATCCGCAAAGACGCGGAACGCCGGCGGTCCGTCGATGGATCTCACGCATGGCCGCCCTGCTGAAGATCTGGCGCCGTGCGCCCGCCGCCACGCGAAGGCGGTGCTCGATGTAGCCGCACATGTCCGAAAAGGGAAGCGGCGACAGGCTCCAACGCACGCTGACCCGCTGCCGCAGCTGGCGGAGTGCGTCCGAGTCCAGCTTCGCGTCCAGCTCGGGCTGGCCGAGCAGGATGATCTGGATCAGCTTCGAAGCCGAGGTCTCGAGATTCGAGACCAGCCGCACCTGCTCGAGTGTCTCGCGCGAGAGGTTCTGCGCCTCGTCGATGATCAACACCACGCGCCGCGACTCACGGCTTCGCGCCAGGAGGAACTCGTTGAGCTCTCTCAGCAGCGCTCGGCGGCTCTCGCTCCGGCAGGGCAGGCCGAACTCCTCGTTGATGGACTGAAGGAGCTCGCAGGCGTTCTGGCTCGGATTGAAGAGGAAGGCCACCTCGGTCTCGCCACCGAGGCGCTCGAGGAGTGTTCGGCAGAGCGTCGTCTTGCCCGTGCCCACCTCACCCGTGATGACGATGAAGCCCTCCCCCTGCTCCAGACCATAGAGAAGGTGGGCCATCGCCTCGCGATGTGAATCGGCGAGGAAGAGGAAGCGCGGGTTCGGGCTCAGTACGAAGGGCTTCTCGCGAAGCCCGTAAAACGCGTTATACATCCTGTCGGGACCTTGGGGGCCGAGTGTAACCCACTGATTCGCAAACTGATTCGCAAACTGCACCGGCAACGCCTTGGACTCCGGAGAAGGCCATGGGGTTGCCCGGTGATCGCCCCACCCGGCGCGGAGGGAAGGCGGTGAGCAGGCCCGAGGTGAGCTGGCCCGAGGCGCCGGTCATCGGCGTGGACATGGGCGCCACGCTGGCCAAGATCGTGGTGCGCGAGCCGACGGGGGAGCTCGCCTTCGGCTTCCTGCCCGCGAGCGCGCTGGAGCTGGTGCACCGCCGAATCGAGGCGCTGGCACCAGCCGCGGTGGGGCTGACGGGCTGCGCGGCGAGCCGGCTGGCCGAGCGCCTGGGCGAGCGCCCGAGCCACCGCTCCGTGGAGTTCGAGGCCTGGGGCCGAGGCTCGCGGATCCTGCTCGAGCGGCAGGGCCGAAGCGAGGACGCCCCCTATCTGCTGGTCTCCGTCGGCACGGGCACGAGCATTCTCGAGGTACGCAACGGGCAGACGCGCCGGCTCGGCGGCACCGCTCTGGGTGGCGGGACCGTGCTCGGCCTGGGCGTCGCGTTGACGGGCTGCAACAGCTACGAGGAGCTCGCCCAGCTCGCCGAGTCGGGGAATCGCGCCCAGGTGGATCTGCTCGTCGGCGACATCTACCGGCCAGGAGAGATCCTCCTCCCCTCGGAGATCACCGCGGCGTCCTTCGGCAAGCTGGCCCGCTGGCTCACCCACGACGAGGTCAACGAGCATTCCCCGTCCAAGCGGGAAGATCTCGCCTCCGCGGTCATGGGCCTGGTGGGCGAGAACGTCGCGCTGGTCTGCTGCGGGCTCGCGGAGGCCTCCGGAATCCGCACGGTGGTCTACGGCGGGGCCACCCTGATGGGCAACCCCGCTCTGGCAGACATCGTTCTGGGCGTGACCCTGGCGAGCGGCCTCGAACCGCTCCTGCTCGAGAGCGGTGGGCACGCCGGTGCGGTCGGCGCCCTCGCGCTCGCGCAGGAGGCGATCCTGGCAACCCGCTGATGGGCAGCTCGACCAGGACGGCTGCGGAGGTCTCACCTTCCGGATGAAGCCGGCGCGGCGCCCGCCGACGCCGCATCCCTCAGCTCGGGTCGCGCAGCGCGGGCTCGGTGGGCCCCTCTTCCTCCGGGCGATTCATGTTGCGCACGGCACGCTGCGTGCGGGCGATGGCAGCGCGCTGGACGCGCAGCTCCTCGGTCTGCGCGGCCACCTGTCGCTCGAGCCGCTCGCGGGCATCCACCACCTCGTCCAGGCGAGTCTCCAGGCTCGCGATCCGCCGCTCGAATTCACGCAACATACGCATCACTTCCTCGTTCTCTTCCAGATCACTGGGCAGCGCGCTGCTGGCAGCGCTGCCGACGTCTGCGATCACCTCGGTCGTGGCTCCGACGTCCTCCTCGAGGTCCATGGACACCGGCTCCGGCTCGGCGGTCGCAGAGCCGAAATCGAGCTCGGGCTCGGCGGACTCACCCACCCGCAGCTCGGGATCGGAATCCGGCTCGGCGGCGAGCGGCGAGCCGCTCTCCTCGGAATCGAAGAGCGACGCCTCCACGGGAGGCGGATCGCCCTTCTCCGGGTTCAGGCGCGCGAAGGGGTTCTCGTCCAGGCCGTCGGGATCGCCGGACAGGTCCTCGGCGTCGAGGTCGTCGATCGCATCGCTCGACGCACCCCGCCTCCGCATCGCGAAGACGACACCGCCAGCGACGAGCACGAGCGCCCCGACCGCCATGGCGAGGGTGCCGTAGCCCCCCGACGACTCCTCGGTGATCGGTGCCTTGGCGAGCGGAGCGGCTGCGGGCTTCGACGATGCCTTCTTGCCCAGCTTGGGCTGCGGCGACGGGGTCGCGACCACCTTCCTGGCCACAGCCTCGCGGCCCATGGTCGGCACTGCGCCTTCGCTGGGCTCGCCCCCTGCAAGGGGGCCCGAGCCGGGCGCGCCGCTCGAGACCGCGGCCTCGGGCTCGGCGGGCTCGGTGAGGCCGGGCGAAGGATCGGCGGGCTTCCGAGTCGGCGCGCTCCTGGCCAGCGCCTTGGGCTCCGGCTTCGGCGCGGGGGGGGCCGCGGGTGTCACCGCTGGCCGGGCAGCCGGCTTGGCAGGGGCCTTCGGCTCGGCCGCAGGCTCCGCCTTCGCCACGGGCTTCGGGCTGGGCTCGGGCTTCGGCTTGGCGGCCGCAGCGCTCGTGGTCTCCCCACCCGCGGAGTAGACGTCGACGACGATCCGATAGGGACTGTCGAGCACCGAACGCTTGGTGATGAGTGCGGTGTCCGCCAGCGCGATGCGCGCGATCGTCTTTCCCGAGTACGAAGAGACCTTCACCGGGCCGATCACGCTCCTCGACGGCGGCTTGAGGTTGCGTGGAATCGACGTCGCGTCGATGGTGACCACCAGCTCGGGCGACGCGCCGGGCCGTCCCGACCGCTCGAGCCGGAAGCCCGCGCTGCGATCGAGCTCGAAGACGACGCGTGTGAACTTCGGATGCGCGCCGACACGGACGTCGACCACCTCGGCCGCCATCGCACCCGCAGCGGGGACGAGCCCCGCGACGAAAAACGCCAGGGCCGCGACCCCGAGCGCAACATGCTGACGCATCGGGCGCATCCCGCGCACCCGATCCTCGTCGTGATTCGGTCTCAAGATCTCCCCCCTCGCTCGCATCCGGAAGCACCCTGAAGGCGTATTGGCTTCGGCTCGCCTGTCCGCGTGGCTCCGATCGGAATCCTCCCGATCGACGCCCCCCACCTTCCCTGACGAACCCGGATCACTCCCAACGAAACCGTGGCCCCCCAGCCCCGCGCTCCCCTGCGTCACGCTCCGCTCCGCACTGCGCCCGCCCGAGTGAGCCCGCCGCCGAAGACCCGCACGAGGCCACCGGAGAGTAGAAGGAGAAGTTCGAGTTGAACAACAACGAGATCACCGAGATGGAGGTCTACGAGATGATCGACAACGAGATCACCGAGATGGAGGTCTAC
>CAZQMY010000113.1:5646-14844 GCA_964594405.1 uncultured Spirochaetaceae bacterium | reverse complement strand
TAGGGACTTAATATCCCTCGATGGAAACATCGTTCCGGTTCGAGTCCGGTCGCCGCCTCCATGCGCTCCCACCAGCGGACCGGCCGTCTCGGTCGCCCCTCCGACGCCCGATCGCCCCTCGCGGTCATCAGTCGAGTGCGATGCGCTCGAGGTGTTCCGGAACCTCCGCCTGAAGGCCCAGCGTGTCCTGAATCTCTCGCCGGAGCGTATCGGCCGGGACATCCTCTCCGTGGGTGACGAAGACTCGCCGAGGAGGCTTCTCGCACGCGTGCAGCCAGCTCAGCAGGCCCTGCTGATCGGCGTGCGCAGAGAAGATGTCGAGCTGGATCACCTCGGCCTGAACGGGCACCAGGCTGCCGTGGATCTTCACGTGCGGCGCACCTCTGACCATCGCATCGCCTCGTGTTCCCGGGGCCTGGAAGCCCGGGAAGAGGATCGTGTTCCGGGGTTCGGGAGCGAGCGAGCGCAAGTGATGGAGCACGCGGCCACCTGTCGCCATCCCGCTCGCGGAGATGATCACGGCCGGCTCGCGGCGCTCGGAGAGCGCGCGGGACTCCGCTGGGCTCCGGACGTAGTGCGCGACGTCGCACACTGCCTCGCACTCCGGCTCCGTCAGACGATGGTAGTCGCATGAGCGTCGAAAGAGGCTCGTCACGTCCGTGGCCATCGGGCTGTTCACGAAGACGGGCACGCGTGGCGCCATCTCGCGCGCATAGATTTCATGCATGCAGTAGAGCACGGTCTGCGCCCGCCCCACGGCGAAGGAGGGGATCAGTAGGATGCCGCCTCGCTCGACGGTGCGCGTGAGGATCTCCGCGAGCGCCTCGAAGGGATCGACCGACTCATGCAGTCGATCGCCGTAGGTGGACTCGATGACCACCCAGTCCACGGCGCCGGGCGGAGTCGGCTTGCGCATGATCAGGTCCTCGGAGCGGCCGAGGTCGCCGGAGAAGAGCACACTCTGGCCACGGTGCTGGACCTCGATCGACGCGGCGCCGAGGATGTGACCCGCCGGCCGGAACCGATATCGGAAGGCCCCGAGCTCGCTCCACGCCTCGAACCCGACGGGCGAGAAGGCGGCGAGTGCGCGCTCGGCATCTTCTTCGGTGTAGAGAGGCAGTGCCGGATGGTGCTTCGAGAACCCCTTCCGGTTCGCGTAGGCCGCGTCCTCCTCCTGGATGCGGCCCGCGTCGGGGAGGAGGATCGCGCACAGGTCGCTGGTCGGCTGGGTGCAGTGCACGGGGCCCGTGAAGCCATTGCGGATCAGGGCGGGGACGTAGCCGCTGTGGTCGAGATGCGCGTGCGTGAGAAGGAGCGCCGAGATCGAGTCGGGCTCGACCGGCAGCGGCTGGCGGTTGCGCCGCCGCAGATGCTTGACACCCTGGTAGAGACCACAGTCGATCATGATGCGATCGCCCTCGGCCTCGAGAAGATACTTCGATCCCGTGACCGTACCGGCCGCTCCCAGAAAGCTCAGTTCCACTTGCCGCTCCTCTCTCTGCCGCGTCTGCATCTGCGGTCGGTGTTGCTCGTCGATGCGCAGAGGATGACGCTACCGCCGAGCCACCGAAAGGAGTCGCGGATCCGTACGCGATGCGTCGTCATGGAGCCACCCGACGGGATCGTCGCGACGCTCGGGCGCCGGGTCGCTGCCCCGGGAGCGCGTCGACTCGTGGGCCGGGGCAGTGCGCACACCCATGTGGCCGCGGGCCACGACGCCTCGGCCTCTGGCGCACGCGAGCGCCGCGCCACACCGCATACCCTTGCGGTCGACGTCGCGTCGGTCGAGCATTGAGCGTGCGGCATCGCAGTCGCCGGCCCGAGCGCGGCGCGCCGACCGGGGCTGAGGGCCCGAAATCCAGAGAGGAATACGAAGCATGAATCCGATGAAGCACTCTTGGGTCACGATCGTCGTGGCGACTGCAGCCCTCGCGGCTGCCGCGAGCATCGCCGGCTGCGCAACGGGCGATGACCTGAACGCCGTAGAGACGCGACTCGACGCGATCGAGCGGCGGCTCTCCGCCATGGACGAGAGCCTCGCCGCTCAGAAGCAGCGCATCGCAGAGGCCGAGGCGCGGGCCGCCGCGGCCGAGAAGGCGGCCGAGCAGTCCCTTCGTCGCGCCGAGGCCGCTGCCATGGACGCCAGTGCGGCTGCGCAGAAGAGCGAGCGCATCTTCGACAAGTCGATCTCGAAATAGGGGGTCATCGCTGAAGGCTGGGGGGCAGTCGGCCGACCACCTCGGGCGTGCCACGGAGCTCGTCCAGGGTCTGCCAGACCCGCTCGATGTCGACGTAGGGCAGGAGCCCGAGCGCCCGAATGGGCGAGAGTGCGCTGGCGAGCCGATCCGGCATCCGACCGTAGACGTCCGGATGGGCTTCGAGCACGATGTCGGCGCCGTTGCGGCCCCATTTATAGGGCTGGTAGACGATCTGGATGCGTGTCCCTTCGGGCGTCCGGTCGTACAGACGGCGCATCTCGCTCTCGTAGAGGCGTACACATCCGTGGGTCGAGCGTTGACCGATGGACCAGCGGACGTTCGTGCCGTGCACCCCGTAGGCCGTCCGCCCGATTCGCATCCAACGACTGCCGAGCGGATTGTCACGTCCAGGAGGCACGCCCTTCGGCAGACCGGGCTTCTCCTTGCGGATCGACTCGGGAACGGTCCAGGCGGGATCGACGCGCTTGTCCCGGATGACGAAGTCGCCGGTCGGCGTGGGATCCTCGAGATCTCCCACCGCGGCAGAGAGCACGGCGGGCTCCGGCCCTGCGCGGAAGTCGAAGAGGCGCAGCTCCGGTATGTTGATGACGAGGCCGTCGTGCGGGACGTCTGGCGGGACGATCCGTGAGGGCAGGGCCACGACGGTGCCCGGCGCCGGTATCCATTTGTCGACCCCGGGATTGAGCCGTTGGACCGATTCGACGCCGAGCCGATTGCGAAAGGCCACGTCGAGCAGCGTGTCGCCCTGGCCGATCACATCCGTCGAGGGTTCGCCGATGATGGAGTGCAGCCGTGTGACGTCCGCCTCTGATCGATCTTCCAGAGCGCCGCTGGACGGGCCGGGCATCGCGACGAGGGTGCACGCGGCAGCGAGTGCTCGCCGCCGCCGGGTCCAGCGGCGGATCCCGCTCGTACGGCTTCTGGGGGCGCTCCTCGCGATCATCTTCCAGGGCTGCGCACGTCCGCCGTCGGTGCCTCTCCCAGTCCCGGAGCCCACCCCGCCGCCAGCGCAGGCGCCGCCCGTCGCCGGGCCGCCGGCGCCGAGCCCGTGCCGCGCCATCGAGCGCATCGAGATATGGAAGGAGCGCCACATCCTGCGAGCGTACTGCACGGAGGGCGATGTCCTCACCATGCGGGTCTCGATCGGCCGTGGCGAGGTCGGCCCGAAGCGGAAGCGGGGCGACCGCCGGACGCCTGAAGGGGACTACGCGATCGCCGGGCCCGCTCGCGAGAGCCGCTTCCACCTCTTCATCCCGATCGACTATCCATCCATCCGCGACGCGGGGCTCGCCCTGGCCGAGGGTCGGCTGGATGCAGCCAGCTACGATCGCATCGCCGATGCGCATGACCGGGGCACGTTGCCTCCCCAGGACACGCCCCTGGGTGGTCATCTCGGCCTGCACGGAGAGGGGGAGAGCTGGCGCGGACAGTCGGTACGCCACGACTGGACCTTCGGCTGCATTGCGGTCACGGATGACGAGATCGAGGTGCTCGCCACGCTCCTCGAGCCCGGTGTGACGGTCTCGATTCATCCCTGACCCGACGTCGGCACGAAGCGTCGTCGCCGCGGGTGATGTCACAGGCGAAGCGTTCCCGGCGCGCGATCGATCGTGACGCCTCGACGGCGATCGCGGAGGCTCCATCGGGTCCGGATCGCCCGCCATGACGCACAGCATGTTCCGGTCTTGCCCGGCGCGAAGGCGTGCCGCCGTTCAATACTTGAACTTCGCGCCCCAGTTCAGCGTCCAGAACTCGAGTGGCGAGATCTCGCCGGTGGGAAGCACGTAGCTGGCGTCCACCGTGACCGCCAGATCCTCGGTCACCCAGACGTCGAACCCACCGCCGAAGCGTGAGATGAAGCCGCCGCCGCTCGCGACGCGGGTGCGTACGCCCGTGCACCACCAGCCCCAGTACCAGCCCGGCCCGCAGGCGACCCCCGTGTCGAAGCCGGTCACGAGATTGGTCCACATACCTCCGATGCCCACCAGTGCGTAGGGCTCGAAGCGACCCAGGGGTGCGATGGCCTTGGCGTTGAAGCTGATGATGCCGTGCTCGAGGTCGAAGGGGACGAGCGTTCCCACCGGCAGGTCGGGGTTGTCCGGTCCGGCCGGGATCAGCGTACGGAAGCCGGAGTTGAAATCGCCCTGGATCTCACCGGCGAGGATCGACGTCAGCCGATACCCCACGCGCGCCTGGAAGCCGAGCGCGTCCTCGAAGGTGGCGTCGACGGGCTCGCTCGCCGCGGAGGCTTCGAACTGCTGGAAGGCGTTGAAGCCGCCGACGGTCAGGTAGACGCCAGGCTGCGAATACTCGCTGGCGCTCGCCTCGGCCGCATGGAGGATCAGCAAGGAGACGAGAGGCGCCGTGATCGCCCTTGATGCCCATGGCGCCCGTAGCGCGGCCAGCCGCAATCGAGATCGCATCCTTCCACCTCTCCGTCATCGGGTGATCGCCCAGAGCCTATCGGAAGGCATGCCTGGCTGCAGGCCGCTCCGATGGCCGAGCCGAGCCCATCCGAGAAGCGGGGACGGGTCTGCTCCATGGCCCCTCCACCGCTCGAGGCAAGGACCGCGCCTCGGGTGGAGCGCGATGTGCCCGTCACGTCATGTGCCCGATCGGGCTCTCTCGTCGGCGGGACGGTCGTGTGCCCGGCTGCTCGCATCCCGTCTCCTGCGCGAGCTGGGGACCGGGATCTGGACAAGCGGGCCAGGTCGCCGCCGCACCCGACTGCGGCGGAGATCGCATGGACCCGTCGTGTCCGGAAACGCGTGACGCCGGCATGACAGCACTGCCACTTCCGGCACATGTCCTCCAACGAATTCGCCCGATCGCTCGATCGCTCGATTGCATCTGTTAACCCCGCACGGGGCGCGGGCACTCACGCACGTGCATCGAGAGTGCCGAACGAGGGCGAACGCTGTGAGTCGTCCATCCACAGGCACACCATCCACGAGGAGAAACGAAGACCATGGAATCCACCCGAAGCCCGTTTGGCCGGACCCTGCTGCTGCTGTTCTGTGCGTGTCTGATCACCCTCTCGGTCGCCTGCGGCAAGTCTGCGGATCAGTGCGCGGAGGCCTGTTCGCGCGCCTATGGCGAGTGCCGCCTCGAGGTCGCGGATGCGACGTCGAACCAGTTCACCGAGGACGACTGCTTCGCGGGCTGCGTCGAGGACTCGAGCGATAGCGGGGTCCAGGCGCTCGTGGACTGCTTCCTGAACGGCGAGCCCTGTGACACGTGCGCTGCTCTGTTCAGCGGTATCGACCCCTGAGCGGAGAGCGAGCGGCGATCCCTGGCCTGGAGTCACAGCGATCCGCCGCTCGCATGGCAAGCGATCGCACGAGAGGAGAGAGACGATGTGCCGACGGGCCTTCGAGATGAAGAAGAAGGGCCCAAGTCCGGCCGGACTCGGCGTCGTCTCGGCGGCGCTCGCCTCGACCTCGCCCACGGCCGGGATCGGGATCGCATAGCGGCGGGGTCAGTCGGCTGCCCCGGCCTCCGAGGTCGTGCAGGCACGGGCTCCAGGCGACGCGCGCTGGCGCCGCGAAGGGGCGCCTCCCAGATCGTGGGGCGCATGGATCCGGCGGAGGTCCTGCTCGTCGAGCGGAAGAGGGTGCGGAGTCGCTCGGGCGTGACGCGCTGCAGACTCGAGCGATCCAGCCGAGCTTCAGCGGTGACCGAGGACTCGGTTTCGCTGCCCCGACCTTCGCGCGACCGCGTGCCCTGCGAGACCGAGGCCCACGAGCAGCGCCGTCGAGGGCTCGGGGATCTGCCGCAGGGCCGTGATGTCGAAGACGGCATAGTCGCCGACGCCACCGGAGGCGACTGCGCTGAGCGTGCCGCTGGTCAGCGAGGTGAAGTCCGGGAGCGGCTGATCCGGTGACAGGCCGAGGCCGATCAGCATGAGGTCGTAGGTGCCGTTGACGATCCCGAAAGCCGAGAAGTCGCCCTGCGCCGACCAGGCGGACGACGCGCCCTGGACCGTCACGACGTCGACGGTCACGATCGAAGAGATGGAGCCGCCGCCCACGTTCGTCCCCAGATAGGAGCCCGGCGTCGGATCCTCGTCCGTCACCGAGTCATCGAGGCTGAGGAGCATCGTATCCATGGTGCCGATGGGGAAGGCGGCGGCCGCGATGCCGCCCGCTTCGGTCACGGTGACGTCGAGCGCGTACTCGACGATGGCAGCCGAGGCCGCCAGGGGCATCAGGGCGAGCGCGAGCCCGACCATCGTGACGCGGACCGTGCGCCGAAGGTTCGGGTCGGTAGGGCTGGCAGAGCATGAACGTCGGTTCGGATCGATCTCGGCTGAGCGCATGGCGGGCCCCTCCCATGGGTGTTGATACAACGTCTCCCAGGACGACACTCCGGACTGTCGTCATCCTCTTCGAGTCGGGCGCCAGAAGCAAGCGTGGAAGACGACTCCAGCGGATCCGTCACGGGAACGCGATCGGGCATTCGCGCTTGCGAAAGTCCGATCTCGCATGCGAAACGGGAAGTCGTCGGCGATCGGCGACGACTCGGTCAGGGCATGAAGCAATCGGTGAGGCCCCGTTCGTCGAGCCACGCGCCGACCTGCGCCTGCTCCTGCGCGTCGAGCCGATCGCGAATGCGGGCACGGACCATCTCTCGCGACTGCTCGGGATAGGGTCGCGTGAGGTAGCTCACGGCTTCGCCGTAGGTCTCGATCTCGAAGGCCTTGTGCCCCTTGGCCAGCGCGCTCGCATTGCCGAGCACGAAGGGGCGGTAGCAGTCCCGCGCCAGCTTCAGCACGTGGTCGGCGAAGGGCGTGCTCTCAGGAAAGGGGGTGAGTACCCCTTCGCCCGACCAGGCGTCCGCCCCCTCGGCATCCCACGCCTGGACGCGCGGATGACCAGAAAGGTCGGGGATCGGGTCGGCGTTGGTGTGCGCCCGGAGCCCGCCGAGCAGGATGGTGTCGGCCGCGCAGGGGCGATGGCCGAGGGCATAGGGCGTGTGCTCGAGCTGCGCCTCCAGCGCGTCCATCAGCGCGAGGTACTCGACCTCCGCCTGTCGCTGCTGGTGCTCGCTCTCGGTTCCGGTGGCGCGACAGGCGCGCGGGCCCCACTTGGCCAGTGGAAATTCGCGCGCCTCGTCGAGGCTCACGGGACGACCGAGCAGCGCGCTGACCACGGCCTGCGTGTTCTCCACGTAGTGCCAGCGGTAGTGGACCATGGTGCGCGCGATCCACTCGTCCAGCACCTCCTCCACCACGTGCACCAGCACGCCGAGTGGGCCCTCCGGAAAGAGCCTCCGCTTCGGAAAGCGCGCGTCGAGCAGCTCGAGGATCGGCGTGGTGTCGCCGATCATCCAGTTCTCTGGCGTCTGCAGCACCGGCACCTGGTGCGTGCCGGAGCGGGATTCGAGCCCCGGTCCGTTCTCGGCGGTCTTGTCCGCCCGCCTGTGGGCGATGCCATAGAGGCGGAAGGCCGCTTCGAGCTTGCGGGTGAAGAGCGAGATGTCGGGGCCGTAGATCACGTATTCGGCGGTCATGGAATCCTCGGAAGGGAGCATGGGAAGTCGATGCCGGCCAGTGTAGACGAGGCGCCAGCGGATGGGCGCGAGTGGCTATGCTCGCGGATCGATGCAACCCGCGGTCGCCTCCGATCCCCGACGTCTGGGCGCAGCTCTGCTGCTCCTGATCTACGCGATCCTGCTGGTCGGTGCGGGATGGCCGCAGCTGATCCGCGAAGGCTACACGGCCATGAGCGAGTCGGCGGTCGAGGGGTGGCGGCTCGCCCTCTGGCAGCTCGACTATCGCCACGAGTTCGGCAAGCGAGCTCTTCCGGGCGCGGTCCTGGGCGGGCTCGGGATTCCGCGAACGGCGGGCGTCGTCTGGGCGCTGAGCTTCTCGGCCGCGATGACCTCTTGCGGCGTGCTCGTCTGGCTCTGGTGGCGACGGCTTGCGGCGCAGCCGCCGCGCACTGCGCTCCTGCTGCTCGGGGTCTTCGTTGCTTCACCGGCCTCCGCGATGCACCTCGGCTACGACGCTGGGCGCTTCGACCACTTCACTCTGCTCATCGCGATCATCTGTGTCGCGCTGATCCTCGAAGGGCCGACGCGGCTGGCGACCTTCGTCGTGCCGCCGCTGATCGCCGTCGGTCTCCTGATCCACGAGGCGTTCCTGCTGATCGGGCTACCGCTGATCGCCACCACGACCTGGTGGCGATCAGCGGATGATCCGGGCCATCGTCGACTCTTCTTCGCGGAGATGGCAGTCGCGCTCCTCACGCTGATGCCGCTGCTCCTGTACGGCGATGCCAGCGAGGCGAGTCTGCGCGCCGCGCTCAGCGATGTGGCCCGGGTCGCCCCCGGCGATACCCTGGCCGCGAGCTCGCTCACCGTGCTGAACGCAGGCGTCGCTCGGAGCATCCGCATGGCGGGCTGGGCGTGGTCGCAACCGTTCACCTGGCTCTACATGGCCGTCGTTCTTCCGCTCCTGCTGGCGCTGGGGTGGCTCTACCTCGCCGCCATCGAGCTACGTCGGCGCCGCGGGGGGGAGCTCGGGGTCGCGCTCGCTCCCCTCTCGGTGCTCGTGCTCTTCGGTCTGGGGCTCGACTTCTACCGTTGGATGGCGCTCGGGCTGATGCTGAGCTTCGTGGTCCTCCTCGTACTCGGCCCGACGTCGCCGGGCATTTCGAGGATCGCTGGAACCCGGCGCGGCTGGGTGGCACTCACGGTGGCGTTCGGCACTGCGTTTCTCGGGCCGCTCGGGGTCACGAACCCCTTTCCCGCGATCGACACCTGGCTGCTCGGGCTCGCGGGGCTTCGCTAGGCGCGTCAGCCAGGGGGACTGCGGACGGTCGAGCGCGGTGGCGCGCAGCTGAAGGCTTCTACTCATGGCTGAAGGCTCTCTACCCAGGGCTGAAGGCTCTCCACCTCCATCGCTGAAGGCTCTCTACCCATGGCTGAAGGCTCTCCACCTCCATCGCTGAAGGCTCTCTACCCATGGCTGAAGGCT
>CAZQMY010000113.1:0-5546 GCA_964594405.1 uncultured Spirochaetaceae bacterium | reverse complement strand
CTCCACCCCAGGGGCCGTCCAGATGCGCGATGGTCGATCCTGTGATCAATCCATGGCGCACCCTGGCGTCCGCTTCGTGGGCCGTGCCGGAGCAGAAAAGGGTTTCCGAATTCGTCCATTCGAAACGCGGATGCGTTTTCGGCATCTACACTCCAACGCGACCGGGCCCCGACCCGCGACTCGAAGCTCCGATCCGACCATGCCCACCATCCGGCTCTACTCGCAGTCGATGAACCCCTTCACCGAGAAGGTGGCCTGCGCGCTCGCGCTCAAGGGCCTCGACTACGAGCGTGTGCACGTCGACGACGCGGAGGAGATCGCCCGCCTCAACCCCGAGAGGGCCGAGCTGCCCGTGCTCGAGGTGGACGGTGAGCGTCGGTGGGACTCGCCCGCTCTCGTCGCCTGGCTCGAAGAGCTGGTCCCTCAGCCCTCCCTCTACGCCGCCGATCCGAAGCTCCGGGGTCTGCAGCAGAACCTGGCGGAGTGGTCGGATACCAGCTTCGCCTTCTACTGGAATCGATGGCGCGCTGCGCGCGACGAGGCCGCGCAGCGCGACATCGAGCGCGGTCTGCTCTCCAAGCTGCAGAGCCACCTCGGACGACGTGGCGGAGAGGGACAGGGCAGTCCGAGCGTGCGCGAGCTGGAGATCCTGTCCGAGGTCGCCAACCGCATGGACGATCTCGTAGGCTTCCTCGGTGAACGCGATTTCTTCTACGCGACGCAGCCCAGCGTGGCCGACATCGCCGTCTACGGCATGATGCTCATCATGGCGCACGGACCCATGCCTGGAAGCGCCGCGATGCTCGAGGCGCGTCCCACCCTGGCGGCGCATCTGCGCCGCATGACCGCGCTGGCTGGGCGCAGGCCGCTCTCTGACGTCGATGGCGCAGAGGGGGAGCCGGAGGTCGATCAGCCGCCCGCCTGAGCGCGGAGCCTCACGCCTCTCTCGTACGCTGAGCGCCCGGCTGCCAGGCGTTCATGGCCTCCACGCGGAGTGCCCGATTGAACTTGCTGCTCGCGTTCTCCCAGGCGATCGCCGCCGTGAGCTCCAGGAGGGTCGCCTCGTCGTAGTGCTCGCCGAGCCGATCGAAGAGCGCGTCACTCACGTCGCGATCGCTCAGGGTCATCGCATCTGCGTACTCGAGGGCCACACGCTCGGCGTCGTCGAAGAGCGGGCTTCGGCCGTAGTCACCGAGCGCGAGGATCTTCTCGTCGGAGAGGCCGCTCATGCTGCCCACGGCAGCATTGATGTCCTGTCAGAAGACGCAGCCGTTGAGGCTCGCCACCCGCCGGTTGATCAACGCCACGAGCGCTTTGTCGAGCCTGCTTTCCTTGGCGAGCGCGTTCCACATGCCGCGAACGGCTTCGAAGAGCGCGGGCTTGCGGGCGTAGATCAGGTGGTTGGTGAGTGGAGCGCCCCAGATCCGGGCCTGGGCCTCGAGGACGCGTCGCGTGTAGCCAGCTGTCTCGTCGAGCTCGGCGGGTCGTACTCGCGGCATGGCATCCCTCCTTGGCCGCCTGTGGGCAGCGATGGTGCGCGATCGTCGATGACATACCATCGCGCATGCAGGCCGTCGCGTCCCCCGTCTCTCGTCCGAAGCGACCGCATGGGCCGGAGGGGCGGTGGGCGTGGGCATGGAGGAGCGCGCGTGGATCTCGGCATCCAGGGAAGGGGGGCACTCGTCACGGGCAGCCACCGCGGGACCGGTTCCGCCATCGCGGAGGCTCTGGCGCGTGAAGGGGCCCGGGTCGTGGTGCACGGATTCGAAGAGGGACAGCCCGACGAGGTGGTCGAGCGTCTCCGCGCCGAAGGCCATCGGGCCGATGGTGTCCATGGCAACCTCATGAGCGATGCGGGGGCCGACGCCCTCTGCGCCCAGCTCGCTGCGCTGGGCGTCCCGGTGTCGATCCTCGTCAACAACTACGGTGTGGCAGAGGGCGGGAGCTGGAGCAGGAGCAGCGCCGCCGAGTGGATCGACCTCTACGAGAAGAATGTGCTCTCCGGCGTGCGCATGGTGCAACGCTTGTCGCCGGCGATGCAGGAGGCGGGCTTCGGTCGCATCATCTTCCTGGGCACGGTCGGTGGGCTGCGTCCGGCCGCGCGGATGCCTCACTACTACGCGGCCAAGTCGGCGCTGGCCAACGTCTGTGTCAGTCTCGCCAAGTCGCTGGCCGGGACGGGCGTCACGGTCAACCTCGTGAGCCCCGGCATCATCGCGACCGCCGAGGTGAAGGCAGCCTTCCTCGCGCAGGCCGAGAAGAAGGGCTGGGGAGCCGACTGGGAGAGTGTCGAGCCCGCCGCCGTCGCCGCGCTCTTCCCCAACCCGAGTGGACGCGCCGCGCGTGTCGAAGAGGTGGCCGACCTGGTCGCCTTTCTCGCCAGCGCCCGCGCTGGCTACATCAACGGGGCGAATCATCGCATCGACGGAGGAGCGAGCGACGTGGCCCTCGGTTGAGGAGCGGTGGAGGAGGGATGGAGAGCCCGCGGGCGCGGTCACGCGGGCCACCCGCGAGAGCCCGGTCCGGCAGGCCGAGCCATCGTCCGGATCACGGCCTCGGCTACGAGGCCTCGCCGGCCAGCTCCGCCACCGACGCGGCCGTCTCCAGGCGTTTGCCGCGGGGATCGAAGATGGGATAGGTGGCGAGGCCGTTTCGCTGGAGGAAGAGCTGCACCGACGTCGCGAGCACCCCCAGGCCGTAGGTGACCGAGCGACGGAAGTTGATGGAGGAGGCCTCTTCGAAGTAGGCCGCCGGGCAGGTCACCTCGCCGATGGAGAAGCCGTAGTGGATGATCTGGGCGAGCATCTGGTTGTCGAAGACGAAGTCGTCGCTGTTCTCCAGAAGGGGAAGGCTCTCGAGCACCTCGCGCGTGAAGGCGCGGTAGCCGGTGTGGTACTCGGAGAGCTTGGCGGCACAGAGGAAGTTCTGGGTCGCCGTCAGGAAGCGATTGGCCACGTATTTGTAGAGTGGCATGCCGCCCGCGCGCGCCTTGCCACCCAGGATGCGCGAGGCGAGCACCACATCGAAGGGCCCGTCGGTGAGCATGCTGATCATCGCGGGCAGCAGCCTGGGCGTGTACTGGTAGTCGGGGTGGAGCATCACGACGACGTCGGCGCCGAGCCTCAACGCCTCTGTGTAGCAGGTCTTCTGATTGCCCCCGTATCCGCGATTTCGCTCGTGGACGAGCGTGCGGAGGCCCAGCCGGCGGGCCTCCTCCACGGTGTCGTCCGGACTGGCGTCGTCGGTGACCACCACCTCGTCCACGAGATCGAGCGGGATTTCGCGGTAGGTCATCTCCAGCGTGCGGGCGGCGTTGTAGGCCGGCATCACCACTACGATCTTCTTGCCGTGAAACACTTTCGCGAGCTCCCTGGGGCTTCTGGGTACGGCGCTCCGGGCGGGACACCGAAGGGCTGTGTGAAGAGATGTGGATGAGTGCGTCGAAGGATTGGGACAATCTGGCCCAGGCAGATAGACTTGCGGCCCCCTGCGCCCGGGTGGCGAAATGGTAGACGCGGACGACTTAAAATCGTTTGACCTCGTGTCGTGCAGGTTCGAGTCCTGCCCCGGGCGCCACCCCCCCCCCCGCGCCTCGGAGCCGGCTCAGCCTTCGTGCTGAAGGATCACGCGATCTCGGATCTCCTCGCTCTCCAGCAGGTCTTCGAGCGCGTCCGCATCGAGCAGGGTCGTGCGGTTGTAGTGCAGCTCCGGCTCACGGATCTCGATCCGATAGACCTCGCGCGGAGTCGAGAAGATCTGCCGGATGCGCAGGTATTGCTCCGGGCCCCCCGAGAGGATCTGCAGGCGCAGCGAGTCCACGATCCGCTGACAGCGGCCAAAGCCGCTCTCGAGGAGCGGGTCCATCGCGGCGGGGGCGCGCGGCGCCCGGTTCGTCAGCTTGAAACGTCCGTGGGGCTTCATCGAAGGCAGAGGATACTCGCCCCGAGCGCGCGTGATCAAGACGAGCCGGCGCTCTTCCGTGCTCCTCTTGCGGTCTGCGCTGGGCTGCAAATGCTGGGAGAATGCTGTAGGGAGGCGCCCGGAGCGCAGCGGAGGGAGCCTTCTCTCAAGACGGCATCGGGGCGAGACGATGAAGTGCGGAGCGATTGCCGGCCAGGCTCGCTGAAGAGCCGGCCCCGCGCGCGGCGGCGGCAGCGGGAGATCGGCCGATCGGAAGGTGTACGATGGACGACGAGCAGGCAGAGCGCAGGTTCGAGGCGTTGCTCGCGCAGATCCAGCTCCGCGAGAACGAGTCGCTGCGCCTGCTGCGTTCCGCCGGCCGCCTCGTCACGCTCGAGCGCACGGACCCGCAGGCCAGCGCGGTGCCCTGGGATCGGGATCTCGTACTCAGCGCGGACGTTCGCGCCTTCCCCCTCGCCGACCTGCTCAGGCTGATCCACACCGCGGGCAAGTCGGGCTTCGTGCTCTTCGCCAACGAGGCGCAGGAGAAGGGCATCTACCTGAGTCGCGGAGAAGTGGTCTTTGCCAGCTCGAATCAAAAGGTCGATCGGCTCGGTGAGTCCTTGCTGCGTTCGGGCACGATCACCCTCGAGCAGCTGCGTCGAGCAGACGAGCGCTTCGGCCCCGGCATGCGAATCGGCAAGGTCCTCGTCGAGCTGGGCATCCTCACGCCGCGCGACCTCTGGACCGCGGTCAAGCAGCAGGTCGAGGACATCGTGCGATCGCTCTTCGCACACACCACTGGGACGCTGCACTTCTGGGAGGGAGAGGTCCAGCCCGACAACATCGTGCGGCTCGCGCTGCCGACGCGACGGCTGATCGCCGAGGGGCTGAAGCGCCGCGACGAGCTCTTCCGCTTCCTCGCCGTCCTCGAGGACGATCGGACGCGCCTTCGAGCCGTGCCCGCACTGCGTGACCGTCTGGGCGGCAACGAGCTGGCCCTGGTGGATGCGCTCGCGGAGGAGGACCGCTTCCCGGCCCTGTGTCGGCGCATCGGCATGGATCCGCTCTCGGGAGCACGAACCGTTCAGCTGATGAAGCTGGTCGGCGCGATCGAGCTCGTGCGCCGGGAAGGAGTGCCCCGGGCCGCGCCCCGCGTCGATCCACGCATCCAGGAGGAGGAGCGGATCCGCGCGGCGGTGTTGGACTACACCAAGCTGCTTGCCGAGCTGTCCGCGCCCCTGGTCGCGGTGGACGGGGCGGCCCGGGTGGAAGAACGGCTGCAGGAAGTTGTGGTCGAGGCGGCGTCGCGCCACCCGGCGATCCTCGGGCAGCTGGTGGTCGGCACCGGCGGCGGCATCGACCCGGACGGCCTGACCGAGCGCGTGCTGCGGCTGCCGCAGGGGCGCCTGCGCGCGCTCTCCGACGCGATGGACGAGGTGATCACCTACCTCGAGTTCGAGCTGCAGAACCACCCGCGCATCGAGGATCCCGAGGTCTTCCTCCAGGCCGTCGAAGGGCTTCGCGCTAGTCTGGACCTCTGAGCCCAACGGCCGCGGCCCCGCGCCGCTCGCCTGGCGGCGCGATCGCGATGGAGGGGGTCGGTGAACACTCGCCGCAAGTCCAGGGGCGGCGGCCAGGCGCAG
>CAZQMY010000112.1:0-14970 GCA_964594405.1 uncultured Spirochaetaceae bacterium | reverse complement strand
GGGGGAGCGAGGGGATCTCCGGCATTCCCTTCACGAAGCCGGCGGCGCTCTCCTTCACCCGGTGGCCTCCGCTTCTCCACCGACCGTCAGCATCATCGAGTCCGTCTCCTCGAACTCCGACTCGTCCTCATCCCGGTTCGCGAACGGAATGCTCGCCTCCACGTTCCCATTGCCGAGGCCGAGCGCGCAGCGCTCGCGGGCGCGCGCGATCGTCGCGGTGAGTAGGGCCTCGATGAGGGGATCCTCGGGATTGTTGTTGCAGAAGAGATCCGTGAGCCGCACCTCCTCGGCTGGGTCGAGTCCCTCTGTCTCGTCCTCGTCGGCCTCGACGAGGGCCGAGAGCACACCCCAGGCCTTGAACGCACGAAGATGACGTGCGGTGAGCCTCACGCCCGCCGTCATCAGCAGCCGGCCGTCGCGGTCCACCACATCACCGGCCACCTGCATGCCGGCCTCCAGCTTTTCGAGCGGCAATCGCATGCCGATATCTCACGCGGGGCTTCGCAGACCTGAGGCATCCCCCCGGACGCCCCGATTCACACCCGTTTCGGTCGCCCCGCGCGGGCGCTGAAACCGACCCTTGGCACGGGGACCTGCGAGCGCGACGTATACGGCGCCCCTGCGCCCCTGCTGGTGGCATCGCCGGAGGGCCCGGTCAGGGCTTCACTGCGCGTGCCGGCGGGGTCGACCGGATCAGGTCTTCGAGCGGCCCGGCGAAGCTCTGGAAGCCGGCTCGAAGCTCGTAGCTCGCGGGCGGCTCGAAGACGGATCGAGCGGCTTCCTCGTGGGCGACCTCCACCACTCGGATGCTGCTGCTGGTGCCCCGACGCGTGATCCGCTCGAAGTAGAGTGGGAATCCCCCGAACTGCACGAGCAGATCGAGCGGCTGATTGGGCACCAGCTCCATGGGCGTGAGTCCCCTGGCTCCCATCAGCTCACGCTGGAAGTTGCCGAGCTGGCGAAGGACGTCCATGTCGATCCGATCCATCCCCACGTCCTGCCAGGGTGTGACGCAGGCGCGACCGACCGTCTGCTCGTCCCGCTCGAGTCGGACACGGCTGCATTCCAGGCCTCCCACCTCTTCGATGACACCCTCCGCCGTCACGAGGACGGGCTCTCGGCTCACGTCGGGCGCGGAGGCCGACACGCCGAGGAGTCGCTCGAAGGCGGCCCGCTGATCGCTGGGCAGCGCACCCAGCTGCTGCGAGACCTCGATGCGGGCCGCTTGAATCTGCTTGCCTACGCTCGTGAGCAGGTCGCGATCGACCATGGCGTAGGTTCGCGAGCGGGAGTCCACGCTGATGAAGCGGTCCTGATCACCGCGATAGATCAAGGCGGGCCCGCCCACCCTGAGGCCGGCTTGCCGCTGCTCGATCCGGAGGCGTCGCTTCGAGAGCCAGACGGTCGCGTGATTGATCGGCACGCCGCCAGCGGGGCCGAAGAAGTCCACCTCGAGGCGGACCGTCTTCTCCGCCCGCGCCGCCGGCACCATCGCGAGCAGCAAGAGGCCGGCCAGCCCAACACCCAGAATCCGTCGCAGCATCCGCGTCTTCCCCTCTCGAGAGCGCATGGGCGCAGCCCAACCGCTCCTGCCGGGAGATCGGCAGCCGCTCCCCGAAAGTTGACGATCCCAGTGGCGTTCCTCTGGCCCTGTAGAATTCGAGATGGGTCGCAGAGGGGCGTCAGAGCCGCGCGTGCCGAAGCTCGGTCTCGATGATCGCCACGCAGCCGATGGTCTCCAGCGCGTCCATGGCCTGCTGGACCTCGTCCCGCAGCACCATCACCTTCACCGAGACCCATTGCCGATCGCCGAGCTCGACGATGGTGGGCGAGGAGAAGCCCGGCGTGACCGCCGAAGCGGCCTCGATCCGATCAGCGGGGCAGTTGTACTCGAGCAGCGAGTAGCGCTCGGCCACCAGGACGCCTTCGACCCGGCGCAGCAGACGATCACGGGCGGAAGGATCCCGGGGCTCGGCGTGCCCGATCAGGACGGCCTCGGCGCGACTCACCTGCTCGAGCTCGACCAGATCGTTCTCCACGAGGCTGTTCCCGGTCTCGACGATCTCGACGATGGCGTCCACGAGACCGAGCAGCACCATCACCTCGACCGCCCCCTGCAGCTCGATGATGTGGACGTCGGAGACCCCGCGCGTCTCGAAGTAGTCGCGCGCCTGATGGACGAACTTCGCCCCGATCACCTTTCCGCGTAGATCCTCGGCGGTGCGCATCTCGGAGTCCTTGTGCACCGCCACCGAGAGCCGGCAACGGCCGAATCCAAGCTTCAAGTGCTCCTCGACCGCGACGCGCTTCTCGCGGATCTGATCGCTCCCGGTGATGCCGAGGTCGACGACGCCTTCCGCCACCAGCACGGGCACGTCTCCGGCGTTGCAGAAGATGATGCGGACACCGGAGTCGCTGCAGACGGCGAACAGGCGACGGCCCGAGACCCGGAAACGAAGCCCGGCCCGCCGAAGCAGGGAGACCGCACTCTCGTGGAGCCGCCCCTTCGAGGGCACGGCGATCCGAAGCGACTCGTCGTTGATCATCCGGCTTCGCCCCCGGAGCCGTCCGTCATCCCGGCGCCCGCCGGATGGCGCGCAGCCTTCTCCTCGAGCCCGCCGATCCCGAAGCGATCCTGGAGTACGCCGTAGACGGCCGCCGGCGCCAGCCCGGATGCGGACATCATCACGAATGTGTGGAAGATCAGATCGGCGACCTCTCTCGCGAGGTGGTCCACGTCGCCCGAGGCGGCGGCTTCGATGGCCTCCTCGCACTCCTCGGACACCTTCGCCGCGATGGCGGGATGCCCGCCCTCCAGGAGGCTGACGACGTAGCTGCCCTCCGGGCGCGTGAGGCGACGATCCTCGATCACGTCGAAGAGTCGGTCCAACAGGCTGGCGTCTGCCATCGCTCGGGCTCTCCTCCCGGCCGCGCGGTCACCCCGCGGCGGCGCTGCAAACTGCCGCCTGGCTGCGGCCCGTGTGCGCGCGGTCCGCGGCGCCCACTGTCCGAGACGTCGGACGTGGGCCCGCCCCTTTGTGGAGGGGCCCGATCTGGACAGACTCTACAGACTTCGCAGACTCTACCGAAGCGCGAGATCCCCGACCGGTCGGGATTGCAAGTCCCACGCGGCGGCTCTGCAGGCTAGTATGGACGGCGGGAGAAGAGCATGCGAGGTGCGACGTCCAGAGCCCGACCGAAGCGCGGCAATGCCCTGGCCACGCGAGAGCGCCTGCTTCAGGCGGCAATCCGCGCCTTCTCGGAGAAGGGCCTCGAGGGCGTCAACCTGCGGAGCGACATCATCGAGCCCGCCGGCGTCGGCGTCGGCTCCTTCTACCATCAGTTCAAGGACAAGACCGAGCTGATGCTCGCCCTCATCGAGCAGCAGTCCGAGCTCTTCCGAGCCGCCATCGCACGTGCCCTGATCCCCGGCGATCACCCCGAAGGCAACTACAGGGAGGTCACTCGACGAACGCTCACCACGCTCTTCGACGTGGTCGAGGACGCCGAGGACATGGCCCGCGTGCTGCTCCGGGAACGGCACAGCGCCGAGCCGCGCGTGCGCGCCTTCCTCGAGCACAATCGCGATCTGTGGATTGCACACCTCGCCAGCCACTTCGATGCCCTCGCGGAGGCCTCTGGCGATCGGCTCGATACGAAGGGGCTCGCGGACATCATCCTCACTCTCGCCGAAGGGGCCCTCACCGTCTATCTGGACATCCCGGCCAGGGAGCAGCCCGCGGCGCGAGAGCGAATGCTCCACAACATGACCGTATTCATCATCGGCGGCATCGAGGCCTTCGCGAACCTCTCGCAGCCCGATGCGACGGGACCGCAGGACGCCGTCTCCGAATCCGCCGCCGGAGTGCGGATCGTCTGAGAGCCGGCGCGCGGAACGGTCTGCCACGCACCCGACCCGACGTGAGGAGGAGTTCGATTCATGCGCCTGGACGCACCCCGGATCGCCCCCATCGACCTGGACGAGGCCGACGAAGAGCAGCGCGAGCTCCTCGCGCCCTTCGCCCGCGCGGGCTCGGTGCTGGGGATCTTCCGCACCCTGGTGCGACATCCCAAGCTCTTCAAGCGCTGGATGGTCTTCGGCGCTCACGTGCTCGGCAAGTCGACGCTGCCCGAGCGCGAACGCGAGCTCGCCATCCTGCGTGTGGGCTGGCTGCGGCGAGCGGAGTACGAGTGGGCGCAGCATGTGGAGATCGGAATCGATTCGGGGCTGACGGAGGCGGAGATCGAGCGCGTCGCGCAGGGCCCGGACGCCGAGGGATGGAACGAGCTCGACGCTCTGCTGCTGCGCGCCACGGACCAGCTGATCGCCGACGCCTTCATCGCCCAGGAGACGTGGGACGGACTCCTCCGACACCTCGACCAGAAGCAGATCATGGACCTGATCTTCGCGATCGGGCAGTACGACCTGGTCTCCATGGCGCTCAACAGCCTGGGCGTCCAGCACGAAGACGGAGCGCGCCGCTTTCCCGCCAGCCGAGGCTGACGGCGCCCCCTCCACGACGTGCTGCGGCAGATCATAGTTCGAAGGCAAAATCACACGGCGCAAGCTGCACCACCGGTGCAATTTGCATCAGCGGCGCAATTTCCGTCGCCCGCTCGCGCAGATGGCGCCCACCTACCCGGAGCTTCGACGGCGACGGGCGACTTCGTCGGTGTACTCTGCACCACTGGATACGCGCCCGTGCTGTCCGCGTGTCGCCCCACGTGCTGCGAAAGGCCTTCCGTTCTCACGACTTGCACGAGTCTCCAGGCGGTGACGGCTTCCTGGCACAGAGTTCGCATAGAGTGATGGACGTGCGAAGGAACCGAAACCCAGGTGGCGCGGCAGATTCTTGATCAGGTGTAGTGGACGAGGCTCCTCCATCGATCGCACATCCTAGATATCCATCGCCTGACTCGCCCCGCTTCGGCGGGGCGATGTCTTTTTGGGGCCCACGCCACCGCCCTGCTGTGCCCTCCCCCCGCGCGACTCCCATGCCCGATCCCTCCAGCCTCAGCGCGTCGCCGCCCACGCCACGCGCGCTCGGAGAGCGTATCGGCGGCACGGCGACGGCACCGCGGGATGCCGCAAGCCTGGTCCTCGTCCGAGGCGAGGGCTCCAATGCGTGCGTTCTCCTGGGGAGACGCGAGCCACGGAGCCGCTTCATGCCGAGCTACTTCGTCTTTCCGGGCGGCCGACTCGATCGCGCTGACTGGCGTCAGCCGCTCCGACATCCGCTCCGCCGAGCGACCGTGAGGCGACTGGCACACCATTGCGATCCGCAGCGGGCCACTTCGCTCGCCATCGCGGCCCTTCGCGAGACACGCGAGGAGACAGGCCTGCGCCCCAGCGGGTCGGAGGCCGGCGCCGCGATCGACCTGCGCCCGCTCGAGTATCTCGGGCGCGCAATCACGCCTGCCATCAGCCCGATTCGCTATCACGCGCGCTTCTTCCTGGCGCGTGACGCCCGATTCGGGGGCCGGCTGCGGAGCAACGGCGAGCTGCTGGATCTGGCCTGGTACGACATCGATCGGGCGCTCGACCTTCCGATCATCGACGTGACGCGTGCGATGCTGGAAGAGGTCCGGTCCCTTCTCGAAGGCGGCGGATCGTTGCGGCAGCAGGGGCCGCTCTTCATCCGCTACCGCCAGGAGGTCCCGCGCATCACACGCGACGGCGAGCCGCGCTGACTCGCTTGGCGAGTGCGATGCGCCGCGCGTACCATCGCGGATCTGGCTCGCGGTGAGCCCCGCCGCGCAAGCGCTTCGCCCACGCGCGCAGGATTTCGATGCCCAGACGCTCTTCCACCCCGCCCGTCCCTCCGCGCCCCCGGGCGCACCGCGGATCGTGCGCCACGCTGCTCGCCCTCGCCCTCCCGAGCCTCTGCGGCTGCTCCATCCTGGGCATCGGCGTCAGCCCGGAGGCGCAGCGCAACATCGCTCCGAACGCCCCCATCTACCGGCGCGCAGCCGCCACCGAGATCCTGGGCACTGGAACGGATCACGTCATGCACCGCGCCGGACCGATCGGCCCTCCCGTCCCGCTGCTCAGCGATACGATCCGCCGCGTCGCCGAGGCCGCAATGCCCGCGGTCGTCAGCATCTACACGACGACTGCGGAGCCCTATGTCGTGAGCCTGCTTCCGATCCCGGTCCCGGGCCTCTCGTTCCGATTGCCACTGCCCGGCGAGGCCCTGGGATCGGCCTTCTTCATCCACCCCGAAGGCTACCTGCTCACCAACGAGCACGTGATCCACAACGCGGTCTCCATCCGGGCCAGGACACCCGACGAGCAGGACTTCGATCTCGAGGTCCTCGCCCGTGATCCGGTGCTCGACATCGCACTGCTCCGCGTCGTCGACGCGGATCGCGAGTTCGCCCATATCGCCGTCGGCGATTCGGCGGTGGTCGGCGTCGGTGATCAGGTGGTCGCCATCGGCAACCCACTTGGCCTGGGCCACTCGGTGAGTCAGGGCATCATCAGTCAGACCGGGCGCGAGCTCCTCACCCTCGAAGACCCGCAGGAAGGCCGACAGATCGAGTTCCTGCAGACTGATACGGCCATCAATCAAGGATCGTCCGGCGGACCGCTACTGACACTTTCTGGTGATGCCATCGGGATGAACACCGCCGTGGCGCGTCAGGCGGAAGGCATCGCCTTCGCGGTGCCGACGTCCCAGATCATCGCGTTCATCGAGGCGGTGGTCGCCGGCGATGGGGTCGCCGACCCCGATCAGAAGGACGAGTGAGGCGCGACTCATCCCACTTTTTTCGCCTCTCGATCGAGCGCGCGCTGAACGTTCGCTCCAATAACTGCATCGGCGGGACGGCGGGTTGCATTCGTCCGTGCACTCAGCGTGCAGTGTGCGAGCCCGGCCGGGCCCCGCCGGCTCCCCGATTGGCGTCGGAAAGGCCGAAAACGCGTCTACAATCAGGAAGTTCTGTCCCTGCCGCAATAGGAAGCCAGCATGAGTTCCGCGCCCACTCCGACCTCCGACGGCAGAATCGCCCGCGGCCTCAGGACCCGCGAATCCGTCATTGGTGCCTTCGAAGAGCTGATCCGCGAGGGGACGACGCCCACCGGCGCCGAGCTGGCGCGACGCGCGGGCGTCTCCTGTCGCTCGATCTTCACCCACTTCGGGGACATGGACGGCGTCACCGCAGAGGCCGCGCGGCGTGCCCTCAGCCGCCTGCTCTCCGCCCTTCAGCCCTTCGATCAGACGCTCTCGCTCGAGGATCGAATCAGCGCATTCGCTCAGCGACGCGGTGAACAGCTCGAGGCGCTCAGCCCGATCCTCCGGGTCCTCACCGCCCGCCGCCCGCCGCCGCCGGCGCTGGCCGAGCTGATCGCGGCGTCCATCTCGACGACCCGCTCCTATATCGAGGCGGTCTTCGAGGTCGAGCTCGCGACCACCCCGGAGCCCACGCGTGAGCGACTTCGGGAATCATTGGTGGCCATCGGATCCTGGCCGCACTGGCAGGGACTCCGCGAGGCACAGTCCCTGGACGTCGAGACGGCGAAGTCGGTGCTCGCCTTCGAGCTGTGCGGTCTCTTCGCCCGTCGCAGCTGAGGCGACGACGATCCGCTCACGCCCGGACCAGGAGAACATGTCGTCTGGAGGGATCCGGCTTCGTCGGCCGATTCGACTCATCCACGCGGTGGCGGAGATGGACGGCGCTCTCGGAAGCGGGGCGCGCCGGCCGCGCTGTGGCCGATGGTGTCGAGGCCCTGCGCCCGGCTCGTCAGCAGCCGGTGGACCTCTTCATCACCCATGTCGACAGGCCCGACAGGGAAGGCATCAACCCGGCGAGTGGGCCGCGCGCGATCGGCGCAGCGCACTCGAGACGCACGCATCAGGCGGACGCATCTACACACTCCTGACGCACCAGCTCGATCGCGCGCCCGAGCGTGTCGAGCCGCTCGACGGCGCCCGCTCCGATGGGATGGAGCATGAGCTCGTTCACCCCGGCATCGCGGTAGAGGCGGATTCGCTCGCGGACCCAGGCCTCGTCGCCGATGATCGAGGTCCGCAGGATCATCTCGTCGGGGACGGCCGCCACCGCCTCCTTCCGCTTCCCTGACAGCCACAGGTCGCGCACCTCGCGGCAGGGATCCTCGAAGCCGGCCCGCGCGTAGGCGTCGTTGTAGAAGTTCATCGTGGGCGATCCCATGGCGCTGAGCTGGAAGGCCATGACGGACTTCTGCGCCCGGATGAGGGGCTCCGGGTCATCGCTGATCGCGATCGCGGCGTCGACGTTGAGCGTGAGGTCCGTCAACGATCGGCCGGCCTTCTCGGCGCCGCGTCGCAGATGCTCGAGGTGCGCCTCGGGCCGATCGGGCGTGAACGACGTGCCGAGCCAGCCGTCGGCGATGGCCCCGGTCAGCTCGAGGGCTCGCGGCGCGAGCGTCGCCAGATAGATCGGCACGCGCGCGGGCGGCTGTGCGAGTCGCAGCGCCTTGCCAGCGCCTCCGGGCCGAGGGAGCGTCAGGACGCGCCCTTCGTACTGGAGCTTCTCGCCCCGACACGCCAGACGTACGATCTCGACGAGCTCGCGCAGGCGCGTCACGGGCCGGTCGAAGGGGGCGCCGTGCAGCCCTTCGACCACCTGAGGCCCCGAGTTGCCGAGCCCGAGCAGGAAGCGGCCGTCGCTCACGGTGTCCATGCTGAGCGCCGTCATCGCCACCGAAGCGGGGGTGCGAGCGCAGACCTGCATGATGCCGGTGCCGAGCTGGAGGCGCTCGGTCCGCGCCGCCAGGAAGGCGAGCGGCGCGATCGCGTCCATGCCCCAGGCCTCGGCGCTCCAGGCCTGGTCCACTCCCAGCTTCTCGGCTTCGCTGGCGAAGCTCAGCATCGCCTGGAACTGCTCGCGCCCGCCCGATGTGGGGCCCCCGACTCGAATCCCCGTCTTCATGCGCTCTCCTCTCGCGGCTTCAGCCCCGCCTGATCGAGTCGCCAGCGCAACACGTCCAAGCGATCCTGCCCGAAGAACGGCTCGCCTCGGAAGGCCACTGTCGGCACGCCCCAATGGCCGGCGGCCTGATGGGCGGCCTGGTTCGCCTCGACCACCTCGATGATCCGAGCCTCCTCGGCCTCGATGCGCGCGTCGAGCTCGGCGAGCTCGAGGCCCGCACGTTCGCTGGCGCAGGACAGGTGGTCGCCCTCGTGCCAGCGCTCACCGCTTCCCCAGATCAGTCGGGAGACTTCGTCCGCGAAGGCCAGGCCACGCCCGGCCTCCTCGGCTACGACACCGAGGTGTGTGAGCCGATGAATGAAGGGCTGCTCCTCGAGGGTCACGGCGCGGCCATCGCGCCTCTCCTGGGCGACGGGGTCGGGATCGGGCCACTTGAAGGGCATCCCCAGGAACTCCGCCACGCGATGGATGTCGATGAAGAAGTAGCGGGGCCAGAGCGGGTCCACGCGGTCGAAGAACTCGGGCGTGCGAATTGCGATCGGATAGACGGGCCGGAAGTGGACATCGAGCTCGTAGTCGCGAGCGAGCGCCACCAATCGGGGCGTCGCCAGATAGGACCAGGGACTACGAAACGACCAGAAGACGTCGATCTCGAGACGCTCGGACATCGGACTGCGTTCAACCTCCAGCCGACTTCACTGTCGACTTCGTGCTTGCGACCGCGTTTGCCCGCCAACGATGGCTTGCGCTATTGGCACTTATGATGCCAGAATTGATCGGCGAATCCACCCGCATCGGAGGCCCCATGGAGATCGCCAAGCTTCCCCGCCCCGAACAGATCCAGAAGCTCCTCGAAGGTCCCAGGGACAGCCCCGTCGTCATGCTCAACCTGCTCAAGTTCAACGCTCGCGCCGAAGACGACGAGGGCGGCTCCGGGGGCGACGCCTACGGACGATATGCGGGCAGGATGCGCGAGATCGTCGAGCGCCAGGGCGGTCGATTCCTCTTCGCCGGCCGCGCGGACAGCCAGGTGATCGGCGAGAGCGACGTGGACTGGGATGTGGTGGCGCTCGTGGAGTATCCGAGCCGCGAGGCCTTCCTGAGGATCTCGTCGAGCCAGGAGGTCGCCAAGATCGGCACCCACCGATCCGCCGGGCTCGAAGGTCAGTGGCTGATCGCATGCACCGGGGACATCCGCGCCGTGATGCCCTGAGCTCTTCCGGGTCGCGGGGCCCTCTCGCGTCCGACGGATCCGCCGGGCCTGCGGTCACACGCATTCGAGCTGCAGCGCAGTTGCGGATGGGCTGCGGCTCCAGAGTGTCGACCGGCTTCAGCGTGCACGTCGTCCAGCCGATTTCTCCCGTGATCATTCGGAAAGCGGGGGGCCCGAATCGGGTCCCTGCCCCGATCTCGCGAGGAGTCCATGACGCCGAAGATCCTGGTCATCGACGACGATCACCACGTCTACCAGGCCGTGCGCAACCTGCTCGGCCACACGGGCGAGACCGTGGCCTGGGCGAACCTCCCCGAGAAGGGCATCCGTATGGCGATCCAGGACCTTCCGGACGTCATCCTCCTCGATGTCAACATGCCCAACATGGATGGACTCAAGGTGTGTAGACACCTCCGCGAGACGGAGGCCACCCGGGATACGCCGATCCTCTTCCTCACGGTGGAGGACAACATCGACAGCATGGCCCGGGCCCTGGACTGCGGCGGCTCGGATTACATCCTCAAGCCCTTCCACAAGGTCGACCTGCGGGCACGCGTGCGCGCCGCCCTGCGTACGAAGGGCATGATCGACCTCCTGAAGGAGCAGGCCAGGGTCGATGCGCTGACCGGTCTGGCCAATCGCGCCGGACTCGAAGCGGCCCTGGCGAGCGCGGTGGCCTCCTTCGATCGACTCCAGCAGCCCTTCGCGCTCCTGATGATCGACCTCGACCACTTCAAGGGGGTCAACGACCGCTACGGGCTTGGGGTGGGCCACGAGCTGCTCTGCGAGGTGGCCTCGAAGCTCACCATCGGCTCGCGGCCCTACGATACGGCGTGCCGCTTCGGCGGCGACGAGTTCGGGGTCGTGCTGGGCCAGGCCAGCGTGAAGGACGCAGCGCGCGCTGCGGAGCGAATCCTCTCGGGCATCCCGCAGATCGAGCTCTCCTGGGGCGACGCGGAGCTGGAGGTCACGTGCAGCGCAGGGCTGGCCACCATGTCCGACATGCCCGAGGGCTTCGGGCCGGGCGAGATCGTGACCGTCGCGGACCAGGCGCTCTACGAAGCGAAGCGTCGCGGCCGAAACCGTCTCTGCCTGGCCAGGGACCTCTGAAGAGCGCGCGGACCCGGCCCGCCGCCGCTACTGGGCCGACTCGAAGAGGCTGGGATCGGCGGTCTCGGCCAGCTGCAGCGTCTCGTTCTTCTCCAGCGCCCGATCGAGATCCCAGCTGCCCTGGGCCAGGATGGCGAATCGGTCCTCGCTGTCCTTGACCACCTTGATGCGCTCGCTGTAGCGGAAGATGTCGGGGTCGAATTCGCCCTGGGGCCAGCGCGCCAGCTTGAAGGGCAGAGGCGTGAGGTGGAGATCCACGCGGTACTCGTCCTTCAAGCGGTGCTTCATCACGTCGAACTGGAGCGGCCCCATGGCGCCGAGGATCAGCGCCGCCGACCCGCCGGCCAGCTCGCGGAAGAGCTGGACCGCGCCCTCCTGTACCAGCTGCTCGAGCCCCTTCTCGAGGCTCTTGCGCTTCATCACCGCGCCCACCTCGACGCGCATGAAGCTCTCGGGCGAGAAGCTGGGAATGCCCGAGTAGCTGAAGGTCCCCTCGTCGCTGAGCGTATCGCCGATCCGGAAGATGCCGGGATCGAAGAGGCCGACCACGTCGCCAGGATAGCCCTCGTCCACCTCCGCACGATCCTTGCCCATGATCAGCGTGCTGCTGGCGAGCCTCAGCTTCTTCCCGGTTCGCACGTGGATCGCGGTCTCGCCCTTGACGAAGCGTCCCGAGCAGACACGGAGGAAGGCGATCCGATCCCGGTGGTCCTTGTCCATGTTCGCCTGGATCTTGAAGACGAAGCCCGAGAAGGGATGCGAGACGGGGTCGATCGGACCCTGGTCCGAGGTGCGCGAGCCCGGGGCCGGCGCCATGTCGAGGAAGCGCTCGAGGAAGGGCAGCACGCCATAGTTGGTGAGCGCGCTGCCAAAGAACATCGGAGTCTGCTCGCCGGCGCGTACGGCATCCAGTTCGAACTCCGCGCCTGCACCGTCGAGCAGCTCGAGGTGATCGGCCACATCCCGATGGTGGTCGCCGAGGGCCGACTGGACCGCCGGCGCGTCGATGCTGCCTTCCACGACCTCCATGTCCACCTTCGTCGTGCCGTGCTCGCCGCCGGAGAAGAGCATCGCCCGGCTCGCCAGGCGGTCGTAGACGCCGCAGAAGTCCTTGCCCGCGCCGATCGGCCAGTTGACCGGTGTGGCGTCGATACCGAGCAGCTCCTCGATCTCGCTCATGAGATCGAGGCCGTCCCGGCCGAAGCGGTCCATCTTGTTCACGAACGTGAAGATCGGAATCCGCCGCAGCCGGCACACCTGGAAGAGCTTGCGCGTCTGCTCCTCCACCCCCTTGGCTGCGTCCATCAGCATCACGGCGCTGTCCGCCGCCGTCAGCGTGCGGTAGGTGTCCTCGCTGAAGTCCTTGTGGCCCGGCGTGTCGAGGATGTTCACGCGGTGCTCGCCGAAGTCGAAGTGCATGACGGAGCTGGACACGGAGATGCCCCGCTGCTTCTCGAGCTCGAGCCAGTCGCTGGCGGCGTGACGCGCGGAGCGCTGCCCGCGCACGGCGCCCGCCTCGCGGAGCGCACCGCCGTAGAGCAGCAGCTTCTCCGTCAATGTCGTCTTGCCCGCGTCCGGATGCGAGATGATCGCGAAGCTCCGCCTCCGGGCGACTTCGCGCTCGACCTGTCGATCGCTGACTTCGGGCGTGGCCTCGGCCATCGTCTCTCCTGATCAGGGATGCCGGATCCCGCCGCGCGGGCTCATCCCTGGATGAGCGAGGGATCGCGGCCGAGGTCCTTGCTGATGTTCTTGTGGTGGGCCTCGAGGGTCCCGCCGCCGATCTCGAGCAGCTTCGCATCGCGCCAGAGGCGCTCGACGACGTACTCACCCATGTAGCCGTTGCCGCCGAGCACCTGCATCGCGGCATCGGCGGCGCGCTTGGCCACCTGCGAAGCGATGAGCTTGGTGGCGTCGGCATCGACGCGCTGTCCCCCCGAGACGAAGGAGTGCTTGCGCGCCGTATCGTAGACGAAGGCGCGGGTGGCGCGGTACTCCGCGAAGGTCTCGGCGATGAAGCGCTGGATCTGACCGTACTCGCGAATCGGCCGACCGAAGCTCTTCCGCTCGTTCGCGTAGTCCACCATCACGCGCAGGGCGCGCTGCGTGATGCCCAGGGCCTGCCCGGCGAGCGTCAATCTCTCGATCTCGAGGTTGCGCATCATGTGCGACACGCCCTGCCCCGCCTCGCCCATGATCTGCGAATCGGCGAGGCGAACCCCGTCGAAGACGAGCTCGGCGGTGAACGAGGCCCGCATTCCGAGCTTGTCCTGCCACTTCTGCCCGAGTCGGAAGCCCGCCATGCCCTTCTCGACCAGGAAGGCGCTGAGCGAGCGCTTGCCGGTAGCCGCGTAGACGATGAAGATGTCGCCAAGCTCGTCGTCGGCGATCCCGCCGTTCGTGATGAAGGTCTTCGTGCCCGTCAGCACCCACTCATCGCCGTCCCGTTCGGCCCGAGTGCGCATCCCGAGCACGTCGGTCCCGGCCTCCGGCTCGGTCATGCACATGCCGCCGATCAGCCCGCCGCTGGCCACGCCCGGCAGATAGCGCTCGCGCTGGACCTCGCTGCCGTTGATGGCGAGGTTGTGGGCGAAGAGGAAGGAGTGGGCGAGCACCGCCAGGGCGAAGGCGGGATCGGAGGTGGAGAGGACCTCCATCAACTGCACCGCGGCCGTCGCGTCGAGCCCGGCGCCGCCGAAGCGCTCCGGAAGCGTCACGCCCAGGAAGCCCTGCGCCCCGGCCTTGCGAAAGAGCTCGATGTTGAATCGCTCGGCCCGATTGTACTCGGTGGCCTGCGGCTCCACCTCGCGCTCGGTGAACTCCCGGAGAGCGCGCTCGAAGAGCGCATGCTCGGGGGTCGGCGCGAAGAGGTCGAAGTCGCGCCAGGGCGCCGACGCATCCCCGCTGTGCTCGCTCATGGTCTGCCCTCCGGACGGCGTGGACGCCAGGCGCGCATGTCTCCTGCGCGCTGCGACCATCGCGGATCGGGAGGTTAACAGTCCGCGCCGCGCTCAGCCCAGGATGACTTCGCTCACGTAGTTGCCGATGGCCTGGCGGGTGCCGTGCTCGATGCCGCTGAAGACGACCCCGACGTCCGGCCTGAGCTGATAGGCGGCCTCGCCGCGCACGTCCACGATGCCGTGTCCGGGCAGCTCGAGGTGCATGTCCAGGCTGCATCCGAGAGGCGGCTCGTCCTCGCAGCGGAGGAGCGCGCCATTCTCCGAGAGCGAGACGATCTCGCCCGGGAAGGACCATCCCGCCCGCTCGCACTGTACCTCGAGGTTCGTCTCGACGCGCGGGGCGGTGCGAGGTGTGTCCTCGAAGAGCAGCTGGATCAGACGAAAGAGGTCGTGGAGCCCCGCCGGCTTCTTCACCGCTCCGACGACCCGGCTGCTGGGGTTCTCGCGTACACCGGCCCGACTCGTCAGCAGGATGATGGGGACCGCCTCGACGCCCTCGAGACGGACTCGGATCAGCTCCCGCTCGTCGACGATCAACGCATCGACCCGCTCGGGCTGGCCGTTCGGGCCATCGTCCACCGACTCGCACGGAGCGGCTGCGAGAATGCGGTAGCCGAGCCGCGACAGGATCGCTTCCGTCTTGTCAGCGAAGGCCTGGGGGTGGGCGGTGTTGTTCCTGGTGTGGTGGATCTGGTCGGGGCGGTGTGAGAGCTCGTGGAGGGTGCGGCCGTGGCGGCCACCGTGGCGCACGAGCAGTTCGTCGATGCCGTCGCC
>CAZQMY010000111.1:0-14983 GCA_964594405.1 uncultured Spirochaetaceae bacterium | reverse complement strand
CGCGCCCCGATCCACGCCACGACTTCGCCCCATCGCCAGTGCGGCTGCCCGCCCTGCCCCCCCACCCGACGAGCCCCGCCGCAGCCGGAGAACGCGCGGCATGGCGCCCGCTCGCTCCGCTGCACGAGCACTGTCCGTCGGGCTGGCGAGCGCACTGCTCCCGGCTTCATCTCGAACGCGCGAGCTCTTCGAAGTAGCTGCGCCACGTCGTCGGGGGCCGCCCGCGGGCTGCGGCGTCCACCCGCCCGCTTCGCGGCGCGGATCCGATTGCGTCGCCGCGCTCGTTCCGGCACGATCGGAGCCGCCACGGGCCCCTCGAGGAGCCTTGCCATCCACACCCCTCGCGGCGGAGAGAACCAGAGGCATCATGAGCGCAGTCGCCTTCGGACCCGAACGATTGGAAGGCCAGGGAATCGGTCCCGACCAGTACGAGTCGGCCGCGGAGGCCATCTCGCGCCTGCTCACACACGAAGACGTCGCCGGGCAGGTCGACCTCGTGGCCCTCTACCGACATTGCGGAGATGGCGATCCCGAGCATGGCGCCTACGAGATCTGGTCGCACCGGGGCATGGTCCGATTTGCGCGGCGGCTCTCGGCGAGTGGCGCGCTCGGATTCGAGGTGCTCGAAGTCGTCGGCGAGAACCCGGTGGCCGCCCAGAGCGAGCACGCTCTGCGGACCATCGAGGAGGAGATGGCCGCCGCTCGACGCTCGGGCTTCCCCGCCGACGATCCCGCACGGCGGTTCATCGCGCCCGAGGCGCAGAGCTATCCCTTCGCCTACGAGCGCGTGGCTCAGCTCTTCGACTCGCCCCATGCACCGGACCTCGCCGTATCGCCCCGGGACTGGTGCTTCGGCATCCAGCCGGGAACCCACGGCGCGCTGCACGTCCGGCAGGCCCGCGCCCCCCTCTGGCTCTCCGGCCCGGGCGTCGCCGTGGGCGAGCACGATCTCGCGCTGCGCGCCGTAGACATCGCACCGACCGCGCTGGCCGCGCTCGGCTTCCCGCTGATCGACGGGCGCGACGCGAGCGGGCGGACCTCTACGGAGCGGGGACGCGAGCCCGACGTGCTCCTGCGCAGGCAGGACGGCCGCATCGCGAGCGAGGTGCTCGACCCGGAGGGGCCAGCGCCACGCTATCTCTACCTGCTGCTCCTCGATGGCCTCCATGCCACCGAGCTCGAGGATCGCATGGCGAATGGGAGCCCGGACGAGCTGCCCGCGCTGCGCCGGCTGCGAGAGCGCGCAGCCGTGCTGCGCTCGGGCTCCATCGTGAACTTCCCCTCGATCACCTGGCCCAGCCATACCTGCATCGCGACCGGAACCTGGTGTGGCCACCACGACGTCGTCAATCCCAGCTACTACCTGCGCGACAAACGTGAGACGGTTTCGCCGCAGGGCCAGGAGATCGCCACGGAGGGCTTCGCGAATCCCGAGGTGGAGTCGCTCTACGAGGCCTTCAGCCGTGTGCGCGGCGATCACTGCATGACCGCGGCCATCTTCGCCCCCTTCGGGCGGGGCGCCCGGCACGCGGCGCTCGAACGACGCAACCTCTGTGACAAGAAGCACCTCAGAGCGCTGAACGAGTCGCTCCGCATGGACGAGGACCCGCGCTGGCAGGCGGAGGGGGCAGCCGGCGCCGCGCGCGAGTCCGCGCTGGACACGCGCGGGATGGCCCAGGTGATCGATCTCTTCACGAATCCCGAGCTCGATCCGCCCGACTTCGTCTTTCATGAGCTCATTCTCACGGATGGCGTCGGCCACGACTTCGGCCCCCACGGCGAGGGCATCCGGGCCGCCCTCGACGAGAGCGATCGCCGCATCGGACGCGTCATCGAGCTGCTCGATGCCGAGGGACGATTCGACGAGACCCTCTTCGTACTGACCGCCGATCACGGTATGGCGCCGCAGGACACGTCTCTCGCCGCCAACCCGGGACGGCACATCAAGACCAGCGGGATGGCCGCCATTGCCGACGACAGCATGATCTGGCTTCTCGACCTGCAGGTCGAGATCGAGCGACACGCCGATGGTCGCAGCGCACGTCTGATCGTTCGGGAGCTCGATGCGCTGCCCAGCGGTCAGCGTCCCCCGGTGGAGGGAGCCAGCGTGGAGATCCGCACAGTCGACGGCGACGAAGGGCTGACGGCCGGCCGGACCGGACCGGGCGGCGTCTTCGGCTTCGCGACCCCGGCCGAGCTGACCTCCGCGGCGCTCTACGCCCACGTGGAGGCACCGGGCTTCAATCCGCGACGCGTGCGCCTCGACGCGACCCCCATCATCCGAGACCTGCGCGCCGAGCTCTACGGCCGCGCCGCGTGCCCCGCCTAGGCCGCTCGCCGCACCCGCTGGCGCCGATTCAGGAGTCCCGACTTGTCCGAGCTGATCATCCCGACCGGCATCGAAGAGCTCGATAGCGGGTGGCTGACGCGCGCGCTCCGGTCACGGGGATCCCTGCCCACCAAAGCCCGTGTCGGGTCCGTCCGCGCCCAGCCCCTCGGCGAAGGCGAGGGCTTCGTCGGCGTCGTCGCCCGACTGCACCTCGACTACGAAGGGGAATCCGGCGATCTGCCGCCCACCATGATCGCGAAGCTCCCGACGCCCGTGGCGAGGAACCGCGCGATGGGCGAGCTGCTCGGGGCCTACGAGCGGGAGATCTTCGTGTACGAGCAGCTCGGCGAAGGGCTGCCGGTGCGGATCCCGCGATGCTTCTACTCCGACTTCGACCCCAACTCCACTTCAGCGTACGAGGCGGAAGGGGCCGCCATCATGGACAGGCTCCCCCGCTTCCTGTTGGGGAGCATGATGGCCGTGGCACGCTTCATCGCGGGTCGACGGAATCGCCGCTACGTGCTGCTCATCGAGGACCTCTCGCACGACGGCGAGGTCGGGGACCAGATCGAAGGGTGTGGCCCCGAGCGCTGCGCGCAGATCGTCCGGAGCATCGCACGGGTCCACGCCCAACACTGGGAGAGCCCCGCCCTCTCCGACTACTACTGGCTGCGCCGGATGGACATCAACCCACGGACGCTCCACAACGTCTATCTGAAGAACTCGAAGCCCTTCAAGAAGAAGCGGGGCGGCGGGCCCATGAAGGGGCTGCTCGATTGGCTGGATGTCCACGCGGCGGATCTGATCGCCCGCTACGCCGCCGACGCGCCCCAGACCCTGCAGCACGCCGATCTCCGGCTCGACAACGTCTTCTTCTTCCCGGAGGCGGTGGGCTGCAGAGCGAGCGGCGGAGACGAGCCCATCGCCCTCTTCGACTGGCAGCTGGCGAGCCGCGGGCCAGGCACATACGACGTCGCCTACTTCTTGAGCTGCGCCCTCGTCGCCGACGTCGACATCGCGACCTGTCGCGAGCTCGTGGCCGAGTACCACGGCGAGCTGAAGCGCTCCGGCGTCGACGACTACCCCTTCGAGCAGTGCCATCGCGACTATCTGCGCGCCCTGCCCATCGTCCTGCACCGTCTCGCCAGCACCACTGCCATGGAGCTCGGGGAGGATCGCGGCGCCCGGATGGTGGACCTCTGGGCCGACCGTACCCTGGCCCGCCTCGAAGGCACATCGCCCTCGGATCTGCTCTGATCCCGACCAAGGCCCGACGCGGCCGCCGCGCGCACGACGGCGACGCAGCGCGAGGTGAAGAGATGCGCGTTCGCGCCTCTACGAGGGCGGGACGCCGCGTGGCGAGCGCGCCGGAAAGTCTGCTTGCAATCGGCCCTGCCTGCGTCTAGAAGAGCGGGATGACTCGATACGCGATGGGCCTCGACCTGGGCGGGGGCGGCGGCCGCTGTCTGCTCCTCGACCTGGAGCAGGGGGTGATGCACGAGGCCAGCCGTCCCTGGCGCTTCCAAGCGGATCCGGCCACCGGCGGCATCGGATTCGAGCTCGACCTGGACCTGATCTGGGCCCAGCTCATCGCGGCCAGCCAGGAGGTGATGGACCGGGCGGACGCCGCTCCCTCGGACATCGCGTGCATCGCCACCACGGCGCTGCGCATGGGGACGGTGGTGATCGATCGCGATGGGCAGTCGCTCTTCGCCGTTCCCAATCGAGATGCGCGCGCGTTCATGGCGGGCCTCACCCTCGCCGCACAGCGCGGGGACGAGCTCTACGAGCGGTGCGGTCGCTGGCCCTCTCCGATCCACGGCGCCGCCCGCCTGCAGTGGCTGCAGAGCGAGGCCCCCGACCGCTTCGCCCGGGCGGCCCACGTCCTCTCGATCAGCGATTGGATCAATCATCGCCTCTGCGGCGTGGCGTGCAGTGAGCCCACGCAGGCTGGCGAGACGCTCCTGCTGGATGTGCGCACCTCCAAGTGGGCGGACGACCTCATCGCCTCGCTCGATCTGCCTCGCGGCATCTTCCCGGAGCTTCGCCGCGCGGGCGAGCGCATCGGACAGCTGACCTCCGAGTCCGCGCGGGCGCTCGGCCTGACCGCGGGCGTCCCCGTCGGTCTCGGTGGGGGCGATACGCAGTGTGGACTGCTCGGGGCCGGCGTGCTCGAGGTCGGCGAGGTAGGCCTCGTCGCGGGCACCACCGCGCCGATTCAGCAGGTCGTAGGCGAGCCGAACATCGACGGGCAACGACGACTCTGGACGACGCACCATCTGATCGCCGATCGCTGGCTGCTCGAGAGCAACGCGGGACCGCTCGGCGAAGCCGTCGACTGGATCGCACGTCTCCTCTATGCGGGGAGCAGGGCCCCGGTGGCGCGCCTCTTCGCCGAAGCCTCGACCACAGGCCCGGGCGCGCGCGGACTGATGTCGAGCCTCGGAGCCGAGGTCATGGATGCCAAGAGCATGGGGCTGCCGATCGGACAGCTCACGCTCAGCCATCTCTCCACCGCCCACGAGCCGAGCGCTCGGCCCCACCTCGCCCGCGCGGTCGTCGAGGGACTGGCCTGCGCGGTGCGGGCGAATCTGGAGCAGCTCGCCGAGGTGGCCGGCACCTCGCTCGCCCCGGTGCACATGACTGGCGGACTCTCCAGAAGCGAGGTCTTCGCGAGCGAGATCGCCGGCGTGCTCGGTGCGCCGGTCCACGCCACGGCGTACGCCGGCGCCACCGCGCTCGGCGCAGCGCTCTGCGCCGCGACCGCCGTCGGCGCGCACCCCGACCTCCAGTCCGCCGCCCGGGCGCACGTGCGCCTGCGAGCGCCGGCCGCGCCCGACCCGAGCCTCGCCAACGAGCGCGCCGCGCTCTACCAGCGCTGGTCCATCTACCGTGCCGCCCGGGCCGAAGCCGATCGGACCGCGTCGGAGCTCACCATGGCCTTCGCCATGGCGGGCGGCGGCGCGGCCGCCCCGACGCCGGAGCGCCCGGGCCCGAGCATGCTGGTGACCGCCGATCTGGATGCCTCGGCCCTCCGCGCCCTCCAGACGCTGGGCCCAGTCGAGGATCAGAGCTTTCGTCGCACGCACCGGATGCTCGCCGGAGCGACCATGGTCGAAGCCATGCAGGGTCATCAGATCCTGATCACCGAGATCGACCTGCTCGATGCTGTCAGCATCGAGGCGCTCCCACAGCTCCGCATCGTCGGCGTGTGTCGTGGCGATCCCGTCAACGTCGACGTCGACGCCTGTACCGCCTTCGGCATCCCGGTCGTCCACACGCCCGGACGCAACGCCGACGCCGTTGCCGATCTCACGCTCACCTTCATGCTCATGGGGGCTCGGCGCTTCCCGCAGGCCGCCGAATTCCTCCGACGACCCGGGATCGAGCCAGGCGACCTCGCGAGCCTGGGCGAGGCCTTCGCCACGCTCCAGGGCCGCGAGCTCTGGAACAAGACGATCGGGCTCGTCGGCTTCGGCGCCATCGGTCGGAAGGTCGCGGAGCGCCTCCAGGGCTTCGGCGCGCGACTCCTCGTGGCCGATCCCTACCTCCGACCCGAGCAGGCGGCCCTCGCCGACGCAGAGCTGGTCGCGTTCGACGCGCTCCTCGCCCAGAGCGACTTCGTCTCCCTGCACGCCGCCGTCACGCCAGAGACCGAGGGGCTGATGGACAAGCGACATCTCGCGCTGATGCGGCCCGGGGCGTGGCTCATCAACACCGCCCGCGCCGCGCTCCTCGACGAGGCCGCCCTCATCGAAGCGCTCGAATCCGGTGCGCTCGGGGGCGCAGCCCTCGACACGTTCTCGGTGGAGCCGCCGGGCTCGGACCTGCCCCTGGTCTGGCTCGACAACGTGAGCTCGACGCCCCATGTCGGCGGCAACACGAGCGACGTCGCGGCCCACCAGGGTGAGCTCATCGCGCACCAGATCGCTTGCCTGCTCTCCGGTGAGCGGCCGGCTCACCTCGTGAATCCCGAGGTGCTCGACGGCTTCGATCTGCAGGCCGCGCGCCCCGCGCCCACCGCCGCGCGCCTCGACGCCCTGAAGGCGGCCACGCGCCCGGTCGTCAGCGATCTGCAGAAGACGCGCTGATCGAGAGCGGGCTCAGCTCTTGCCCAACGCCTCGTCGATGCGCTGCTTGAAGTAGTCGAGGTTCTTCGCGCCCGCGAAGAAGCGGCCGTTGACCATGAAGCCCGGGGTTCCGTTGATCGAGAGGCGCGCCGCCTCGGCGGCATCGGCGTCCACGCGCTTCCTGATCAGGGGGGACTTCATGTCCTGCTTGAAGCGCTCGACGTCGAGGCCGAGCTCCTCCGCGTAGCCGATGAAGGTTTCCTCTTCCAAGTCGCGCTGATTCGCGAAGATCAGGTCGTGCATCTCCCAGAACTTGCCCTGGGCATGGGCAGCCTCGCTGGCGGCATGGGCGAGCGGGGCCTTCGGGTGGATCCGCGTCAACGGCAGGTGCTTGAAGACGATCTTCACGTCGTCTTCGTACTGCTCTCGAATCGCATTCAATGTCGGCGTGACGCGGCTGCAGTAGGGGCATTGGAAGTCCGAGAACTCCACGAGGGTCACCTTCGCGTCGGCCGGTCCCCGGAAAGGGGAGCCTGCGATATTCACCTTGTAGACCTTCTCGGGATCGGGGCCCTGGCGACGGCGCCGCTCCCGCTCGGCGGGGGCGGAATCTCCAGCGGCGATCTGCACCTTGCCCGCCGCCCGCTCGAGCACGGCCAGCTGCTGATTGACGCCATCCACCGAGCGCGTAATCAGATACGCGCTGCCGACGATGCTGAGGGCCAACACGGTGGCCGCAATGATGATCGCGCTTCCAGTGTTCATTCTCGGCAACCTCCAATCGCTGGGATGCGGGGAAGCTCAGTGGCGGGGCGTGTCAGCGCTTCAACCCGCTCAGAGCTCCTCGTCTTCATCGATGGGCTTCTCGCAGATCGGATGTGGCGCGAACTCGGGGCCCCCTGTCCAGCCCGGGATCCGGGCGGCCTGGGCGAGCCAGGAATCGGCGAGCGCGCGTTCGAGGATGACGTCGTTGTTGTCGAAGCCCTCGACGAGCGCATCCCACAGATCGCGACCGCCGTTCTCCCACCATTCGGGGCTCGGGTTCTCGAAGTCGACGGAGAGCCGCACCATCCCATCGCGACTCATCGGCACTCCCTCTCAGCCCGCCTCGACGCGGCCATCGTGCGCTCCCTCTCTGGTGGGCGCCCAGTCTAGCAGCTCCCGGGCTTCTTCCGAGGTCGCCAGCGATAGCGCTCGAGGTCGACGCGACCATCTGCTCCGAAGGCCACGCCCTCCTGCTCGAGGAGCTGCCGCTGCAGCTGGTCGGCCCCGTCGTGCCCCTGCAGACTGATCTCGCCCCGCGCGTTGATCACCCGCTGCCAGGGCAGCGTACCCTCGCTCGCATGCAGCACATAGCCGACCAGTCTGGCCTGCCTGGGCAGTCCGGCCAGCTCGGCGACCTGACCGTAGGTCGCCACCCGGCCGCGGGGGATGCGCCGCACGACGGATCTGATCCTCTGATGGCTCTCGGCCCTGGGCACCGCGCTCCGCCTCAGGCCTCGGCCAGCCCGCTGTGTCGCAGGAGCGCCTCGGAACTCGGCGGCCGCCCGCGAAACGCCTCGAAGACCTCCATAGGCGCGCGACTCCCACCGAGCGCGAGCACCGTGTCGCGGAAGCGCCGCCCGGTGGCCTGCAGCGCTCCGGGATCATCGAGGCCCGCCTCCTCGAAGGCGCCGAAAGCATCCGCCGAGAGCACCTCCGCCCACTTGTAGCTGTAGTAGCCCGCCGCGTAGCCGCCCGCGAAGATGTGCCCGAAGCTGCAGAGGAAGCGATCCTCCGGCAGCGGCGCCAGCACCGTGGTCTTGCGCGCCACCTCCTGCTGTACGTCGAAGGCGGTGCGCGCCTCGCTGGGCCGGAAGTCGCTGTGCAGCGCCAGGTCGGTCATCGCGAAGAAGAGCTGACGCAGCATGTTCGAGCCGGCCCGGTAGGTGCGGCCGGCCCGCAGCTTCTGCCTGAACGCCTCAGGGAGCGGCTCGCCGGTCTTCACGTGGCCGCTGATCCCTTCGAGGACGCGTCCGTCGTAGCACCAGTGCTCCATGAACTGGCTCGGCAGCTCCACGGCGTCCCACTCGACGTTGCGGATGCCGGAGCACAGACTCTCGTCCACCCGTGTCAACATGTGCTGCAGACCATGGCCGAACTCGTGGAAGAGCGTCTCCACCTCGGAGAAGCTCATCAGCGACGGCTCGTCCCCCACCGGCGGCGTCTGGTTGCAGACGAGGTAGGCAACCGGGATGCGCACTGCGCCCGCCCCGTCGCGACTGCGCGGGATGCACTCATCCATCCAGGCGCCGCCGCGCTTCTCCCCGGGGCGGGAGTAGGGATCGAGGTAGAAGCGCGCGATCCGCTCGCCCTGCTCATCGTGGACCTCGAAGAAACGGACGTCGGGATGCCACACGCTCGTGCTCCCGTCGGCCGCGGCGATCCGGACCCCGAAGAGCTCTCCCGCCAGCGCGAAGAGCCCGTCGAGGACCTTCGGCAAGGGAAAGTAGGGACGCAGCTCCTCTTCGCTGTAATCGAAGCGCGACTCGCGCAGACGCTCGGCCCAGAAGGCGATGTCCCAATGCCTGAGCGGCTCGCTCTCGCCCTCGGACTTCGCAAAGGCCTGCAGCTCTTCCAGATCGCGAACTGCGGCGTCGTATGACGCCCCTCGAAGCTGCTCGAGCAGATCGAAGACGCTCTCCACGCTCGGAGCCATCTTGCTCGCGAGCGAGAGCTCGGCGAAGTTCCGATAGCCGAGCAGCTGCGCCTCCTCTCTTCGCAGGGCGAGCTTGCGCGCGATGAGCGGGGCGTTGTCGAGCTCACCCTCGCTCGCCCGCGAGATATAGGCCCGATAGAGCTGCTCGCGGATGTCCCTGCGTCGACCGTGCTCCATGAACGGAAAGAACGATGGAGAGTCGAGCGTGATCCGCCAGGGTCCGCTCTCGGCGGTGGCGCCCTCCTCACCCGCCTCGCGCGCGGACTGCGCCGCCAGCTGCCGGAGACTCTCGGGGACCCCCTCCACCTCGGCCGGATCGCGGAGCAGCAGCGAGAAGGCCTTGGTGGCATCGAGCACGTGATTGCTGAAGTCGGTGGAGAGCTGCGCCTGCTCCTGCTGGATCTCGTTGAAGCGTTCCCTGGCCTCGCCTTCCAGGGCCACGCCCGCGTGGCGCGCCTCCCGAACCAGGGTCTCGACGATCCGCTTCTGTCCCTCGCTCAAGGTCGCGAACTCCGTCCCCTCCGAGAGCGCGACCAGCGCGTCGTAGATCGGACGACTCTGGCCCTGCCGGAGGCTGAACTCCACGATGCGGGGCTGCATCGCCTCGTGTGCCTGGCGTAGGGCCTCGCTGTTCCGCACGCCCATCAAGTGATTCACCACACCCCAGGTGAAGCCCAGGCGCTCGCCGATCCGCTCCAGCGGCGCGACGACGCCGGCCCAGGTCGGCTCGACGCCTGACTCGATGGCGTCGAGCTCGGCACTCAGCGTCTCCAGCAGCGCCTCCGTCGCGGGGACGACGTGGGATGCCTCGATCTCATCGAAGCTCGGAAGCGCGCCGAAGCGCAGCAGGGGGTTCGATGCAGTGTCGACGGAAGGGTCGGAATCCGGCACGGCTGGAGCTCTCCTTGCAGCGAGCCGCGGACATGCCGCGGTCTCCCTCGTGGCGAATCGGTCCCATCGAGCGAACGATCTCCACAGCGCGCCGCCGGGCCCTGCGCGACCACGTGAGGCATCGCCCCCCCGATCCGATTCAGGCTCGCGACGTTAGCGTTCAGATCGGGAAGTCGCTGGCACGCCGTCGCGGATGCAGCCCCGCGCCGCGTACCTGATCGACATGCAGGCTCTCGCCGTTCTGATCCCAGGCCTGGAAGTGGTCCGAGGCTCGGCGCAGCGGGTGATCGGGGACCGGGGGCTGCATGCCCTGCAGAAGGTTCATCAGCTCGTGGATCGTCCAGGCAACACAGAGGATTCCCAGCAGGTAGAACATCGTCCGCTCCAGCGGCACGGCGCGCCAGACGCCGCCGTGCAGAGCCCTTCCCCAGGCGTCGTCCAGAGAATAGTGCCCATTTGCAGCGCTCGGGATGGCCCGAACCCCGATGCCCAGTCGCTGCGGCGGACATACGCACGGGCTGCGAGCGACCCGCGCGTGCTGCCCGTCATGCGCGGCGTCGGAGCACGTGCGAGAGCGCTGCGGCGAGCAGCCCGTTGATCACGAGTCCGACGACACCGACATGCACGCCTCCGAGCTTGGCGACGCCCATCCAGGTCGCGCCCACGGAGAAGATCGTACCCACCACCACGCCCACGAGCGTGGCGTCCGCTCGAAGTCCACGCCAGTGCAGGCCCAGGAAGAAGCAGGGCGCGCACTGGATCAGCAGCTCCATCTTGAGCTCGATCAGCCGCCAGAGGGTGACCTCCTGCTGGAGCGCGAGTGGAATCATCGAAATCAGGACGGCGCCGGCCGCCACCTTCCCGATCAGTGTACTCCGCGCGTCCTGCCCGGTGCGGCCGCCGAGATCGCGAAGCAGCAGCGAGCCGAGGGAGAGGAGGCAGGAGTCAGCGGTCGACATGATCGCAGAGAGTGCGCCGATGAAGACGAGCAGCGCGCCGATCCGGCCGCCCTCACCGGACTCCGCCCACTCCCCGAGCAGCACCGGCATCACACCGTCCGAGGCGACACCCGCCGAGAGGTCCACGCGTGAGATGGCCGCCACGCCGATCAACGTGACGACGAGGGTCGTGGCCAGGGGCATCCACGTCATGCTCGCACACGCGCGAGCCAGGGTACGGCCGCTGCGGGCCGCGTAGATGCGTTGGATCGCCTGCGGGTAGATCACGCTGCCGATGCCCAGCAGCAGCACGCTGCTCGCCCAGTTCGCGCACGTGGTGGCGTCCGGGATGGCGACGGCGGCGGGGCGCACCTCGGCGACACCCCGGGTCACCACGGCGAAGCCACCGGCGGTCTCGAGCAGCCAGAAGAGGAGCGCACCCAGGCCGAAGAGCATGAGCAGCCCCTGCCCCGTATCGGTCCACGCCACGGCGCGCATGCCTCCACGCGTCTCGTAGAAGAGGATCATCAGCGCGAGGCCGATGACGCCCCACGCGTAGGGGATCAGACCCTGCGTGACCAGGCTCGTCACCTCGCCCATCGCCTTGAGCTGGGCCAGCAGGAAGTTCGCAAGGGCAATGGACATGAGCAGCCCGACGAGCCGGGTCAGCGCGCGGGCCGCAGGCTCCCCCTCGAAGCGCCTCCGGACCCAGTCCCCCGGTGTCACGAACGAGTAGCGAATGGCCAGAGGCCGGAGGCGAGGCGCAATCGCGTGGAAGACCACGATGATCGACATCATGAAGCCGGTGGCCATGACGAAGGAGAAGCCGCTCCGATAGGCCTTGCCCGGATATCCGAGCAGCGAGTTGCCGCTGTAGGCCGTGCTGTAGAGCGTCAGGAAGAGCACGAAGACGCCCAGCTCCCGCCCGGCCAGGAAGTGGTCACTGGGCGACTCATCCTGACGGGCGCGGCGCGCGATCTCCGCCATGGCGAGCATGACGATCAGGTAGAGCCCCAGCGTGAGGACGCCGCTCTGTGCGAAGCTCACGAGGAGCCATCCCGCGGCGACGGCCTCTCGAGATCGCCTCCCTGCTCTCCCGGATCGTCTGCAATGTCGGTGACGAGCCACGCCAGCGAATTGAGTGCCGCCACCGCCACGTAGCAGGCGACGGCGATGGCCACCCAATCCGGCAGTCCCAGGATCAGCCTGAGCGGCGCCTCGTCATCACGGTACCAGGGGATCGAGACGACATAGAGGAGGACGATGATCGCGATCAGGGTGAACCGCAGACGACCCGCGCCGGCCGAAGCTCCACCTTGCCCGCCCCCTGCCCTGCCATCCGCCATGGCAGGGGTGTAGCACCTCGGCCCGGCTCTGCCCCATACCCCAACGCTGGCGATGAGCGCTCGCTTCGGGAGGCCTCGGGCGCATACGATCGAAGCGCCCCGGTGATCCTCCAATCCTCGAACGATGCGCCGATGGGCCGCCGCGCACGCGCGATGCGCCGCGACCGCCGCGCACCGTGGTCAGTGCGATTGAGGAGAGCTCTGTGTCGGTGCTCCGTGATCGCGAAGCGATGGGAGACTGGGCTGCGCCTCTTCCTCCCCGCTGCGCCGCAAGCGGTCGAGCTCGTCCTCGAGCCCGTACTTGTTGATGCGGTAGCCGAGGGTGCGACGCGTCACCCCGAGCAGCCCGGCCGCGCGGGTGCGGTTGAATCCCGTCTTGCTCATGGCCTGGATGATGCAGCGCATCTCGATGTCCTCGAGCGTGCTGCCATCGCTCGGCGAAGGGGCCGCCACGGCCGGCGGTGCGGACTCCTCCAGCCCTGCCAGGCGAAGGTGATCCTGGATCGCCACCGGCAGGTCCTCGATGTCGATCTCCTCCCCCTCGCTCAGCACCATCGCATACTCCACCGCGTTGGCGAGCTCGCGGATGTTGCCGGGCCAGGGGTATCGCATCATCAGCTCACGGGCCTCGGCGCTGAAGCGCACCGCCCTGCTCGAGTCGATGCCCCGGCGCCTGGAGAGGGTCGCCACGAAGTGGCCGATGAGCTCCTCGAGGTCCTCGATGCGCTCGCGCAACGGGGGGACGGCGAGCGGGACCACGTTGAGGCGATAGTAGAGGTCCTGTCGGAACTCCCCACGCTCGACAGCCACGTCGAGGTTCCGATTGGTCGCGGCGATCACACGGACGTCGACCTTCCTGGACTGCCGCGCCTCGCCGACGCGGTGGAACTCGCCGTCCTGGAGGACGCGGAGCAGCTTGGGCTGGAACGTGCGCGAGATCTCACCGATCTCGTCGAGCAGGAGCGTCCCGCCGTCGGCCGCCTGGAACAGGCCTTCACGATCCGAGTGCGCGCCGGTGAAGCTGCCCTTCGTATGGCCGAAGAGCTCGCTCTCCAGAAGGTTCTCCGGCAACGCCGCACAGTTGATCTTGATGAATGGCCGATCCGCACGCAGCGAGAGCCGGTGGATGAGTCCGGAGATGACCTCCTTGCCGCTGCCCGACTCGCCCTGGAGCAGCACCGGCGCGTCCGATCGCGCGATCTTCCGGACCTTGCCGACCAGCCGGGTCATCGCCTCCCCCCGACCGATCACGCCCTCGAGCTCTTCACCGCCCTCCGCGGCGGGGCGCCCACCCCGGGCCTCCGCTGCGGTCGCCATCCCCTCCCCCGGCAACGCACTGAAGAGCGCGCTCATCAGCGGCTTGAGCTCACCCTCGATGTCGATCGGCTTCCGGATGTAGTCGAGTGCGCCACGCTTCAGGGCTTCGCGCGCGGTCTCGACCGTGGCGTGCGCGGGCATCATGACCACTTCGCAGCCGGGCCGGATCTGCTTGGCCCGTCGAAGCAGCTCCATACCATCGACGCCGGGCATACGCAGGTCGGTGATGACGACGTCGAAGGGCTGCTCCCTCAGCTGCCGAAGCCCCTCCCCGGCATCGGTAGTGGTCTCGATCAGATAGCCCGAGGCCTGCAGGGTGCGGCGCAGCATGCTGCAGATCTTCGGCTCGTCGTCGACGATCAGTATGTTCCCGGTCACGCGTCACCTCCCCCGCGGCTTCCGCGACTAGGCTCAGAGATCGCACGACAGGTGTCAATTCGTGGAACCCACGCATGGCTGGGGTCAAGACCGCAGGCAGATCCAGCAGGAACCCCGAGGCGCGGTCTTCCCGATTCAGTGCGTGAGGGCCCTCCTGCCGCGGAGCTCGCCGGCCACGTCGACGCGTTCGGGCAGCACGTCCAGACGATCCGGGCCCGGAGGCGCCTCGCGAATCGGGACCCGCACGGTGAGGACGCCATCTCGGACGCTCGCCTCTGCCGCCTCCCGAAGGACAGGCAGCGGCAGCGGGATCTGGCGTTCGAAGTGGCCCTCCGAACGCTCGCGCCGATGTGATCGCGGCTGGACTCGCGAGCCGAAGGCGACCGCCCAGGTCTGGATCGCCGAGCGCCGGCCGCGAATCGTCATCGAGTCGTCGCCGATCCACAATTCGATGGCCTCCGGCTCTACGCCGGGGACGTCGACTTCGAGGATGAACTCGCCGTTGGCCTGATAGAGGTCCGCTCTGAGAAGCATACCGGCTCCCGATGGACGCCACCGACCCTCCACGGAGTCGATTCGTCGCTGCCTTTCCGAGACTTCGAGCGGATCGAACTGCAACCTCGATGCCATCAATGCGATGGGATCTCGAACGTCTCAGCTGCGCGTCTCGATACTCTCAAGGCATCACGGAGCACAGCCTGGAACGGGCGGCCGATTTCGAACGCGCCGATGCGTGCACTCAGATGGGCACGATGCACTCCGGTGAGTCGTTCCGCACGTTGCTCACGAGCGGCGCGACCTCGAAGCCCTTCAGTCGATCGGGTGAGGCGGGGACGAGGAGCGAGTGCGCCTCTTCCACGGGCGTCGACTCCACATCGAGCCAGCGATCGAAGTCCATGGGCTCGAGCAGGACCGGCATTCGGTCGTGGACCGGACGCACGACCGCATTGGCCTCTGTGGTAAGAAGCGTGCAGCTGCGCACCTCCTCGCCCGTCCTGACGTCCACCCACGACTCG
>CAZQMY010000110.1:12487-15042 GCA_964594405.1 uncultured Spirochaetaceae bacterium | reverse complement strand
CGGCCATCAGCGCACGTACCTTTTCGCGGGCCCCGGTGCGCCGGCCGGGCCGGCGCAGCCCAGCGGTATCCACCAGGACGAAGCGCTGACCGCCCTGCTCCAATCGTGTATCGATGGCGTCACGGGTCGTGCCGGCCATCTCCGAGACGACCATGCGCTCCTCGCCCAGCAGGCGGTTGGTCAGTGAGCTCTTGCCCGCATTCGGCCGGCCCACGATGGCGACGCGAATCTCGTCGGACTCAGTCGGCAGCTCCACCGCCGCCTCCGGCAGCGCCTCGACCAGAGCCTCGAGGGCATCGAAAGCGCCGCCCCCGTGCTCGGCGGAGATCGCGTGCACCGCGTCGAAGCCGAGTCGATGGAACTCGTGCACGCGCTCCATGTGGTGGCTCGGGTCGTCGACCTTGTTGACGAGAAGCGAGAGCGGCTTGCGCGTGCGGCGGAGGATCCGGGCGATGGCCTCGTCCTCCGGAAGCAGACCGGCCTTCCCGTCCACCACGAAGAGGATCGCGTCGGCCGTCTCGACGGCAGACTCGGCCTGCGCCTGCACCGCCGCTGGCAGTCCTGCCTCAGCGTCGTAGTCGAGGCCGGCGGTATCGACGAGCACGATGGTGCGCTCGGAGACCTCGAGCGTCTCGGCGAGACGATCACGCGTCATGCCGGGCGTGTCGGCCACCAGCGCCCGTCGATGGCCGGTATAACGATTGAAGAGCGTCGACTTGCCGACGTTGGGTCGCCCGACGATGGCGACGATGGGCAGGGGCGTATGGAGGGCCATTGGGCCCCGCAGGATAGCCAGCCGAGCGGATCGGGACAGACGCCCGGTCGGCGCGCCACTGCGTGCTTGACATCCTCGCCACGCGATCGTTTCATGTCCGACAGCACTCTTGCCTGGGGGATTGCCCCGACGCGCGCGGAGCGCGGCGGGCACGCCGGCCCGGGCTCGTCCGTCCGTCCACGCCGCCGCTTGCCCGCAATCGGCCCGCCCCAGGAGTTCCCGTGATCCGAAGCGTGCGCCCCGCCCCGCTGCTGCCCCTGGCCCGCCGGCTCCTGGCCGCGCTCTGCTCGCTCGGGCTGCTCTGCGCCATCGCCGCGCCGGCCGCGGCCTCGCCCCTGACGCTTCAGCGCTCGTTCGCGAACATCCTCAATGGGCCCTTCGACATGGTGCTCTCGCCGATCAGCGGCGGCTACACGCTGGCGCGCAACCTCCAGGAGATCGACGACACGCCCGGCGTGCGGATGACCTACGCGCTGCCTGGCTGGGTCTGGCTGGCGGGCCTGAACTTCGGCTCGGGCGGCATCCGCATCGTGACCGGTGTGCTCGAGTTCGTGCCCGGGCTGATCGTCTTCCCCTTCGAGACCGACGTGGACACGCTCTTCGATCCGGTGGAGGACGCCGGCGCGCTCGTCGAGTGGTACAACCCGCTCGAGTTCACCGAGAACAAGTGGATCCTCTACAACCCGATCGCGACGCCCATCACCATTCCGGTGAAGTTCGGGATCAGCTACAACGCGCCGGGCGGCTGATCGGCTTCGCCCTCGCCCGCCTCGGACTCCAGGAAGGCCCCGACGCGGCGCGCCACCGCCTCGGGGTCGCGCGGGTCCATCCAGCGCACGCCCTCGACCTTGCGGATCCAGGTGCGCTGTCGGCGCGCGAAGCGGCGCGTATCGGCGCGCATGGCCGCGAGGGCGTTGCTGAGGATGTCGTGCCCATCGACGACGGGGTTGATGTGTCGATAGCCGATGCCCTGCATGGGCTTGAGCTCGGATCCATAGCCCCGATCGCGGAGCTGCCGGACCTCGCGCAGCAGACCGTCGTCGATCATCTGCTGGCAGCGCGCCTCGATGCGCTCCGCCACGACGTCGCGCCCCGGATCGAGCGCCAGGTGGAGTGTGCGGAAGGGTCGATCCTTGAAGCTGTGCGCATCACGTGCGGAAGAGGCCGTCCCGCCCCCGATCTCGATGATCTCGAGCGCGCGGATGATGCGTCGCAGATCGTTGGGATGGATCCGCTGGGCCGCCCCTGAATCGAGCTTCTCCAATCGGTGGTGCAATCTGGTGGGCGCGCCTTCGGCCACGGCCCTGGCGTGCTCTGCCTCCAGGCGCTCGCGGATCTCGGGCTGCGCGCCGCCTGCACTCACCAGCCCTTGCAGGAAGGCGCGGATGTAGAGCCCAGTTCCCCCGACGAGGAAGACCGGTCGCCCGCGCGCATGGATCGCAGCCGCCACCCGCCGCGCGTCGTCGCCGTAGCGGCCGGCGTTGTAGTCGACGTCGGGCGTCACCACATCGAAGAGGTGATGCGGCACCATCGCGCGCTCTTCGAGCGAGGGCTTCGCCGTGCCGATGTCCATGTACCGGTAGACCTGCATGGAGTCGGCGTTGATGATCTCGCCCCCGAAGTGCTGGGCGAGCGCGATGGCGAGGCCCGTCTTGCCCGCCGCCGTGGGCCCGGTGAGGACGACCACGGGCGACCTCTGTGCTCGATTCTCCATGGCATCTCCCGACCGGCCTCCCGACCCTGCCCCTCGACTTGCCGCTCGACCTGCCGCTCGACCTGC
>CAZQMY010000110.1:0-12387 GCA_964594405.1 uncultured Spirochaetaceae bacterium | reverse complement strand
TGCCGCTCGACCTGCCGCTCGACCTGCGAGAGGGCGCTCCGGCCGGTCGCGCCTCGAGCGATCAGCGGCGCCCGAAGCGGCGCTCGATGTCCGTCACGCTGAGCGAGATGGCCACCGGCCGGCCATGCGGGCAGGTCGGCGCCCAGGGGATCGTGTCCAGCCCCTCGAGGATCGCGCGCTGCTCGTCGGGTGGCAGGTGATCGCCGAATCGGCGCGCCGAATGACAGGCCAGGGTGGCGATGGCGCGATCGGCGGCGGCCAGAAGACGGGTCCGGTCGGGCGCGCGCTCCGGCACGACGCCGGCCTCGGCGAGCTCCTCGGCGAGACCGCGCAGCAGCACGACGGGATCGCACTCCGAGAGCAGCGCCGGCACCGCGCGCAGCACGACGGCCCCTTCGCCGAAGGGCTCCACCTCGAAGCCCAGCGCCTCGACGGTCTCGCCAGCCTCCATCAGCGCTGCCAACGCGATCGGATCGAGCTCGACGGTCTCGGGTACGAGCAGCTGCTGCCGCGCGACACCCTGCTCGAGCCAGGCCGCCCGCAGCCGCTCGTAGAGGACGCGCTCGTGGGCGGCGTGCTGGTCCACGAGAATCATCCCGTCACGGCCTTCTAGGATCAGATAGCTGGCCTTCATCTGCCCGATCAGCACCAGCTTGCCGAACTCGACCCGCCCCTCCTCGATCCGGCTCGCCGGCTCCGGAATCAGCGGCAGGGCCTCGGGCGGAGCATGGGCCCGCGGCCCTGCGCCGGGCCCCTCCGCGACGCGCGTGGCTGGCTCAGCCGCTGCAGCGAGCTGCCAGTCGCCGGCGGGCGGAGATGGCTCTGCGGCCGCGCTCGGGCGCGCCGGACGCCAACGCGGGGCCGGCGCTGGCGCGGGCATCGCCGGCCGGGCGCCCTGCCCGCCCAGCCAGCTGCGCTCGCGCATCGCCTCGGCGATCGCGTGTCGGACCAGCTGATGCACGCCGCTCTGCTCCTCGAAACGGACCTCCCACTTGGCCGGGTGCACGTTCACGTCGACCCGCTCGGGCGCCACCGTCAGCAAGACGATGGCGGTCGGGTAGCGGCCTCTCGGGAGGAGATCCCGATAGGCTTCGAGTACGGCGTGCCGGAGCAGCTTGTCGCGAACCGGCCGCCCGTTGACGTAGAGGTAGAGTCCGTTGCCGTTGGCGCGGGTCCGATCGGGCGGCGAGACGAAGGCCTGCACGTGACCGGCCTGCTCCTCCCACTCGATGGGGACGAGCCCTTCGGCCTCATCCATCGAGAGCACCGCGGCGATCCGCGCGAGCGGGTCGCTCGTCGCGGGCCAGACGACGGCGGCCCTGTCGTCGCGCTGCACCTCGAAGTGTACACCCGGCAGCGCGAGCGCGAGCCGCCCGAGCCAGTCCGCGATGTGCCCCCACTCCGTGCCGGCCTTCTTCAGGAACTTTCGTCGCGCCGGCACATTCGAAAAGAGGTCGGCTACCTCGATTCGAGTGCCCTCGGGTCCACCCGCGCTCTGCTCGCCCAGCACCTCCCCGGCCTCGACGCGGATCTCGTGACCGGCGTCCGCGCCGCGCGCGCGGCTGAACAGCCGCATCCGCGAGACCGAGGCGATGGCCGGGAGCGCCTCGCCGCGAAAACCGAAGCTCCGGATGCGCTGCAGGTCCGACTGCTCGGCCAGCTTGCTGGTGGCGTGACGCTGGAGCGCGAGGCGCGCCTGCGCGGGGTCCATTCCGCAGCCATCGTCAGCGACACTGATGCAGGCCGCGCCGCCGTCGCGCACGGCGATACGGATGCGCGTGGCGCCTGCATCGAGTGCGTTCTCGACCAGCTCCTTCACCACCGACGCGGGCCGCTCCACCACCTCGCCGGCGGCAATCTGATCCACCAGCGGATCGGGCAGGAGCCTGATGGTCGGAACGTGCAGTCCGTGCGCATTCGAGTGATTCTGACCACGCATCATTTGCCTCAATTTGCCGCCACTTTTGCCTGTTGCCGCGTTAACATCGAGGGTACAGTGCCGCCTTCGTTCGGATCCCAGCGGGGTAGCGACCCGCAAAAAGAATTGACAAGATTCTGAATTCTCAATAGTTCTGGTTGAGATACAAACGCATCTGGGGGCTTTGCGCCATGTCGGACAATCGAACCTCTCTGGAAGCACCCCGAACGGGGCTTTCGGAGCCCGCTGGCTCTACGTCGACACTGGAGAACACCGCGGCCGCTGGCAGCCTCGCCGATCGCCCCACCGGGCGCCGCCGGAGCGACCGGATCATCCTCGCAAGCAGCCAATCCCAGCAGGCCGTCGACAAGGCGAGCGCACTGGCCCGGTCCAATTCCAATCTGCTCATCCAGGGACCTCCCGGCAGCGGACGACTCCACTACGCGCGCGCGATCCACGAGTGGAGCCAGCGCGCGGGCTCCCCCCTCACCGTCTTCTCGGCGACTTCTACGCCCGAGAGCCTACAGGCCGGCGCCCTCTTCGGCAGTGCCGGCGACGCGAATCTGGAGGGGGCGACCGAGGGCGCCATCGCGGAGGCTGGCAACGGATCGCTGATCATCGAGCGCATCGACCTGCTGGCTGAGGCCGTGAGGCGAAGGCTCCTCGACGCGATCCAGAGCGGCCGCTACCAGGCCGCAGGGGGCCAGGAGGGCAGCCTCCAGGCGCGCGTCATCGCCACCGCCGGCAGCGAGGCAAAGAGCCTCTTCGGTGAGATCCCGGTCATGAGCCTCGAGCTGACACCGCTGTCGGAGCGCAAGGAGGACATCCTCCCCCTGGCCGCGCACTTCCTTGCCGAGTTCGCCGAGCAGGACGGACTCACTGCGGTGGGTTTCACCGTCGACGCACGGCGCTGGCTCGTCGAGGAGCCTTGGGCGGGCAACGTGCGGGAGCTGCGCGAGCGCATCCGCCAGGCCGTGCGGCTCTCGGGCAGTGGATCCGTCTCCGCCGAGGCCCTGATGCTCTCGACCGAAGGGGACGAGGTGCCCTCCTTCAAGGAAGCCAAGCGCGCCTTCGAGACCCGCTACGTCGAAGGGCTGCTGCGGCGCTGCTCGGGCAACATCAGCCGAGCTGCGCGGCTGGCGAAGAAGGATCGCAAGGACTTCTACGACGTGATCCGGCGCACCGGCGTCGATCCCGCCCAGTTCAGGACCTGAGCCGGGAGCCCGCGTCCGTCCCGTTCCCGACCTCGCCTGACGGCTCGCGGCATGAGAGGGGCCTGCGGGGAGAGTCCGGGGCACCGCATCGGGGTGATCGGGGTGATCGGGGTGAATAGGTGCGCGTCGCACTGATCCAGACCTGCTCGACCGACGACCTGGACGCCAACCTCCACTTCGCCGAGCAGTCGATCGGAGCCGCCGCCTCTCGTGGGGCGGAGCTGATCGCGCTGCCGGAGAACTTCGCCTACATGCGTCGGGAAGGCAGTGCCTTTCCCTGCGTGCAGGGGCCCGACGGCGTGCTCCAGCGATTCCTGGCTCGTCTCGCCTCCGAGCACTCCGTATGGCTGCTCGGCGGAACCTTCCCCGAGGCCATCGAGGGAGACGAGCGGGTCTACAACACGAGCGTGCTCATGAATCCGCACGGCGACCAGGTGGCCCGCTATCGCAAGATCCACCTCTTCGACGTGGCCATCGGCGATGCCGGCGAGGACGTGTATCGCGAGTCGGAGCACTTCGCGTCGGGCGAAGAGCCCGTGGTCGCCGACACGGACTTCGGCCCCATCGGCCTCTCGGTCTGCTACGACCTTCGCTTCCCCGAGCTCTATCGCCGATACGCCGATGCCGAGGCGAGCGTCCTCGCCGTGCCGAGCGCCTTCACACCCCAGACCGGCCGAGATCACTGGGAGACCCTGCTTCGCGCGCGGGCCATCGAGAATCAGGCATTCGTCATCGCGCCCGCCCAGTGCGGTCGTCACTCGCCCGATCGCGCCAGCTACGGACGCTCCATGATCATCGATCCGTGGGGCATCGTGCTCGCTCAGGCGGCCGATCAACCCGCGATCATCGAGGCCGAGTGCGATCTGGGCGAGGTCGCGCGCGTGCGCGGGGCGATCCCCGCGCTCGCCCATCGCCGGATCTCCTGAGCGAGGGGTGAGCCGACCCGATCATCCCCCTCGGCAGCCCCCTCAAGACGGCCGGCAGGCGGGCCGATAAGCCGCCCGAGATTCCGGAGCTTTCCGGCAGGATCGGGAGATGGATGAACGGCCATGAGTGAACGCGCGCAAGGCCCGAAGATCGCGAGACTGGTGATCCGCAACGGCGAGTTTGCGGGCATGGACTACGAGCTGGTCGAGGAGGAGACGCTGATCGGACGCAATCCGACCACGAACATCACGCTCCTCGACGAGGGCATCAGCCGTGAGCACGCGTTGGTGCTCTGGGACGAGGATTGCGACGAGTTCATCATCGAGGACCTGCAGTCCACGAATGGAACGAAGGTGAACGGCAAGCGGGTGCGATCGGCAACACTGAGCCCGGGCGACGAGATCCAGATCGGCAGCACACGATTCGAGTTCATGCGCTGACCCGAGCCGCCCGCGAGCGGTCTGGCGCCGACGTTCCGATCGCAGGCCGCCGCCCCCCCCTCGACCCGCTGCGATGCTGTATGAATCTGGGCGGCGCCGACGCGAGTCGCCGCCCCTCGCGATCGACGTGACGGCCACATCGCGCCGCACCGGTCTTCGAGGAGACTTCGCGCATCTTTGCAGGAGAGTCAGGGGGGGAACATGCAAAAGATGATTCTTGGCGGCGTGGATCCGCGCCGGGATCGCGGATCGGCCATCCGGCCCGGGCGCGCGATGCTCGCGCTGGCGCTGCTCGGCGCCGCGCTGTTGACCATGGCCTGCGAGACACAGGTGAGACCGCCGCCGATCCGCCCCGACTCCGCCACCTATGTCGTCGGTCCACCCGACGAGCTCTTCGTGACCATCCTGCCCGATCCGGTCGTGGAGCGCCCGGCCATCGTCCGTCCGGACGGTCGCATCTCGATCGACCTGATCGGCGACGTGCAGGCGGCGGGCCGCACCGTCGAGGACATCTCCCGCGAGATCGAGGAACGCTACGGCCGCTACAAGCGAGACGCGCGGGCGACCGTCGCCGTGGTCAACTCGCTGAGCCAGGCCATCACCATCGTGGGCGAGGTGCGGCAACCAGGCACCTTTCCGCTGCTTCAGGATACGCGCGTCTCGGCGGCCATCGGGTCGCGGGGCGGCACCAGCATCTTCGCCTCGAAGAGCCGGATCCGCCTGATCCGCACCAACGGCGAGGCCACCGAGGTCTTCATCATCGACCTCGAGGGCATCGAAGAGGGTGACCTCTCGAGCAATATGATGATGCGCGGGGGCGACATGGTTGTCGTTCCGCCGAACGTGCTCGCCCGGGTGGGATATGGCCTGCAGACCGTGCTCTTCCCCTTCCAGCAGATCTTCTCCGCAACCGCTGGAGTCGCGGCGTCGGCTCGCATCTTCTGACGCGTCGCCTGCACATCTGGCGCGAGCCCGTCTGGCATCGACGATTTCCCCGTCGGGACGCGTCACCTCTTCGGGGCGCGTGGTCACTTCATGAGTGTCCCTGTGACGAGCTTGCACCGGCCCGAGCAGCGCCTGGCTCGGTGAACGGAGGGAGGTACCCTATCATGCAACCCAGCCGAATCTCGAACTGAGTCGCCGATGTACGAGTCCTTCTTCGGATTTGGGGAGCCGCCCTTCTCGCTGACTCCCGATCCCCGCTTCCTGTGGCTCTCCGAAACCCATCAGGAAGGATTGGCGACCCTCGTCTACGGCATCACGCGGCACAAGGGCTTCCTGCTCCTGACCGGCGAGGTCGGAACCGGCAAGACCACGCTCCTGCGCGCGGCCCTCGCCCAGATCCCGCGCGACACGGATACCGCGCTGGTGCTGAATACCATCGGTCTTTCCCCCCTGGATCTGCTCAAGCTGATCGCAGCGGAGTTCGGCATCGAGGGCCGATTCGACTCCACCGCCGACTACCTGATCGCGCTGAACCGGATGCTGCTCGAGCGACTCAGACTCGGACGCAACACGGTGCTGATCATCGATGAGGCTCAGAACCTCGACCTCGAGACCCTCGAGGAGGTGCGCCTGCTCTCGAACCTCGAGACGGATACCGAGAAGCTGATGCAGATCGTGCTCACTGGCCAACCGGAGCTGATGCGCAAGCTGGCGCGCCCGCAGCTGCGTCAGCTGCGTCAGCGCATCGCCGTCGAGCACCACATGGACCCCCTCGGCGCCGACGACGTGCAGCCCTACCTCGCCCATCGCATCAGCGTGGCGGGCGGGCGATACGAGGAGGTCTTCCTGCCCGGCGTCGAGCCCACCTTCTACTGGTTCTCCGCGGGATGCCCCCGCCTGATCAGCCTGCTCGCCGACCGTGTGCTGCTGGCCGCCTACTCGAAGGGCATCAAGCCCATCAGCCCCGAGTTCGTCGAGGCGAAGGCGAAGAGCATGGGCGCCATCCGGGCTGCAGGGATGGCGGGTGACCTCGGGATGGAGGGCTAGATGGGCGAGATCGCCGACGCGCTCAAGCGCGCCAATGCCGAGCGCGAGCGAAAGCCCGATCCGGCCGCGCAGTCGGCTGACGAGCGGCCCGCTCCGAGCTCCCCGCCCGAGGCAGCGGACGCGCCGCCCCGCCCGCTGGCACCGCCGCCGCAGCCGACCGACGATCCCGCGCCGAGTCCCCACGCACGCATCATGGCGGACGAGCTGGCGGCTCAGGCCATCCGCAGCCAGACCACGATTCCCATCGAGTACGGACTCGATCAGCTCGACCTGCATCGTCATCTGGCCCTGCGCGTGCGTTCGCTGCTGGCGACCCGAGGTGCAACGACGCTGGTCGTGACCAGCGCGCTGCGCGACGAGGGCAAGACCACGGTCGCTTGCAACCTCGCGCTCGCCCTCGCCTCCCTCGCCGCCGACCGCAATGTCGCCCTGCTCGACCTCGACATGCGCAACCCTTCCGTCGCAAAGCGCATGGGGCTCAGCTGCGATGCCGGCTTCGAGTCGGTGCTCGCCGGCCAGCGCCGGCTCGATGACATTGGCATCCGCGTCGCCGACCCCGCGCTCGACGTCTACCCCTCCGGCGTACCGCATCGCAGCGCCCATGAGCTGCTGGTCGAGAAGCGCTTCGCGCTGACGCTCGAGGATCTCTCGCGCCGCTACAGCGTCGTGGTCATCGACACGCCGCCGGCGCTCATCGTGCCCGATGCCAACCTGGTCCTGCAGGAGGCGGATTGCTGGGTCGCGGTCGCGGCGGTCGGCAAGAGTCGAGTCCGTCGCTACAACGAGATGCTCGAGCAGCTGGGCCAGGCCAAGCTCCTCGGCAAGGTCCTCGACGGCGTGAAGGCCCCGAAGCACCAGCAGGACTACTACTACGCCTACGGTCCCGACGAAGGCGATGACGACTGATCGCTTCCCACGCGATGCGACGCGGCTCCACCAGCCCGCCGGATCGCAGCGCGGAAGCGCGGAGCACAACGATGGCCGCGGATGCGTGGATCGATGAAGAAGAGGGCCAGAACCCTCTGATCAGCCAGGTCATCGCCCTGGCGAGCAACCCCATGGCGATGGTGCGCCGGCGCTGGCTCGGAATGTTGGGGGCCCTCTTCGTGGGCCTCGTCGGCACCGCGGCCGGCTATCACATGATCACGCCGACGTTCGAGGCCCGCGCCACGGTACTCGTCTCGAGCCAACAGATTCCCGACGAATTCGTCACCTCGACCGTCCAGGGCCTGGACTCGCTCGCGAACGTCAACGCCCTGATGGGCGAGGTCGTCTCGAAGCAGAACCTGTCGGAGCTGATCATCGCGCACGACCTCTATCCGGCGAAGCGCGAGAAGCTCCCGCTGGCCGACGTGATCGACCTGATGCGCACGAAGATCGTGATCGACCAGCAGCAGCACGTCGCCTCGCGAAAACACCAGGCGAGCTCGTCGATCTTCGGCATCAGCTTCCAGTCCACGGATCAGTCCAAGGTCGCGGTCGTCGCCAATGGCCTGGCGGCCATCTTCATCGACGCCAACCTCGCGAAGCGCACGGAGCAGGCGCGCGTCACCACGCAATTCCTGAAGCGCGAGCTCGCCCAGGCAGAGACCGACATGCGCGCCATCAACGCGGAGATCACGGACTTCCATCAGGCGAACCGCGGCGCCATGCCGGGCGATCGCGAGGCCATCCTGCGCAAGCTCGAGCGCCTCGAGGTCCTGCGGCAGACGCTCACCCGCCAGATCGAGTCGGCGGAAGAGCGCGTCACGCTGCTGATGACGAGTGAGTCTCCGGTCGGCAGCGCCCAGTCGGCGCTGATGCAGCTTCGCATGGAGCTCGCGGATCAGCTGGCCCTTCATACCGACGAGCACCCCAACGTCATCACATTGCGCCGACGCATCGAGGTGATGGAGGATCAGCTCTCGGAGGTCAACCAGCTGATGGACGCGGCGACGCCGACCACCGGCAGCGAGGCGGTCACGCAGCTCTCTCTGAGCCGCCGCGAGGTGGAGCGGCTGCGCGCTCAGCTGGCGGAGACCGAGGCCGAGGCCAGGCGCCTGGACGCGGTGGTGAACGAGATCCCGGACAACGAAGAGGCGCTGGCGGCGCTCGAAGAGCGGGCCAGCGTACTGCGCGAGACCTACCTCGAGTTCCTGCGCAAGGTGCAGGACGCCGAGCTCGCCGAATCACTCGAGTCCGCCCAGCAGGGCGCGCGCGTGTCGATCCTCGACTCGGCGACCACGCCCTCGGCCCCCGAGAGGTCGCCGCTGCTGATCGCGGCCAGCGGCATCCTGGTCTCGCTCGGGCTGGCCATCGCGGCGGGTCTGCTGCTGGAGCTGATCGATCCGATCATCCTGAGCGCTGCCCACTTCGAGGCGCTCGGCCCGGACGAGCTGCTCGGCTCGGTCTGCAAGATCGGCTGAGGTCGATTCCTCGAAGGAGCGGAGCAACACCGGCATCCCTCCGGCATTTCTCGCTCCGATCCAGAGAACCTCGGGCCGATGAGATGGGGTACATTGCCCGGACGCCGATTCCGGCACGGGCTGATTCCCGTCCGCGCGAGCCCGCTCGATGAGCATCACACCGAACCCGTCCAGAGCACGCGAGCCTCAGCCTGCCGGCGAAGGCAGGGACGAGTCGCTCCCGCTCTACGTCGACCTCGACGGCACCCTGATCTCGACGGACACACTCTGGGAGGCGATCTGTGCGCTGGCCGCGCATCGCCCGCAGGCCTTGCTCGGGCTGCCTCTGACCCTGCTCCGTCGAGGCAGAGCGGGCCTCAAGGCCGAAGTGTCGAGCCGCTGGGGCGTCGACGCGAGCAGCCTGCCCTACCGCCCGGAGGTGCTCGAATACCTGGAGCAGGCCCGTAGCGCGGGCCGGCCCCTCGTGCTGGCCTCGGCGAGCGACGCGCGCACCGTCCGGGCGGTTGCTGAGCATCTCGGTCTCTTCGACGCCGTCCTGGCGAGTGATGGCGGAACCAACCTCAGGAGCGCTGCCAAGCTCTCGGCCATTCGCGCACACAGCGCCGAGGCGCTGGGCTGCGAGGGTCGCTTCGAGTACATCGGCGACAGCACCGCGGATCTTCCGATCCTGCGCGAGGCGGATCGGGCCACGCTGGTGGCGCCTTCGCGAAACGTCCGCGCCGCGACCCTGGCCCGTCACCCCGACGCGCAGACCCTCGCCGAGCGCTCTTCCTGGATCCGGCCGACGATTCGAGCCATGCGCCCCTTCCAATGGGCCAAGAACCTGCTGATCTTCGCGCCACTGCTGCTCGCCCATCGACTCACGGACCTCGAACGCTGGTGGCAGGTCTGCTTCACCTTCCTCGCGTTCTCCCTGGTGGCATCCGGCACCTACATGGTCAACGATCTGCTCGACATCGACGGGGATCGCAAGCATCCGCGTAAGCGCGAACGTCCCTTCGCCGCAGGAACACTGTCCATTCCGACGGGCATCCTCGTCGCCTTCCTGCTGATCGCCCTGCCCCTGATCGGCACCGCGTGGCTGCTCCCCAACGCGTGTGTGTACATGCTCACCGGCTACCTCGTGATGACCCTCTCGTACTCGATGCACCTGAAGGAGCAGGCGCTGATCGATGTGCTCGTGCTCGCGGGCCTGTACACGCATCGGATCCTCACCGGCGGCGTCGCCGCCGGGGTTCCGGTCTCCCCCTGGCTGCTCGCCTTCTCGGGCTTCTTCTTCTTCAGCCTCGCGCTCGTCAAGCGCTACGTAGAGCTGCGACGGCTGGAGCGTTCCGCGGTCAAGAAGATGGATCGCCGCGCCTACCACACCGAGGACGTGAGCCTCGTCGAGACCATGGGCATGAGCGCGGGCTACATCGCCGTCCTGGTCCTCTGCCTCTTCATCAGCAGCAGGGACGTCTCCGCTCTCTACCGAACGCCCATCCTGCTCTGGCTGATGTGCCCGGTGATGCTCTACTGGATCAGCCGCGTCTGGATCCTCGCCCGGCGCGACGAGCTCCACGACGATCCCGTGCTCTTTGCCGTTCGCGACCGGACCAGCTACGTCTGCGGACTGCTGATCGCCCTGGTCATGGTTGGGGCCTCGCTATGAGCGCGCCCCGCGCCAGGGAGATGGAGATCGGCGGCTGGGGCAACTACCCGGTGGAGCGCTGCCGCGTCTATCGCCCCGAGACCCTGACGGCACTGCGCCAAACCGTAGAAGAGGCGCCCGAGGCCAGCCTGATCGCGCGCGGCCACGGTCGCAGCTATGGCGACGCCTCCCTCAATGCGGGGCGCGGCGTCGTCCTGGGCGAGCGACTCGGACGCATCCTGGGCTTCGATGAGAGCGCCGGGATCGTGCACTGCGAGGCCGCGGTGGGCCTCTGGGAGATCATCGAGGTCTTCCTGCCCCGCGGCTTCTTCTTCCCGGTCACGCCAGGGACGAAGCACATCAGCATCGGCGGCGCGATCGCGGCCGACGTACACGGCAAGAATCACCACCGTGACGGCAGCATCGGGCGCTGGCTCGAACGCTTTCGCCTGCTGACAGCGAGCGGAGCGATCCTGGACTGCTCGCGCCACGAGAACGCGGACGTGTTCTGGGCATCCGTCGGCGGCATGGGACTCACCGGCGTGATCGTCGATGCCCACCTGCGGCTGAAGCGCGTCGAGACGGCCTTCGTGCTCGGCCACACCGAGAAGGCGCCCCACCTGGACGCAGCACTCGAATCCATGGCGCAGAACGATCGGGACGCGGACTACTCGGTGGCGTGGATCGACTGCCTGGCGCGAGGCCGGAAGATGGGGCGCTCCGTGATCCTGCGGGCCAATCCCGCCCCGCTCGACGCGCTCCCGCCGCCGCTGCGCGCCACGCCGCTGGCCATACGACCGCGGAGCCGCATCAACGTGCCCTTCCACCTGCCCGACTTCGTCCTCAACGACTTCACCATGGGCGCCTTCAACACCACCTTCTACCACGCGCATCGCAACGGTCACGCGATCTCGAACATGGAGCCCTACTTCTACGTCCTCGACTCCGTGCTCAACTGGAATCGCGTCTACGGCAAACGCGGCGTTCTGCAGTATCAGGTGGTCGTGCCCACCACGTCCGCCCGGCCCGCCCTGGTCGAGCTGCTCGAGCGCATCACGGAGGCAGGCGGCGGCTCCTTCCTCGCAGTGCTCAAGAGCATGGGCGAAGAGGGAGAGGGCCTGCTCTCCTTTCCGATGCCGGGCTTCACCCTCTCCCTCGACTTCGCCTACACCGGACCGGACCTGATCGCGTTGCTGCACCGGCTCGACGAGATCGTGCTGAGGCATGGCGGCCGCGTGTATCTCGCCAAGGATGCCTGCCTGGAGGCCGAGCTCTTCCGGCAGATGTATCCCGGCCTGGCCCGCTTTCAAGAGATCAAGCAGAAAGTGGATCCCGATGGACGGTTCGCCTCTTCGCTGGCGCGTCGCGTCGGCCTGGTCGAGACCCCATGAAGCGCTCGATCCTCGTCACCGGCGGCAGCTCGGCGATCGCGCGCTCGCTCGCTCAGACCTACGCCGCGCGCGGCGACGAGGTCATCCTCGCCGGCCGCGATACCGAGGAGCTGAATCGGAGCGCGGCCGATCTCGCCCTCCGTCACGGCGTTCGCGCCACTGCCCTCCCATTCGACGCCCTCGACCTCGAGTCCCATTCCCAGCTCGTGGAGCGGGCCGACCGCTGCTTCGATACCCCGCTGGGCGGCGTCGTGCTCTGCCACGGAACCATGCCGGATGAAGCGGAGCTGCAGCAGGATCCGGGCCTGGCGGCCCGCATGATGACGACGAACCACAGCTCGATGATCTCGCTCGCCGAGGCGGCAGCCCGCGCCCTCGTCGAGAACGCGGCGAGCCAGAGCGAGCCACCCTTCCTCTGCGCGATCGGGAGCGTCGCCGGCGATCGAGGGCGCCCGGGCACCGCCATCTAC
>CAZQMY010000109.1:14464-15133 GCA_964594405.1 uncultured Spirochaetaceae bacterium | reverse complement strand
GACTCCCGGCTCCCGTAGAGGTTGTCGAACTTCGACTTCGTCACCGAGTCGTTCTCGTTGATGGCGGGCGCCAGCAGCGTGCCCTTCCGCTCCATATCGTAGAGCCGGTGGACGCCGGTGGTGGTCTCCTCGGAGACACCCTTGATTCCGGCTCCGATCTTCGTCCAGCGATCCTTGCTCTCCTCGACGGACTTGCGCAGCAGCGCCAGGAAGACGCCTTCCTCCTCCGTGTCGGGCTCGGGGTTGTAGTCCGGGACCTTGCCCGCCTTCTCTAACTCGGTGCCCTTGTGCACGAGCATGGTGGCGGCGCCGCCGTCGTCCACGATCAGGTCCGGCCCGCTGCCGTCCGGCCAGGTCAGCGCGGCGGCGGTGCAATCCCAGTACTCCTCGAGGGTCTCTCCCTTCCAGGCGTAGACCGCGATGCCCTTGGGATCGCTCGGCGTACCATCCGGGCCCACCGCGACGGCGGCCGCCGCGTGGTCCTGGGTCGAGAAGAAGTAGCACGAGACCCAGCGGACGTCTGCTCCGAGGTCGACCAGCGTCTCTATGAGAACGCCGGTCTGGATGGTCATGTGCAGGCTGCCCATGATCTTGGTTCCGGCGAGGGGCTGCTCTCCCCGGTAGCGCTCGCGCAGGGCCATGAGCCCGGGCATCTCGTGCTCGGCGAGT
>CAZQMY010000109.1:0-14454 GCA_964594405.1 uncultured Spirochaetaceae bacterium | reverse complement strand
GCAATATCCAGTTCTTTGCGGCCGTAGTCGGCCTCATTGATGTCCGCCACCTTGAAGGGAAGCTTGGCCAGGTCGTTCATATCGGTCTCCGTCTGAGCGCCGGCCCGGGGGCGGCGATGGGGGAAAGTCCTGAAAAGAAAGAAATATTCTTGTATCCGGATGAAGTGTTCCAGTGCATGGGCCGATTGTCAAGCGCGGCGGGTGGGAGCATCGGCCGTGGAGGTCCCACAGTCCGGGCGCGGCCGCTTCGGCAGCTCGTGTGCAGGCGGGGCGCAGCGGCTCCGGTGGGCGACGCCGGGCTCGAAGATCAGCGGAATCCGGGGTTCAGCGCCCGCGGTCGCGGGGGCACTCCTCGTTGGCGGGGTTGCATCCCCAGGCCCGTCGCGCGCTCTGCTCGTAGCGAGCCTGCGCGGCCATCATGGCGTCGCGCTCGGCGCGGCACTCCGGATGATCGGCCGAGCGCCTCGCGACGCAGGCCTCGTAGCGCTCTCGCGCGGCCTCGGCGGCTCGCTGGTCCGGGCCGATACAGCCCAACAGTGCCGCGCAGGCGATCGCCGCGGCGACGAGCGTTGCAGCCCTCACCAGAGCAGGAGCCACGCGGCGACGGCACCGCCAATCGCGGCCATCCCCACGAGCCCGACCAGGATCATGACGTTGCGGGCCAGCGCGTGGAGCCCGTCGGCGATCTCCATCTGCGCGGCCTCCACCAGGGCGAGGCGCTCGCGCACGTCGGACAGATCCACCTCGGTCTCGAGCGCGCGCAGCGCTTCTTCGTGGAGCTCGGACCGTGCGAGGCTGGCCTTCTGGCCATCCGCGAGGAGGGATTCCAGCGCGTCGATCCGTTCCAGGATGGGCTGGATGTCCGTCTTCGTGGCCACGCCGCGATCGGCCTGGCGCGCGAGGCCGCCACGGGCGGCGATCCGCTGCCAGAAGGAGGAGCGAGGCTGCTCGTCGCTCCGGTGCGGCAGGACCGTCGGCACGCTGACGAGCGCGCGAGATTCCGGGGTGCTCTCTCCGGGTCTCTCGGATCGCTCGGCCTGCTCGGAATCGAGGGGCTCGCGCGTCGAGTCCGGAGGCGCAGCCGAAGCGGCGAAGGGCTCGGGGGGATCCCCCACGACGGTGGGCGACCCGATCGGGTCAGCGCCTCGGCTCGGCGTGTCGGCCACGTCGTCGCTGGCCGCCCCCGGATCCTCCAGGTCGACCGACGGCGCCGGCTCGTACGCGGATGGCTCCGATCGCGCGTCCGCCGGCGTCTCGGCGGCCGCATCGACCGGCTCGAGCAGCTCCGCGGGCTCGGCATCGTCTCCGGGCATCTCCGCCACGAGAGTGATCTCGGGCTCGGCCATCGGCGCCGGGCGGGCGAGCTTGCGGCGAAGCCAGCCCTGGGGCCGAGACGCCTCGTCGACCGCGCTGCGGGCCGTCTCGTCCCGCCGCTCCTCGGGCGTCGCCGCGTCGGATTCGTCGCCCTCATCGGGGCGGGCCGGCTCTGCCGGACGGGCGTAGCGCGAGAGCGGCGGCAAGACGATCGTCGACGATCGTTCAGAGAGCACCACCTCCGAGCTCGGATCGCTCCGCGACTCCATCCATCTCCCCCTCAGAGGCGCAAGGCTAGCAAAGGCCAAGGCCCGGATCAGACGCCTGGAGTCGGAGCGCACCGCTCACGCGTCGCTCGCCAGCGGGACCATCTCCTCGGGTGTGATGTCGTACGCGCGGCCGCAGAACTGGCAGCAGACTTCCTGATGCTCGCCCGCCTCGATCATCGTTCGCAGCTCGCTGCGTTCCAGCAGGCCGAGCGTGCGCAGCGCGCGCGCGCGGGTGCATGGGCAGAAGTAGACCGGCGCGCTCTCGTGATGCTCGCGTGCGCCGACGCCGGTGACCAGCAGCGTCGCGAGCTCGTGCGCGTCCGCGCCGGAGAGGACGAGCTGCGAGAGCGGCGGCAGGCCCGCCACATTGCGTTCGATCACGGCGAGCTCAGCCTCGTCTGCGTCCGGGAGCGTCTGGATCAGGAATCCGGCCGCCACCGCGGCACTCTCGTCGTCGGTCATCGCCACGCCAAGCCCGACGGCCGAGGGGGTCTGCTCGCTCTCGCTGAGATAGAGCGTCAGATCGCGCGCGACCTCACCGCTGACCAGAGGCACGGTCCCGGAATAGGGCTCGCGCCAGCTCGGCCGGTGCCGTACCACGGTGTGTGTGCCGAGGCCCAGGGCGCGGGCCACGTCTGGGCTGCCGTCCTGGTGTCTCTGGTCGGTGTCGGGGCACGCGACGGTACCGCGCACGCGCCCGTGGGCGTCGGCGATCGCGACCACGCTGCCCAGCGGCCCGTCGCCGCGAAGCTGAAGCTGCAGCGTCTCGCCCACCGTGTCCTCCGCCGTCGCCTTGCCCGCGCCGACGGCCACCAGAACGGCCCCCATCAATGCCCGTCCCAGCGCGTTGGCAGCCGTCGGCGCCATCGGCTTGCGCATCATCGCCTCGGCGACCAGATTGCTCCCGATCAGTGTGCGGACGGAGATGCCGCCGGCGGTGGTGAGCGTGCGCACGAGCTGGGCGGGCCGGCCTTCGGGCACGGCTGCTCCGCTCGGCTCGGAGCGCTGAGGGGGAAGGGGAGCCGGCACGACCGTTGACTATAGCGATCGGTGGCGGCGACCGTGTATCGGCATCGGCTAGGATCGGCTCGCCGGCGGTCGGCAGCCGGCGGCGCTTGGAGGGATCCTTGCCGGCTCGATTGCTCTTCGTCGGAGACCTGCACCTCGGACGGCGCTACGCCCGCTTGCCCGGCGCCATCCACGAGCTCGGCCTCGAGGCCTCCGAGCTGGGCCCCGCGGCGGCGCTCCGGCGCTGCGTCGACCTCGCGCTGACCCAGGCGGTGGACGCGGTGGTCTTCGCCGGAGATCTGGTAGAGCACAGCGATGACCGATTCGAGGCGCAGCCGCGGCTCGCCCATGCGATGGCGCGACTCGGCGAGGCGGGCATCGCCGTCTACGCCGTCGCGGGCAATCACGATGTCGAGGTGCTGCCCCGTCTGGCCACCCAGGTGCACGGCCTCTGCCTGCTCGGCGCCGGTGGGCGCTGGCAGCAGGCGAGGCTCGTCTCCCGAGACGGTACGCCGGTTCGGCTCCTCGGCTGGTCGTTTCCGCAGCCGCGCGTCAGCCGCAGTCCCCTCGAATCGTTGGAGGTGCCGCAGCCTGAGGGGGAGGCCGTGCTCGGCGTGTTGCACTGCGATGTCGATGGCAGCGCGCGGTCCCCCTACGCGCCCGTCCGGGCCAGCGCGTTGGAGGCCTGTCCGGTGGACGGCTGGCTGCTCGGGCATGTGCATGCCCCTGGCGCGCTCGGCGGGGGGCGGCCGATCGGCTACCTCGGATCCTGCGTTGCGCTGGACGCCGGGGAGCCGGGCCCCCGCGGCCCGTGGCTCGTCGAGGTCGAGGGGCCGGGCCGGGTCCACGCCCATCACCAGGCTCTCTCGCCGCTGCGGTTCGAGCGCCACGCGCACGAGGCGGACGTCGCGAAGCTCGTGGATCGGGTGGAAGACGTCGAGGGCGCCGCCATCGCGCTGGTGCGCGCCGCCCTCGAAGAGGTGCACGCGCGCGTCGGCGGGGCTGCGGGCGCCGCGCCCGGTGCGCGCGTACGGGTCGTGCTGACCCGCCTCGAGATCCGACTGCCGGTCGACGAGGCCTCGGAGCTCGCCGTGGCCCTGGCGCGCGCCGCCGAGCACGCTGTCGAGACGCGGGAAGGCATCCACTACGCCATCGAGCAGCTGCGCGTGTGCCCGATCTCGCCGCTCGACCTCGAGGCGGTGGCCCGTTTCGAGGATCCCCCTGGCCTGCTCGCCCGGCGACTGCTCCTGCTCGGAGCGGGGGGGGCGGAGGCCGATGCCATGCTGAAGGCCTTCGAGGAGCGTGATGATGCCCGGCGTTCGTGGCCCGAGTGGCGCGGCCTGGGCGATGGATCGGATGGGCGGGACCTTCTGCTGGAGGAAGGGATGCGCCTGCTCTCGAGGGTGCTCGGCGAGGCGGGCCGCATGGGCGGTGGCTCCGGAGACCCGACGTGAAGGACCCGGGGCTGTGCGTCCGCTCGATTCGGGTCACCCGGGCGCCCGGCCTCCCGGGCGAGATCATCGCGGAGCAGCTCGGCGAGGGGCTCACCCTGGTCCTCGGTGCGAACGGGTCGGGCAAGAGCACGCTCCTGCGTGCGATCGCCGACACGCTCTTTGCGCCTCCTGCGACGGCGAGCTCCGCGCGACGGGATCGCCATCGGCCGACGGCGATGCGCGCGGATTCGGTCTGGCGACGGCGCGCCGGCGAGAAGTGCGAGCTCTTGGAGGCCGAGCTTCTGGGACGAAGGGTGCATTGGCACCAGGGGGGCGTACCGATCGCCGCGCCGGAGCGGCCGCCGGGCCGCCTCGCCGAGGCTCACCTGATGACCCTGAGCTCGCTGCTCGCCCACCGGGGTGAGAGTGATCGTCAGCTCGCCGCGCGGATCGAAGTCGAGATGATGGGCGGGCTCGACCTGGCTGCGCTCGTCGCCGATCCTCCCAGCCGGCCGCGCGCGCGGAAGCTGGCGCGCGCGCTCGGCCAGGCGGAGCGTGAGCTGCAGGCGCTTCGCAGCGAGCGCAGGCGACTGGCCGACGAGCAGGACGACCTGGACTGCCTGCGCGACGGCCTCAGATGCGCGCGTTCCGCCGCGGTCGAGCTGCGCGGGGTCCAGGCGCTCCTCCAGCTCGCCGAGCTGCGCCGGCGCCACGCACGCGCGCAGGTCGAGCTCGCACGCTACGACGACCGTGCCCATGTCCTCCGTGCGCTCGATCCGGAAGCGCCGGCGGAGCTCGAGCGCTTGCTCGCCGAGGAGCGGGCGCTCGGGATGGAGATCGCCGAGCTGGAGACCGAGCTCCGCGAGGTCCGGGCCGAGCGCGGCAGCCTCGGGCTCCGCACCCCGCTCCCGGCCGCCGATCGACTCGTGCTGCTCTCGGAGCGCGCCAGCGCGATCACCCGCTCGCGCGCCTCTGTGGACCAGCTCGAGGAAGCGGCGCGCCGCGCGCGAGCGCGGGCGGATGCGGCCTCCGACTCGGTGGAGCTGATCTGGCCAGGCGGGCTGGCGGCGGCGCGCGCGGCGCCGGGCGGAATCGCCGGGCAGATCGAAGGGACGATGCCTGCCCTGCTCGAGGCCCTGGCGCTTCACGAACGGATCGTCCGGCTCGAGTCGGCCCTGGCGCTCGCTCGAGAAGCCGCCGCTTCGGGCACGGGCGACAGCGCGTCGCTCGAGGCCTCGATCTCCATGATCGAGGCGTGGTGCCCGCGCGCGGTCCCCGGGTGGTCGCTGATGATGCTCGTGGCGGCGGCGCTCCTGCCTCCGCTCTCCACCCTGAGCCTCGCCGACGCGATGGATGCGGCCCTTCCCGCGTGGTCGCCCGCTGCCGCGTCTGCGCTGCTCACGACCCTCGCGCTCGCTGGCCTGGTCGTGGGAGACCATGGAAGGCGCCGTCTCGGCCGTCGCCTGGACGGGGCGCTGGGGGGGCGTGGCTGGCGCGCCGATCCGGCGGCGCGGCTGCGCGCGCTGCGCTCTGCCCTCGAGGACACCCATCGCGCCGAGCACGCCGCGACTCAGGTCGACGCGCTCGCGGCCGAGCTCGCTCGTCAGCGTGCCAGGCTCGCGGCGCTCGAGGGCGGCCTCGCGCGCGGCGCGGCGGGCAGCCTCGCCATGACCGCGCTCGTTCGCGGGCTCGAGCACGTCATCGAGGCCGACCGCGAGGCCCTCGCGGCCGAGCGCGAGGCGACCCTCGCGCGCCGCGATCTCGATGCCCGGCTGGACGCGCAGCTCGGCGAGCTCGTCGCATGCGGGGCGGATGGCGCGACGCTGGACGCCCGGCCCGACGCCCTGCGCGTCGCCTTCTCGACCCTCGCGGACTCGATCACGCGCGCTCGGGCGCTGGACGAGCGCGCGTCCGGGCTTGCGAGCGCGCTCGAGCAGCGCCGCGCTGCGCTGGGCCGGGCCGCCGAGCGCAGGCGGGTCTGCGAGGAGCGATGGGCCCTGCGTCCCGAGGCCTCTCCGGATCAGAAACGCGCGGCCTTGATCGAGTCGGTCGACGCACTGCCTGGCTTCCGCTCGGCGGTGCAGGCATGTGCGCTGCTCGCCGATCGCATCCGCGAGCTCGAGACGGAGCTCCCCCCGCTGGAGGGGACAGCCGACTCGGCCGACCAGGACGCGGATCTGCTCGAGCGCGCAGAGCGGCTCGAGGCCGAGGCCGGTCGAGCCGAGGAGTTTGCGGCGAGGATTGCCGCCATCGAGGCTCGAATCGAGATCGCGGGCGAGGGCGACGCGCTCGAGCGGGCCGCAGAGTCGCGTGATCGCGCTCGGCTCGATCTGGGTGATGCGCTCGAGGCGAGTCGCCGGTCCGAGGCGCAGCAGTGCTGGATCGAGTGGGTCCGGGCCGATGCCGCCGAGCGGTCGCGACCGGCTGCCCTCGAGCGCGCGAGCCTGTACTTCGCGTGCTTCACCGGGCAACGCTGGGGGCTCGCCGTCGAGGGCGAGGGCGGCGATGCGCGCTTCGTTGCACGCGCGCTCGGCGGCGACGAGCCGCCTCGGCCCCTCGCGGCGCTCTCCGACGGCACGCGCATGCAGGCCCTGCTGGCCGCTCGCCTCGCCTTCGTCGAGGGGACGGAGGCGCCGAGGGCACCGCTCCTCTTCGACGAAGCGCTCGCGGCCAGCGATCCCGAGCGATTCGAGGCCGTGGCCGCGAGCCTCGTGCGCCTCGCCGAAGAGGGACGCCAGGTCCTGGTGGCGAGCAGCGATCCCAACGACTTCGACCGATTCGCCCGGATGGCAGCACGCCTCGGCGCGAGCGCGCCTGCTCGCATCGACATGGCGCAGATCGTCGCACCCGGCCACGCCCGCCCGGCATCGATCATGCGATCGCCGTGATGGAGGCAACCGGCTGTGCGAGAATCGACGCCCGGACATCCCGCTCCGATGCGCCGCGCCTCTTCCCTCCTGGAGAATGACCGTGTCTTTCGAATTCAAGATCTGCCCCTCCTGCAATGACGAGTTCACCCTCGCCGCGGTGGAGTGCGAGGAGTGCGGCGTGCCGCTGGTCTATCCCGGGAGCGAGCCCGCGGAGGAGGCGTCGGAGTTTCCGGGGGTCGAGGATCTGCGCTGTGTGCGCGTTGGTCCGCTGCCGTGGACGCGAGCGCTCTCCGAGGCGCTCGGCGAAGCGGGCATCGCGCACCGCGTCGAGCACGACACGCGCAGCGAAGAGGAGGGTGGCGCGCCGGAGGGGCGATTCGGCGGCCTCGATCTCTACGGTACGTGGGTCACCCACGAGGACTACGACGACGCCAAGGAGATCGACGAGGGGATCTTCACCGGCGTCGATCCCGACGAGGAGGTGGCGGAATCCGAGGGCGACGACGTCTGTCCCGCCTGTCAGACGCCGCTCGCGCCCGACGCCATGGAGTGCGCCGACTGCGGCCTGAGCTTCGGCTGAAGCATCGATCCCCGTAGCCCGCCAAGCGCAGGAATCTGGTGCTTTCGCCCGATTCAGCTCGCCACGACGTCGGTCGCTGAGAGCTTTCGACGGAGACGCGTCCGATGAGGGCGGGCCGTGGCTCGGATGAGGAGAAGGTGAGCGGGATGGCCCATGATGACGCGGCGAGGAGGGGGCGCGGCCTGCCGATCAGCGGCCGGGTCGAGCTCGGCCGGGTGGATCTCTCCATCCGGGACGCTGCGACCTTCGCGATCGAGCAGCGCCTGGCCTACGGCGAGCCCGACGCCGAGCTCCTCGCCCGCATGCTGCCCGCCATCGAGAGAGGCGATCTCCGCTTCCCGGTGATTCCAGAGACCGTGGCGCGCGTGATGAGGCTGCTCGAGTCCGCCAGAGTGGAGCTGACGGAGCTCGCGGCCCTGATCGAGCTGGATCCCGCGCTGGCGACGAAGGTGGTGGGCGTCTCCAACAGCGCCTACTACGGCGCCGTCGCCCCCGTGAGCTCGGTGCATCAAGCCGTCATGCGCATGGGGCTGCTGGAAGCGCGCAACATCGTGACCGCGGTGCTGCTGAGGTCGACGGTCTTCAACGTCGGGGCCTTGAAGTCCCGCGCCGAGGAGCAGTGGCGCCACGCCCTGCTCACGGCGGTGGCCGCCGATCAGATCCTCCGCGAGGTCGCGCCCTTCACGGATGCGGGCTTCCTGCTCGGCCTCGTCCACGACGTCGGGCGTCTGCTTGTCCTGGCCTTCGCGGCCCGTGATGCGAGGGGGGAGCCGGTCCCTGAAGAGGCCCTCGATCTGGCGTGCGACTCGATGGACTGCGTGCTCGGTGCGTTGACTGTACGCTCATGGGACTTCCCCGATGACTTCGTCCACGTGATCGCGCATCACCACGACGATGCGGCCGTCCTCGAGGAGGGACCGCGACGGACCCTCTGCATCGGACTCCAGGCGGCCGACGAGGCCGCCTGGTGCATCGACTGTGGCGCGCCGTCGACCGCGGAGGAGATGCCGGTCCACCTGGCGGTTGCGTTCGAGCTCGTGGGGATCGATCGGGAGCGCGGGATGGAGGTCCTGGCCAGCGTCGAAGAGGGCTTCGCCGGGCTGCTCAAGCTCATGTAGCCGTCGGGACGCGCCGCCAGGTCTCGATGGTGAACCCGATGTCGTGCCGCTCGTCCCGCGCGTGACGCTCTTCACCGCAGCGGACGAAGGCACCGTAGCGGCCGTCTTCGAAAGGCGGGAAGCGGGTGTCGCCGTCCACCCGGGCGTGCACACGCGTGACGAAGAGACGGTGCGCCCTGGGCAGGGCCTCCTCGTAGATGGCTGCGCCCCCCACGGCGAAGACCTCCTCGGCGCCCGCCTTCTGCGCGAGGTCCAATGCCCGCTCGAAGCTCCCGGCCGTGAGGACGCCGTCGGCGCCGTAGTCGGGGTTGCGGGTCACGACGATGGTCTGACGGCCCGGGAGTGGACGGCCGATGGACTCGAAGGTCGCCCGCCCCATCACGAGCGTATGGCCCATCGTGAGCGATCTGAAGAACTGCTGGTCGTCGGGCAGGCGCCAGGGGATGCCCCCATCGGCCCCGATGACGCCGTTCTCGGCCACTGCGACCACCACCGAGAGTCGCATGATCCCTAGACCGCGATCGGAGCACTGATGCGCGGATGCGGGTCGTAGCCTTCCAGATGGAAGTGCTCGTAGCGGAAGTCGAAGAGCGACTTCACCGCGGGATCGAGGCGCATGGCCGGAAGGGGGCGGGGCTCGCGTTGGAGCTGCAGCTTCACCTGCTCCACGTGATTCGCGTAGATGTGGGCGTCACCGATCGAGATGACCAGATCGCCCGGCCGCAGGTCGGTCACCTGGGCGATCATCATGGTGAGCAACGCGTAGGAGGCGATGTTGAAGGGCAGCCCCAGGAAGAGGTCACAGCTGCGCTGGTACATGCTGCACGAGAGTCGGCCCCCGGTGACGTTGAACTGGAAGAGCATGTGGCAGGGTGGCAGCTTCATCTCGCGGATCAGCGCCACGTTCCACGCGCTGACGATCAGCCGCCGCGACTCCGGATCGCTGCCGATCTGCTCGACCACCTGGGAGAGCTGGTCGATCGACGCCCGCGATGCATCGCCGGGCGTAGGCCAGCTGCGCCACTGGGATCCGTAGACGGGTCCGAGCTCGCCGTGCTCGTCTGCCCACTCGTCCCATATGCTGACGCCGTTCTCCTGCAGGTAGCGCACGTTGGTGTCGCCGGCGATGAACCAGAGCAGCTCGTGGATGATGCTCTTCAGATGGACGCGTTTGGTGGTGACCAGCGGAAAGCCCTGCTCGAGATCGAATCGCAGCTGGTCGCCAAAGAGAGAGAGGGTGCCGGTGCCCGTGCGATCGCCCTTTCGGGCGCCGTGATGCAGGACGCGTTCGAGCAGGTCGAGGTAGCAGCGCATGGGGACTTCCGTGGGAGGTCCGGGGCGCATGGGGCATCGCATCCCCGGTGGACCGTGGGGGGAGACCGAAGTCTAGCGACGCTTGCGCTGCGCTGCCTGCGCGCGATCAGTGCTCCCCGATCGGGTCCTTGACCAGGTAGCGAACGGGATCCATCACCATCTTGTCGAAGGGTGCGCCGATCTCGCCGGGCTTCGTGATCAGGGTCAGCGGAGCCACCGGCGCGAGGAAGAGGCCGGTGCTGATGGCGAGCCCGACGATGCCCAGCGGTCGCAGGACCAGGACGTCGAGGGCCGCGGGCGAGGTCGACTCCTCGATCGGGTTCTCGTGGAGACTCTTGTAGTCCTCCGATCCAGCCAGCGCCGTCGACGCGCCGGGGCCGAACACGAGCGCGAGGACGAGCGCCATCGTGGGGCCGTAGATTCGTCGTCGACCTCTCTGAGATGCGATGGTGCGATGGGTTGCGATCATGCCGGACTCCGAGTGCCGGCGCTCGATCGCCGGCCGGTTGCAGATGGGGTGGTCGGGATGGGCGCGCGAGGCTCGCACGGCATCCTCTCCGAGTGCCGGCATCGGATGGGCCGACCATGCGCTTGAGGCGGACCCGGACGCTCGGGGCGAAGTGCTGGTGGGAATCAAGTGGAAGGGCTCGTTCGTTCTCCCCATGACTCGTCGGCGCTTTGCTCCAGGAAGTAGTTGAAGTCCTCGGACTCCTCGCCGTGAAGGATCTCGTAGGCGTGGGCCGGGCTCATGGCGTTGAAGAGCTCGTCCTGGAAGGCGAGGTCGATCCCGATGGTGCGCGCCAACGAGGCGAGCACCTGGAGGTGGCGATCGCGCTCTTCGGGGGCGGTCGCGAGGAGCACCACGCAGTGCACCTTGACGCCATCGGGCGTGTCGAAGTCGAGCCCCTCACGCGAGATCGCCATGACGCCGACCATCGGGTAGCCCTCGGGAAGGATGCCGTGCGGCACCGCGAGGCCACCGCCCAGGCAGGTGGAGGCCTCGGCCTCACGGTCGAGAACACTCTGCAGGAGCGCCTTGCGGTCGATGCCGTGCAGCTCGTGGCTCGAGATCGTCAGGTCGACCAGACGCGCGATGGCGGCCTCCTTGGCGTCGGCTCGGAAGTCGACGGCAATGTTCTCCTCCTGCAGGAAGTCGATGAGACGGATCCGATCGCGGCCGATCTCGCCGGCCCGCCCGAGCGCGATGCGCGTGAGCAGGGGCCCGACCACCTCGTTGATGGTCACCACCGAGAGCACGATCCCGGTGAACAGACCCGCGACTTCCGCGAACGCAGGATCGCCCTGGATCACGATCACCAGGCCGACGGCGACCCCTGCCTGCGGAATCAGGGCGAGCCCGAGATTGCGGCGGACGCGATCGGTGGCGCGGGCCATGCGCATGGCGACCTCGGCGGCGAGCAGCTTGCCCGCGAATCGCGCCACGAAGTAGACGCCCGCGGCCGCCCCGCCGGCAGCGAGGGCCTCGAAGGGCAGATGCATCCCCGCCAGCGTGAAGAAGATGGCCAGGATCGCCGGCTCGAAGTCGGCGAAGACCGAGTCCACCAGGTGGTTGCGCGTCCGAGTGACGTTGCTCTGGATCATGCCGAGCACCAGACAGGCCAGCAGCGAGGAGACATCCAGCGCGGCGGCGAGGCCAGCGGTGAGGACCAGCGCCACCACCGCTCCCGTAGCCACACGATCCGGCCTCACCGCGAGCCGCGCGTACTGCTCCATGGCGATGGCGATGGCGCCGCCGATGGCGACGGCGAGCAGGAGGTCTCCGGCCGGTCCCGTCGCCGGCCCATTCGAATCGGCGGGCGCCCCCATCGCGGTGAACGAGCGCGCGACCTCGAAGAGGATGATGCAGCTCATGTTGTTGAGGGCCACCGCGGCCACCAGGGTCTTAACGAAGACGCCCTTCGAGCGCGTCTCCTTCACGATCGCGACGATCGTTGCGGGCGCCGTGGCGATGGCGACGGCGCCGAGCAGCAGGGCGAGGTCGGGCGAGGTGATGCCCGTGCCCCAGAGCGCTCCGAAGACGACCAGCGGGATCACCAGGGACTCCGCGAGCATCAGCAGGAAGAGCCGGCGTCCGGCGTTTCTCAGGCGCTTCACCGAGAGGTGCGCGCCGACGGTCACGGCGATCAGCCCGAGCGCGATCCGCGTGAGGGGCTCGAGGCTCTCCAGGGCTTCCGGCTCGAAGAGCTGGAGCCCCGCTTGCCCCATCACGATGCCGGCGAGGATCTGCCCCGTGATCCCTGGCAGGCCGACGCGCCTGGCCGCCGATCCAAAGACGATGCCCACCATGATGATGATGGCGAGGATCAGCAGCGGCCCTGCGTGATGAAGCAGATCGACCAGCCAGCTCATGGAGCTAGCCTATCCCATATCCTTCAGGCGAGGCCCGCGGCTCAGCCCCGCGTCACCAGGTTCTTGACGATCTCGATTCCGCCTACCCAGGTGCCCACCATGCTCCCGAGGGTGGTGAGAATGAAGGCGAGCAGGATCTTGAGCAGCCGATTGCGCCACCAGCCGCCGAAGGTGGCGATGTCGTCGCCCACGGTCTGGAACTCACCCACCTTCGGCGGGCTGAACCAGGTCTGCACGAAGGCCGCCACGTACCCGGCCCCGATCACCGGAGTGAGGCTCGTGAAGGGTGCGGAGACGAAGGCGGCGGCAATCGTGGCGGGATGGGCGAGGGCGAGCACGCCACCGATGCCGCTGGGCACCGCGTTCGCGAGGAACCAGAAGAGCGCGTTCTCGCCCGCCGCAGCGATGCCCTGGTCGTAGCCGATGTAGGCGATGCTGGCGATGATCAGGGCGGGGATCCCGTAGCCCAGCACCTTCCACATCCCGCTCGAGGGCGGCATCTCCTCGATCACCGCGATGTCGATCTCCTCGAGATTCTCGATGGCCTCGATCATGCCCTCGAGGTGTCCTGCACCGACCACGGCCACGAGCTTCTGTCCTTCGGACGCGAGGATCTTGTGGGCGAGGTAGGCATCCCGTTCGTCGATCAAGGCCGTCTTGAGGTCGGGCATCGCCTCGCCGAGCTCGCGCATCAGCTCCGAGAGCACGTCCTGCTGCCGGATCCTCGCCAGCTCCTCTTCGCTGATCTCGGGGCTCTCGAATGCGCTGCCGAGCACGCCCGAGAGCAGCATGAACTTTCGCCAGATCGAGAGGCTGCTCCACGATCGGCGCAGGGTGATGCGGACGTCGCGATCGCAGAGCGAGACCGGGATGCCCAGCTCGTCGGCCACCAGGGTCGCCTCCAGCAGCTCCTTGCCCGGCGTCACGCCGAGCTGCATCCCGAGTCGCTTCTGATACGACGCCAGTACGAGGTTGATCAGCAGGGTCGCGAGCTGCTTGTGCTTGATGATCTCGCGCAGATCCTTCGCCTCGAAGGTCTGTTCCTGCGAGAGCGCCTCGTAGCGGCGCTCGTCCAGCTCCACGCAGACGCAGTCCGGGCGCTCCTCCTCGATGACGCGGCGCACGAGGTCGACGGACTCCTGGGAGATGTGCGCGGTGCCCACGAGGATGAATTCGCGTCCCCCGACCTCGAGGATGCGGACTTCGTCGGGGTAGTCCCTGCCTTTGGGCTCTTCGCTCAACGCGCTCGGTGATCCCGTCATCTGGAGGTTCGGAGCTCGCGATCGGCGGTCCTGAACGCCCGATCACGAAGAGCGCGAGAGCGTCGCATACTCCGGCCGGTTTCGCATTGCGGACCAGTAGATGCGCAATCCGAGCAGGCCCGTTGCAAGGGCCGCGTACACCAGTTGCTCTGCGAGGGCGGCCTTCACCAGCCTGAGGAAGTGCACCACCCCTCCCACCAACGCGAGGTAGACGAGTCGGTGGAGCGCGCGCCAGCGGGCGCCCAGTCGGCGCTGCCAGCCCCGGGTCGAGGTGATGGCGAGGGCGAGGAGGATGCAGAAGCTCGCGAAACCGACCGTGATGTAGGGGCGCTCGATGATCTCCTCGAAGAGGAGCGCGGGATCCAGTCCGAGCTCGAAGACGGCGAAGACGACGAGGTGCAGCAGCGCGTAGAGGAAAGAGAAGAGTCCGAGCGTCCGACGATGCGGAGCGAGCTGGCGCCATCCCATGATCCGCCGAAGCGGCGTGATCGCGAGGGTCGCCACCAGCAATCGCAGCGACCACGCGCCGGTCTCGTGGAGGAGGGTCTCCACGGGGTCCGCGCCGAGGCGGTCGGTGAAGAAGGCCCCGATCAGCCCGAGCAGCGGTGCGAGCCCGAGGCCGAGAACGGCGAGCTGCCAGAGCGTGCGCCGGGTCTTCTGGCTCAGGCGGACCATTTCAGAAGTGCTTCCTCAGATCCATTCCGCGGTAGAGCCCCGCCACCTGCTCCCCGTAGCCGTTGAAGGGCAGCGTCGGGCGCTTGAGCCAGTCTCCGATGCGCCGCTCACGCGCCTGACTCCAACGCGGATGGTCCACCTCGGGGTTGACGTTGGCGAAGTAGCCGTATTCGTTCGGCGCGGATTGATTCCAGCTGGTCGCCGGCTGTCGCTCGGTCAGCTCGATCTTGACGATGGACTT
>CAZQMY010000108.1:0-15153 GCA_964594405.1 uncultured Spirochaetaceae bacterium | reverse complement strand
GCTACATGCTCTCGACCGCACAGGACTATCGCAAGGGCGTCCGCGGCGCGCAGACCCACATCTCGCAGGCCACGCTCGGCCCGCAGGCCATCGTCTTCACGCAGCACCCCGGGACACTGCCCATCGAGCTCCCGGGCCCGATCCCGCCCGACTTCCGCTGGCAGCAGGCGGACGAGCCAGGGCCAGGCTACTGGACGGGCAACGGCGCCGAGCCGCGATCGGCGCAGCACGAGAACGTGGTGATCCAGATCTACGCGCCGCAGTACGCGGAGGTGCCAGCCCTCGGATTTCCCTATCGCGAGGAGACCCACGCCTACTTTCCGCACGCGCACTTCGACGAGGTCGTGCAGGAGGGAGCCTGGACCTTCGGCCGTCGAGGCGAGGGCTACGTGGCGCTCTACTCGCTGCGGCCGACGAGCTGGCGAAGCGGTCTGCCGGAGGTCTTCGAGAACGGCGGGCTGCCCTTCGACCTCGTGGCGGAGGGCGGCGCCTCGAATCTGTGGATCATGGAGCTTGGCAGCGAGGCGCAGTGGTCCGGCTTTGCGGCGTTCCGAGCGGCCATCGGGGCCGCCTCGGTGGAGGCGATCCCCATCCCGGATCGAGGCGGTGACGGCTTCGATGATGGATGGGCCGTGACCTACGACTCGCCCTCTCAGGGGACGATCGAGTTCGACTGGCACGGTCCGCTGCTGGTGGGCGGCGTCGAGATGCCCCTCCGCGACTATCCCCGCTACGACAACCCATTCGTCCAGGCCGACTTCGACTCCACCCGCTATGTCGTCGCGGATGATCGATACGAGCTGCTCCTGGACTTCGAGACGGACGAGCGGAGGGCGCGGCGCATCCGCGGTCGCGAGCACGAGCGCTGGGCGTTTGGACGACCCTGGAGCTGGCGCAGGCTGGGCGCCACGCTGCGGTAGCTGCCGTCGCCGGAAGGAGAGGCGCTGCCGGCTCGCGGTCGGGACACAGCGTGCGCAGCTCGGCACCGGGTGCGGGGCGGCTCTTGAAGGGATACGGTCGATCGCCCCTGAGCCGCTGGGCGGCAACGCGCCGTCGTCCCGAGATCCGGCCCCGAACCCACGAAGTGCCTCGTCCCCATGCTGCAGCGTCTCCTCGTCATCGCCATGCCCGCTCTGCTTCTCGCCTCCTCGGGCCGCGATGCCGCAGCCGATGTGACCCTCTCCCGGATGGTGGGGCGCCTCGAAGTCGTCGCGCATGCGGACGGCAGCGCCACCATCAGCCTGCTCGCCGGTGGACCGCTCGGGCTCGGCGGGCTCGCAGGGGGCCTGGCCACCGATGTCGAGACCGAGGCGGCGCTCTGGCTGGCGGGGATCGAAGAGGTCTCGGGCGTCGAGCCCACCCCCTTCTTTCCGGTGGGCGAGGGCGACTACTCCGGCGTGCAGCCGACCCCATTCGCACCGGACGATGAGCGCGTGCTGAGCTTCGAGTTCGACCGCAGCGGCCGCTTCTCCGGCATCCAGCCCACGCCCTTCAGGATCTATCTCTTCACGCCGAGCGGCCTGGTCGGCGAGCTGCGCTTCGAAGACGTGCTCGCCGAGCAGGGCTCGCTCATTCTGACGGGTGTGGTGCTGGATGAGGCAGGAGGCATGACGCCCGTGCCCACGTTCACGCTGACGGGCCTGCCGCCGGCCGTGCCCGTGTCGGCCGCGCCGGGCCTGTGGGCCATGCCCGCGCTCATGGGCGCCACCGCAATCGTGCTCCTGCGACGCCACCGCCCCGTCCCCGGCCCCACGCTCTGCGGTCGCTTCAACGCCCGCTCTCGGGCCGGCCGATGACGATCCTCAGGGTAGAGATCCCCCCAAACGCGAAGAGCCCCATCAGCGCGAGAAGGCCAGGCTGGCCCAGCGTCGGAACGCCGGTGCCGGAGTCGGGCGGCCGACCCCGCGCCACGAGCGCGAGCATCGGATTCGGAACGCCACCGGAGCGCGTCAGGCAGATGTCCAAGTCGACCCTGCTCCGCCATGACCGCACATGTCAACATCGCGTCGGCAACGCTCCCGCGATGATTCGGAAGATCTTTCGGCCCGCTCTGTGACGAGTCGGTGAACTCCGGGTCGCCGACCGGGCGGATGGGTCGTCGTTCCGGTTGGCTGGTTCGGATGGACGGATCGCTTCGGCCCTCTGTTCAGGGATGCGGCGGCATGAATCGGCACGGAGCGACACACCCGGCGAGTCGTGCCCCGTCGTCAGCGCCGTGAACGCCGAGCTCACAGGCGGTGGGGTGGGCAGGCCAATGTTATCCTGCCCCACCGAATCCAGGAGGGCCTGCAGGAGTCATGGGCCCTCCGAATCCCCACCATCAGCCGTCAGGGAGTGGATCGACGATGGCAGGTCGCAGGACTCGACACACGGCGCACGCGCGCTCGCCCCGACTCTTCGCCCTCATGCTCCTGCTCGTCGGCTTCGGCGGCGGTGCGCTCGCCTTCGAGGCCGCAGCGCAGGGCGCCGCATCCGAGCGGATCTCCGCCGACGAAGGCGCTTCGGGCAGCGTGAGCTGGCTCAACATCGAGCCGCGCTTCTGGGCTTCCTTCGTCAAGACCGTCAACTTCGACAATCTCGCCAAGGAGGTCATCTTCGTCCCGATGGGAGGGGCGTCGGTCACCCTCACGCCGCCTGGCTTCAGCAACTTCAGCCTGCTGGTGACGGGCCTCTACGGCCAGGGCAGCGGCGCGGCGGTCGAGGATGGGTTCGTCGGCGCCGACGAGATCGAACGCATCGACGTCGAAGGCCTGATTCGATACCGGCTGCCGGACACGAACCTCTCGATCTTCACCGGCGCACGCTATGTGACCTTCAACGAGACCATCTGTGAGGTGAGCCCGTGTGTCCGCTCCCTCTCGATCATCAACGATACGCAGCTCATCCTGGTCGAGTTCGGTGTGAGCGGATTCGGGAACCTCACGCCTTCGGGGCGCCATCGCATCTTCGGCAACATGATCGCCGGGGTCGGGTTCCGCGAGACGGACTATGTGGATCCCAGGGATTTCAGCTCGGCCTTCTCCGAGTCCCAGACCGAGCCGAGCTTCGACCTCAATATCGGCTATCAGTTCCTGGCAACCGATATGATCAGCCTGAGCTTCCGCTATCGGGCGTTCATGTATTTCGTGGCCCAGAACGACTTCGGGCTCGGCGACATCCTGCTCGCTCACGGTCCCGAGTTCGGTCTGTCCGTGCGGTTCTAGGGAGGAGAGGTGAGGCAAGGAGCTGGCGCGCGCGGCGCGCGCGCATCGAGTGCGACGCTCCTGCACGCCAGCGCTTTCGCTCTCTGCGGATGGATGATGCTGGCGGCGACCGCGTGTACGACCCTGCCCGATCGGGTGGCGCTGGTCGTCGCGAACGAGCAGTACGTCCACGCCGAGCCGCTGGACAATCCGGTCAACGATGCGCGCGCCATCGCAACCGAGCTGGCGAGCGCGGGCTGGGAGGTCTCTCTCGCCGTAGACCGGCCCAGGGCAGATCTCGTCGAGCTGGTTCAAGGGATGACGGCACAGCTCGATCACGCCGACCGGGTGATCCTCTACTACGCGGGCCACGGCATGCAGATCGACGGCCGCAACTACCTCGTCCCGATCGACTTCGATCCGCGCGCCGAAGACGTCGTGCTCGATGAACAACTCTTCTCGCTCGATGTGGTCCTCGAGTCCCTGAAGCGGGATGGAAATCAGCTCGCCGTCTTCCTCGACGCCTGCCGCGACAATCCGCTGGCCGCGACCTTCGAGGAGAACCTCCGGTCGCGTGCGTCGCGCGGAATCAGCGTCTCCGTCAAGAGACCGCCGCGCTTCGACCGCGGGCTGGCCGAGGTGGATACCGCGGCTGGAACACTGATCGCCTTCTCGACCGAGCCTGGAAGCGTCGCGTTGGACGGTGAAGGTCGGCACAGCCCCTTCGCCCGAGGATTGTTGCGTCACATCGGCACGCCGAACCGCGACCTCGGCTGGGTGCTCAAGCGGGTTCGCGCCGACGTGATCAAGCTGACCGATGGCGAGCAGGTGCCCTGGGATCACTCGTCGTTGACCCGCGACTTCGAGATCCGGAGCCACCGACCGGCCGCCCCACCGCCCTGAGTAGAGGACGCCGGATCCCTCGATCCCGCCCCGTCCATCGCTTCGGTCCCGATGGAGCGGCCACGTCTCGTGATCGACCCGACCGCCACTCGGCCGGCGTGCTCCCGAGGACTCGCTTGAACGCGCGGTGGAAGGAGGACTCGGGTCGATAGCCCGCGGATTCGGCCACCTGCGTGAGAGCCCCCCCTCCTGGCGAGCATATCGAGGTTCCAGGGTCTCGCGGGATCGCGGTGGATCGCCGCGAGCGTCGCGCCCACGTGCGCATCTCGGAGCCCGGCGAGCCAGCCGGTTGCCGCGTCCGGGAGCGTGAGCACGTGCTGGTGCAGCGCGCTCACGAACACCGTCTCCGCGAGACGAGAGACGACTGCGCGCCCACCGGAGGTGCGATCGCGTTGCTGCCGGGTTGCGATCTCGATCAGCTGCTCGAGGGTCGCCCACCGCTCGCTCGACGGGGAAACCACGATGAGCTCGGGGAGTGCGTCGAAGAGGGGATTGGCGGCCTGCGGTCCGGCGCCGAAACAGCCGCACATGAATTCCGAAGGCGGTCCGTGCCCGCCGATCTCCACCGAGGTGCGGGGGCGATCACTCTCGCCTGCCTCGCGATGTATGGAGATGTCGGGCTTGGGGAGCATTTCGTGCTCGGCTGCCGAAGAGGTCACATGATCGGCTCCGCTGGGAATGAGCAGGACGGCGCCGGTCTGGAACCTCCGGCGGTGGTCCGGTCGATCTGCGTGCCAGCACCAGGAGTCCCCGTCGAGGTCGTCGAGCCGGGCGAGCTGTACTACTGGCCGCCCGGTCACACGATTCGCGCGGAAGGGCAGACGAGGTACGTCGAGTTCAGTCCCTCGGAGCCGATGGGCCAGGTGCTCGATCACGTCGTGTCGAAGCTGTAGAGCAAGCGGAAAGCGCGGCCATCGACGAGCGCTTCGCGCTCAGCGAGGCTGGCCTCGCGTTCGCCTGCCTCGCGCTGCCGCGATCCAGCCGGCAAAGGCGAGCGCGGCGAGCAGCGCCGTTCGTCCGAGTGCGGTCGACGGGACGGGCGACGTCAGGGCGGAGAGCACGGCGACCGCGTCGACCACGCCCGCACCGCTGCTCCGATCGGTCCCCGGCGACTCGATGTCGCGCGCGGTCTGCTCGAGCGCGCTACGCACCTGTGAGGCGTCGACCTGCGGTGAGAGCGAGAGCGCAAGGCCCGCGATGGCAGCGGCGTGCGGAGCGGCGGCCGAGGTGCCGAAGAAGCGCGAGAAGCCGGGTGTGGCGGTGCTGACTCCGTCCGCCGCGGTCAAGTCGGGCTTCTGACGCAACAGGCCGCCGGTCGACGTGAAGTCCCCTGGCGTGAGTGGCGTGCCATCGGCCGCGAAGAAGACCCGGCGCGGCCCGTCCGAGCTGAAGGGCTCGACGGCGAGTGCGCTCGCATCGACGAAGGCGCCGCCTCCCGCGAGCGCTACGTCGACGGCGGCGACGCTCACCGCTCCGGCGGCGGCGCTATGACCGTAGGTCTGTCCGTCGGTGCCGATATCGAGCCGTCCGCCATTGGTGTTCAGCTGGAAGTAGACGGGCTGGCCCGTCGTGCGGACGACGACCAGGCCCGAGTTGGTGTCGTTCCACGGATCCGATGAGATCAGCTCGAGCGGGTCGTCGTTCCCATCCTGAATCGCGATGGACGCATCTTCCACGAAGCTCAAGGTGGGGTCGACGAGAAACAGATCGTAGTCGTTGACCGAGCCGCCGATCCCATCTGCCCACTTGAGCGTGAAGGCGAGGCCCGGATCCACGGTGACGCGGTTCACGTTGGCGGCACTCGTGAACAGGGCCGTATCGCCACCGAGCACCGCAGGCCCGGCCAGGAAGTCGCCCTCGAACACGCCGGATCGTCCGTCATCCAGGTTTCCGAAGTTGCCCGCCGAAGAGAAGTAGGCCGCGCCATCGGCCACGACGGTGTCGACCGCCTGGGCGATGACGCCGTCCTGGAACACCGGCTCAGTCAGGTAGATCACGTCGTCGACGAGGACGTCACATCCTGCGGCGCGGAGCGCCAGGATGTTGTCGGCGAAGCGGTCCTCGCCGCCGAAGGCCGTGGCGAATCCGAGGTCGGCGCCTGGAGCGAGGTCGTGGACGATCTCCAGCATCGCCGTCCCTTCGCTCGATCCCGGGTTGCCGCTCTGGCCCGGCAGCACCATGACACCAGGGGGGAGGTCCCCGCTCGCCACCAGCGAGCCAAGCGCGTCGACGCTGTCGGAGAGCACGCAGATCATGGCGCCGCTGCCATCGACGCCCAGCTGGGCGCGTGCCTGGTCCGCACGATGGGCCACATCGCCTTCCGAGACGTCGATCGCCGACGTCGTGACCGGTGCGGCGCTGTGAATGCGCGATACATCCGTCGAGGCCATCAGCGCCTCGAGGGCGTCGAAGGGCATGCGGGCTCGCAATCGGCGACGCTGGGCATGGACACTCCAGATCTCGCATCCGAGCGCGCGCATCTCGCGCAGCAACGCCGGTGTGGGGTCGGCGGAGAGATCGACCCAGACGCGATCCTGGTCGTCGAGCTTCGGGCCGGTCCGAAGCGCGGGTATTCGGCTCAGCAAGGGATGACTGCGTCGCCGGAGCAGCTCGATCCAGAGTGCGGTATCGAGCTTCTGCTCCATGGTCGTCTGGGCACGCTTGGCGTCGAGCAGGGCGCCAATCTGGACGACGGCGCTCGGCTGCAGGGTCTGCGCATGCGCCGACCCCGCGACCAGCAGTGCTACGACGACGCCCAGGGCCGGGACTCGAGGCTTCGTCATCCCCCTGCTCCTGGGTGGATTTGCGGCGTGCGCCGCGGGCCGACGCGGGTGGTGGGCGGCGCGCGCCTCGCCTCGGTTGGTGGCCAGCGCCGCACGACGCTCACTCTGCGAGTGTGAAGTTCGCTTGTGAGATGATGTTTCCCGTGCTGGTCAGCACGATCGCCAACGCCTGATTGGCTCCGGGAGCTGCGCCGGACGGATCGAAGGTCAAGGGCGTGTCGAAGTCGAAGGTGAAGAAGTTGTTGAGTCCGACCAGCGCACCCCGGACGACCGGCTGGCCACTCCCACTCTCGATGAAGATCGTCACGCCATCCAGGCTCGACAGGGCTGCACCCGCGAGCGGCTGGGCATTCGAGAGATCGGGCTCTGCCGAGAAGAGGATCTCGAAGGTGTCCTGCTCGGGCAGCTCGAGCACCGAATCGATGAGGTGCACGTAGCCGCTGGCGGTGGTGAAGTCGCGATCGAGCACGCGGGCGGTGCCGTTCACGATGACTTCCTCGCCCACGGCCTCGATGTCATACGAGCTTCCCTGCGCGGTCGGAACCGAGCCGACGGCGAGCAGGTCCGCCACCGGCGCGACGAAATGGGCGGTGTGGTACTGGAGCAGCGCGCGAAGGGTGACCGTATCGGCGAGCAGATCGCCATAGGGGACACCGAGGCTCGAGACCAGCGCGTCGAAAGCCTCGTCCGTGGGGACCAGAGCCGTTCGGAAGCCCGGCCCGTCGAAGATGGGGGTCAGGCCAGCTGCCTCGACCGCCTCGACGTAGCGGGTCGCTCCGAGTTGTGCGGCGACCTCGGTCAACGAGGCGGGCGGCACGAGCACCTGATCGACGACCTGGAGGACCCCGTTCGATGCCAGGAGGTCCTCTCGAACGATCGTGGCGGCGCCGTTGAGGACGAGCGGGTCAGCCTTCGTGTCCACCAGGATGAGTCTGGAGTTCAAGGTGCCGATCGCTGGCAGACCCGCCAGGTCCTCCACCCTGGAGGCGCCGGCCTTCAGGTGATAGCCGATCACCTGCTGCAGGAGCGCGGAGTCCGCGACCAGTTGAGAGAGGGTGAGGCCCGCGTCTGCGAGGAAGGTGTCAAAGGCCTCGTTCGAGGGAACGAACGCCGTGAACTGCCGAGTGTAGATGGAAGAATATCCCGGCGTCTCGAGGCCGGAGCTGTCGAGGGCGTCGGCGAAGGTCGTGAATCCCTCGGAGCGAGCCAGCTCGCCGATGGTCGGTGGGGCGTCGAATTGGAACTGGGCCGCGATGTTCTGACCGATGGGAGCGAAGCCGTAGAAGACGATCGAATTCGACCCCGCTGCCAGCAGGTCGGCGGTGATGGGCTCGGGCGTGGTGCTCACGAAGTCGGTGGTGAGCACGAAGGGCGCTCCGTTCCGGTCGATGAAGAGGGAGCGGTTGTTCAGGATGAAGATGCCGACGGTCGATGCGGTCGGCGCCGGAGGCTCATCTGAGTCCACGAAGACGAAGATCTCCGCTTCCGGGCCAAAGCGAGCGCCTTCGAGCGGCGCCGGGTCCGAGAGGTCGGGCGAGGTGCTGTAGAGAAGCTCGGCCGCGGAGGCCCGATGGCCTGGCGCGCCCAGCAGAAGGAGGACGGAGAAGAGGAGAAGCAGTCGGTTCATGTCGGGCATCCTTGGACGTGAGTGCGTGGAAGGTCGGGAGTCGGAAGACGACCTACACACCCAGTACGACAGAGTCTGACATCTGGATTCCCACTCTCCCGCTCGGCGTCCCGCGACACGGTGAAGATTCGATGAACCGGTGCTGCGGGGCGCGAGGGCCGCGAGCTCCAATCACGCGCACCTGTCCAGATCTGGCGACCGGGTGGAAGGAACGAGCCCTCGTGATCCCGGCGCCGACCGCGCGCCCTCTCACGACTCCTCGGGCTTCTTCGGCGATGCGCGGAAGTACCCGGAGCCACCCGCGTTGCCGGTCCCATTGAACGTGACGGCGTAGTAGCCGCGGAACGTCCTCGCCTCGAGGTCGACGGAGTCGATGGAGAGCTCGACCTTCGTCAGCACGTTTCCGATCAGCACCCAGTTGCAGTAGAAGCGGTCGTACTCGATGTTGGCCGTGCCCGCGTCGTTCACGCGCAACGTCCCCTTGGCGCGGCCACAGATCGGGGGGATGCCATTCACGCGCGTGCGAAAGCGCGACTTCAGCGTCCAGCCCTCCTCGGTGCGTGTCACGCCCTGGACGGACATCTCCGAGAGATCCATCAGGAGCGGCAGCGCGTAGCCGCCCACGCCGAGAGCGGAGAGACCGTCGTCGACGTCCTCGCACTCACCGGTGTCGGGCTCGGCCTCGCAGAAGATGAAGACCGAGGTGTCGGGTGAGCCGAGCAGGGAGGCGAGGGCCGGTGCGAGCTCTGCGACGGCATCTTCCGCTGTGCTCGGCGTCGGCTGCTCGACGTATCTCGTCGCGCAGCTCGAAGAGAGCACGAGCAGCAGGAGCACCCCCGCGACATGTGAAAGGGGAGGACGACGAAGAGTCGGGTCCTGAGACGTCATGGATGGGGGCCTCCAAGAGGATCGCTGCCGCTACACCGGCTTGGTCCGCAGACGCGCCTCGAGCTCGGCACGGACCTCATCGTGGTGCTCTCGCGTGATGGGGAAGCCACGCAGGAAGAGCGCCCCCAATCCCATGAGCGCCGCTGGCACGAGCCCGTAGACCATCATCAGTCGCCCCTGGATGGCGGGCGGCGTGACCTCGGCGGAGGGCTCGTAGCCCAGCGCCGCCGGCAGGGTCGTGGCCAGGACGACGCCGAGGGCGAGGGAGAGCTTGATCACCATGCCCCAGACGGCGAAGAAGAGCCCCGATCGCTGCTCTCCGCTCTCGAGCGTGTCGACGTCGATCACGTCGGCGGCGATGGAGTTCGCCAGGAAGAGGATCGAGGCGAAGCTCGATCCGCGAACGACGACGATGGCGATCAGAGACGTCAAGTCTCCGGCGCGCAGGAAGACGAGCGGCAGGCTCCAGACCGCGAGCCACAGAGCCGCGGCCATCAGCGCGCGGTGCTTGGCGATGCGCATCGAGATCGCGAGCCAGACGGGGACGGCCGCGAGCGTGCCGAGGTTCTCGAGCAGGATCATCAGAGGGAAGGAGCCCTCTTCGGACATCACGTCTGCGAGCACGAGGCGATGCAGTGTGCCCTGGATCGCGACACCGGACACGAAGAAGATCACGCACCCGACCATGCGCAGGAAGGCCGGGTTCCGGACCACCAGCTCCAGGCCGGCCATGATGCCCCGGGGCCCGTGCGCATGGCCCTCCGGTGCTCGCTCACTCACTCCGAAGACGCAGACGGCCAGGAGCAGCGGCAGGGCGACCACGATGATCGAGGCCACCGCGTGAAGCTGATCGGCGGCGTTCTCGATGCCATCGGCGCTGATCCACACCAGACCCGCCAGCAGCATGACCTGTCCGGCGGTCGAGATCGCCTCACGCCAGCTCGTGATCCGGGATCGCTCGTCGTAATCGGTGGAGAGCTCGGCGCCCCAGGCCTTGTGCGGGAGATCGATCATCGTGAAGCCGAGATAGAGCAGCGCCGTCCAGACGAAGAGATAGGTCGACGAGGCCGCCTCACCCGGGACGAAGATCTTCCAGAGCGAGAGGAGGAAGAGCGGGACCCCCAGGATCATCCAGGGCTTTCGCCGACCGATGGGGAGCTGCAGGCGATCGCTGAGGGTTCCGATCAGGGGATCGGTGACGACGTCGAGCAGCCGTGAGAATCCGATGGCGGCGCCGACGGCCGCGAGCGGGACGCCGAGGTCATCGGCATAGAAGGCCGGGACGAAGAGCGCCATCGGGAGTGCCGCGACCGAGGTCACGAGCGACGGCGCCGAGTACGCGATCAGTCGCCCGGGACCCAGACTCACGACGCCACCTCGTCGAGCTCGGCGAGCTTGGTGCGCGCCTGCTCGCGGATCCTCAGGTCTTCGGCCAGGGCATCGGCGCGCGGCTCTGCGGAGGCGACGCTCTCGAGGAGCGCGCGGGCCTCGTCTGTTCGCGCCGGCGCCCGCTCGAGCAGGCTGAGGGCCAGAACCAGGCGATTGCCCGGGTGGTCGGGGTCATCCGCGTAGCCGCGCTCGGCGAGCGGAAGGGCCTGGTCGCGATCGACCCAGCCCGAGATGAAAGGCACGCGAGGCAGCGTCGCATGCAGCCGGGAGAGCAGGCGCAGGGCGCCGCCCCGATCGACGCTGGGGTCGAGGTCGAGGGATCTCTGCGCGTCGTCGTACATACGCTTGGCGACTCCCTCGCGCACGATGGTGAGCAGGCCGACGCGCTGCGCGCGCGTCCCCCAGGCGATCGAGCTCCAGAACAAGAGGCGCGCACGCTCGGTCGGCTCGCCCGCGTTCGTCAGCTCCTCGGAAGAGCGGGCGAGCGCGATGGCCTCTCGCACATACGCATCCTTGGTCTCATCGGACAGCGTGGTGAAGTCGATGGCGTAGTGGAGCGCGCGCAGGAGCTTCCAGCGTGCCTCGATCGAGGCCGGGTCGGCCTCGTGCGCATCGCGATAGTGGCCGAGCGCGAGCTCGATTCGCGCGGGCTCGGCGCGCTCTCCGTCGAGTACCTCCGCGCGCGTCGCCCATGCGCGGTCGCCAGCAGCGAGATCGGCGTGGCTGGCCGACGTGAGGAGCCCCGCGATCGAGGTCAGCAGGAGGACGAGCAGCAACGGGGGGCAGCCTCGCGAGGGCTCGAATCGCCTGGCAGAGCCGACGATGGTGGAGCTGCCGCGAGATGTGGCCCCACCCATCGATGCCCGCGTCCGCTTCGCCCTCACGACCCCTCCGACGCGGCGGCGGCCCGATGCGGGACACGGCGCAGCTCGTTGGGGTCGTAGCCGAGCCCGCCGACGCGCTCGCTGAGCGCAGCCAGCTCGGCCTCTGCCAGCCGGGCCGTTCTCGAGAGCACCCAGACATAGTCGCGCGACGGAACGCCGATGATCGCCCGAGTGTAGTCCTCGTCGAGCCATGCGATCAGATAGGCGGACCAGAAGGGCCAGATCGGCTGTACGCGCCACTCTGTGCCGCGCTTCACGTCGTGGATGCGCCCGCGCTGGGTCATCACCGTGGGCTCGGCGTCGAAGCTGCCGTCGCGAAAGGTGTAGGTGATGTCGATCCCACCCTGGTCGTCCAGCGCATAGCGCTCGACGGCGTCGTGGGCGCCCGCCTCGCTGAAGAGGGGAAAGTCGATCGGGATGAAGGCAACCACGTACCAATCACCCATGAATCGCTCGATCTCGATCTCACGATCCATCGCCTCGAGCGGTGGCTGGCCCGAAGCGCATGCGCCGAGCGCGGTGGCGCAGAGCACGAGGGCGAGGAGGGTGTTGCGGCGATCCTGGCGAGTCGTGTTCGTCATATCACAGGGTTCGCGAGGTGATGGCGGTTGGATGCAGGCGCCCGCCAGATCCGGGTGAAGTCGCGGGCCCGGTCGTCAGCTCTCGACCTTGGCAAGCACCGCGATCCGCTCGCGACTCGAGACGACGACGCCGCCAGGCTTCTCGATGGTGACGGCAAAGAGCGTCGGGGAGACCACTTCGAGCTTCGGGTCGATCCGCACGAGCACCTCTTCGCCGTCGGACGCGATGTCGAACACGCCTCCGTCGATGGGGTAGCGCTCGTCCTGGGCCGCATCAAAGATCCAGAGCTGGTATTGGGAGACGCTCGGGTCGTTGGCCGCGAGCCCGCGGAAGCGCATGTAGCCCGCCTGCTGCGTGTTGCTCCACACGACGTCGCCTGTGGCCTCGGGCCCCGCTGCGTCGCCGGTGGGCGTCCATGCGATCTTCATCGCATCGGCCGCCATCAGCTCGGCGCGCCGGCTGGCGGGGTCGCTCGAGGTGGGGGTGGGCCGCTCGGGCCCCAGCAGCAGCACCCCGGCGAGCATCGCGGCTGCCACCCAGCCCAGCGTCATGGTCACGGCGGCGACACGGCTCCGCCCCGAGCGCGCGGCGTCGAGCGAGATCGGCTGGCTCGCGCGCGCGGCCGCGAGCACGGGTGGGGCATCGGCGAGAATCCGGGCGCGGAGCGCTTCGGGCAGCGCTTCGTCGGGCTCGGGCCCGAGTGCGAGCTCGATCGCGCCCGCCGCGACCTCGAGCTCCCACTCGTCGACCTCGGGGTGCTCGACGAGCAGCCGATCGAGCTCCACCGTCTCGCTCGGACCGAGGCCCTCGGTCGCGCGATCCACGAGCAGCTCGAGCAGTCTGTCCTCGCTCATCGTCCGTTCTCTCCGACCGAGCGCAGCGCGTCACGCACTCTGATCAGGCTGCGGCGCACGTGGCTCTTCACGGTACCGAGCGCGATGCCCGTCGCCTCCGCCACCTGACCGTGCGAGCAGCCCTGAAGCACCGCGAGCTCGATCACCCTGCGCGGCTCGGGCTCGAGCGCATCGAGGACGTCGCGCACGCGCACCAGGTCGAGCGCGGCCTCCATCCGGCTGGCCGGGTCGCCTCCGCCGGTGCCTGCTTCCTCTTTCTTCTCGTCTCTCTCCTCATCGATCTGCACCGTCTCCGCCCGAGCGCCGCGTGCGCGGAGACGATCGATCAGACGTCGCCGAGCGATGGTCGCCACGAAGGCGGCCTCGGAGGCCTTCTCCGGGTCGTAGCGATGGGCACTCTTCCAGAGGGAGATGAAGATCTCCTGCACCGCATCTTCGGCCTCGGCGTGATCGGCCGAGAAGCGCCGCGCGAGCGCCCAGACGCGCCCTCCGTGGACGTCCAGACACTTCCTCACTGCGAGCTCGTCTCCGGCGGCGATGCGTTGGAAGAGGGATTCGGCCACGGGCCCCTACAGCGGTTGTCATACGTCTGAGCGGTCCCAATGTAGGGGGGAGCCGCGCGGTCGACCAGCTCAGTCTTCGCTTCGGGTGAGCAATGCATTGCGGAGCTTCTCGTCCATGGGGGCGTCGCCCAGCCAGAGGTCCAGGTAGGCGCGGGCGAAGTCCTGACCCTCCACCGAAGCGAGCGGTCGGCCATTGAGGGCCAGCTCGGTGCCGGCGCCCGGGGTCCAGGTGAGCGTATAGCGATCGCCGGGCGAGACGGATCGATAGCTCGCGTGGAGCCGGCGCATGCGGGCCTCGATCGCGCGGAACTCGGCCGGCTCGAGGTTTCTTCGCAGCAGCTTCTCCGCGGCCTCGCCGAATCGGCGTCCATCGATGGACCAGAAGTAGGAGAGCTCGAGCCGGATCGGCGCGGCGGCGAGGTCCAGCTCGCTGACGCCGCAGTCCTCGCGATAGAGCGCGGCCGCGTAACCGCGAAGGATGCGCTTCCAACGATGCAGACCCGTCGCGCAGAGTTCGAGCGAGCTCGCGTCCGCGCTCGCGGGATCGACGAACGCGACCTCGTCGAACTCGACGCCCGATTCGACTCGCGCCGACGCGGGCAGCCCCACGAGCAGGGGAATCAAGAGCAGGGCGATCGTCTCGAGCCGCAGTGTGATGCGCATCGGTTGTGTCCTCGCTGGCTTGTGGGGTTCAGGACGTGATTCGCGCTCCGCGCCGGTCCGGATGCAGCGCGCGCAAGAATGAAGCGGGCTTCGCATCCGAACTCGCCTGCGCCCCGAACCTCCGAACATGATCCGCCTCGTCACCTATCAGCTCGGCCTCAACGCGGTCTGGTGCGCGTGCGTGTTTGGCGCCCTCTGGGGAATGCCGTGGCTCGGCCCCTTGGTCTCCGCCGCGTGGCTGGCGTGGCATCTGAGTCAGCAGAGCTCGGCGATGGACGAGGCGGCCTCGATCCTGATGGCCGGGGCCTTCGGGCTCTTGGCGGATGGGGTCCTGATCCGCCTGGGCGGGCTCGAGTACACGGGACTCGCCAGCGATGCCCTGGTCGGTCCGGCCTGGATCGTGGCGCTGTGGATGGTCTTCGCGACGACCGCCAGTGTCTCGCTCGGATGGCTCCGCGGGCGCACTCGGCTGGCGGCCGCCCTCGGCGTACTGGGTGGTCTTACCTCCTACCTCGGGGGACGACGGCTCGGCGTAGCGAGCTTCGATCTCGGTCAGCCGGAGACGCTGCTCTCGCTGGTCGCGGTCTGGGGCATCGGCGTCCCGCTGCTCCTCCACGCCGCCGAGGTGCGCCACGCGCTCCAGAGAGTGCTCGTGCGCGCGATGCCGCGGAACGGCCGCCGCTGAGCCCGTGTCCGGCTGCAGTCGGCGCCTCGGGTGTCTCGACGGTGGTGTTGCCTGGCCGACCTCATATTGGCACTCTCCATGACGATTTCAGAGGCTGGGCGCCGGCCCGCGTACAGCGGAGACTAGATGAGCTCGAAGCTGCCCGACATC
>CAZQMY010000107.1:0-15247 GCA_964594405.1 uncultured Spirochaetaceae bacterium | reverse complement strand
CAGGAGATCGATGCGGAGGTTCGGCGGATCATTGCTGGGCTGCAGAAGCGCGGCTTCAAATCACCCTATCTGCGCAACTACGTGGTGGCCCGCATCAACCCCGTCCGATTCCACCGCGCAAAGAAGGGCGAGGACGAGCCGCCCATGGCCATGGCGGCTGCGCTGACACGCATGGCGGCTTCCGCCAAGAAGTTCGACGTGGCCGCAGTGCGCGAGAGCGAGGTGGCGTTGGTTGCCGCCGCGTCGGGGGACTAGCATGCGCACCCTGCTGGTCGCTCGTCACGCGCACTCTCCGGGCCCTCCGCCCGGGCAGAACGACTACGACCGTCCGCTGAGTGCCCGTGGCGTCGCCGAGGCCACGGCGATGGGCCTGCGCCTCGCGCGGGAGGGCCTCGCGCTCGAGCACACTGTCTGTAGTGCAGCGCCGCGCGCTCTGCGGACGGCACGCCTGATCTCGGAGGGCCTGGGGCTCGGGATGGACGCGGTGGACGCACGCGACGTGCTCTACGGCGCAGGCGTCTCTCGCCTTGTGACGGCAGTAGAGGAGCTGAACGATGGACACCGGTCAGTGTTGCTCGTCGCGCACAATCCCGGGATCACCGAGCTCGCCAACTGGCTCTCGGGTGAGTGGCACAGCGGCTTGCCGCCATGCGGCGTCGTGCGCTTCGAGCTCGACGTGGACCGCTGGGTGGACGCCGCGCGCGGTGTCGGCGCCGGGCCGCGCTACTTCCTGCCCGACGAGGATTGAAGGCTGCGAGCAGCCTGCTAGACGCGCTTCACGGCCTTGTAGATGTCCTGGAGCTCACGGCCAGCGGTCTCGAAGAAGTCGCTGAAGATCGAGTCTACCGTCCAACCCTCACGGACCTCCATGTTGACCTCCCGTGGATGGGTCCAGAGCGCCATCTTGCGCCCGTTGAAGCTGACGATCTGGCCGTTGAGCGAAGCGGCAGCATCGCTGGCGAGGAAGACCATGAGGCGGGCCACCTCCTCGGGCTGTCCCAGTCCGAGCTCGTGGGGGGCGGGTGCCGGGCGGCCCTCCTTCTCCGCCAGGGCAGCGTTCCGCTCGACGATCACCTGCGTCATCTCGGTGAGCGCGAGGGGCCACATCGCGTTGCAGCGGATGCCGTAGCGTTCGAGCTCGAATGACCAGCAGCGCGTCATGCTGGCGACGCCCGCCTTGGCGGCCGCGTAGTTGGTCTGACCGATCGGTCCCGTGAAGGCGCTGCCGCTGATCACGTTGATGATGTGCCCGCCCTCCGCCTTCATGGCGAGCGCGGCGGCCTGGCTTCAAGAGATGGTGCCGCGCAGATTCACCGCGATGACGTCGTCGAACTCCTGCGGCGTCATCCGCATCAGCGTGCGGTCGTGCACGAGACCCGCGTTGTTGACGAGCACGTCGATGCCCCCGTAGGCCTCCACGCAGCGCTCGATCAGGGCATGTGCAGTGTCGTGATCCGCGACGCTTCCCGGCACTGCGACGGCCTGGCCGCCAGCGGCCTCGATCCGCGCCCGGGTCTCCGCGAGCTTCACCTCGCCGGTGGCGTTGACGACCATCCTGGCGCCCTCGGCCGCCAGGGCCTCTGCAAAGGCGCGCCCCAGACCGCGCGAGGCGCCCGTCACGACGATGCGCTTGCCTTCGAGTCGATTGCCCACTGTGGATCCGCTCCCTCGGTTGCGGCGGTTCCGGCCCGCCGGCCGCGACGATAACTCAGACGCTCTCGATCTCGAATTCGGTCACGAGGATCTTCTTGCGATCGAAGTTCGCCAGCTCGTCGGGGATCGCGCGCTGGATCGCCCGGCCCAGCGCGTCGATCACGCGCGCGCCGAGCACCGTCCGTTCGTGGACCAGCGACACCTCCCGCGTCGGGACCGGCGAGCGGAAGGGACGGACCTGCTTCTTGCGGTGCGCTGGCAGGGCATTGACGGCGAGGTGGGGGAGGATCGTGTAGCCGCTACTCGCCAGCACCATGTTCTTGAGCGTCTCGAGGTTGCCACTCTCGAAGCGCAGGCCCGTGGGCCTGAGGTGCCGGGCCTCACCACAGATGCTCAGCACCTGATCGCGAAAGCAGTTGCCCTTGTCGAGCAGCCAGATCTCGTCGATGTCGAGGTCCTCCTGCTTGATCCGGGGCTTTCTGGCCAGGGGATGGTCATTGGATACGAAGAGGTGGAAGGGCTCGTAGAAGAGCACCCTTTCGATCAGCGCGGCGTCGTGCAGGGGCGTCGCCATCAGGCCGGCGTCGACCCGACCGGCTCGCAGATTCTCGATGATGATCTCGGTCTGCTGCTCCTCGATGATCAGCTCGACGCTGGGATGACGCTTCATGAAGGCGGGCAGGAAGAGGGGCAGCACGTAGGTCGAGAGCGTCGGGATGACCGCCAGCGTGAACTCGCCGGCGAGCTCGTCCCGTGACTTCTGCGCGAGATGGGTGAGGCGCAGGCTCTCGCGGACCACCACGCGGGCCTGCTCGACGATCCTGGCTCCTTCTACCGTCGGAATGACGGGACTCCTGGAGCGATCGAAGATGAGCAGGCCGAGCTCCTCCTCGAGCTTCGAGAGCTGCATCGAGAGGGTCGGCTGCGTCACGCCGCAGGCGCGAGCGGCCCGTCCGAAATGGCGGTGCTCGTCCACGGCGATGATGTACTCGAGCTGTGTGAGGGTCATCGGGGCCTGGGCGATGGGTCCCCATAGCTTGGCGCAATCGGCGTCGAATCGCCGCCGGAGCGGGATACGGGCTGCTAAGCTGCCGCTCCGCCGCGAGACGATCGCTCCCCAGCCATCACCCATCGGTGCGATTCGTCCACCACCCTCTTGGAGGTCCTGCGAGATGTCCTTCGAAGACACCCTTCGCTATCTGCGAAAGGCGACCCGAATCATGGACGTCGGGGATCGGATCGAGAAGCTCCTGATGACGCCGTCGCGCCAGCTCAAGGTAGAGGTGGCGATCGAGATGGACGACGGATCCGTGGGCGTCTTCGAGGGATTCCGGATCCAGCACAACTCGGCCCGTGGCCCCTTCAAGGGCGGGCTCCGCTTCCATCACGAGGTCGATCAGGACGAGGTCAACGCGCTCGCCAGCCTGATGAGCTGGAAGACGGCCGTGGTGGGCATCCCCTTTGGTGGAGCCAAGGGCGGGATCCAGGTCGACCCGCGCATCCTCTCGCAGACCGAGGTCGAGCGGATGACCCGCAAGTTCACCGATCAGATCCGGGTGATCATCGGACCCGACGTCGACATCCCCGCGCCGGACGTCAATACCGACGGGCAGACGATGGCCTGGATCATGGATCAGTTCTCGAAGTACGCCGGCTACTCGCCGGGTGTCGTCACGGGCAAGCCCATCGAGCTCGGTGGGAGCCAGGGGCGCGTGGCCGCCACGGGGCGGGGCGTCGCGCTCTGCGCACTCTGGGCGATGGAGGATCTCGGCATCGATCCGAAGGGCGCCCGCTTCGCGGTGCAGGGGTTCGGGAACGTCGGCAGCCACGCTGCGCGCGTCCTCGCCGAGCACGGCGCGCGGCTCGTGGCCGTGGGCGATCACGGCGGCTACCTCGCCAATCCCGACGGCTTCGACGTGCCAGCGCTCGTCGAGCACGTGGCCGCCAGCCCCGATCGCTCGGTGATGGGCATTTCGGGTGCCGATGTGATCGATCAGCATCGTTTCTTCGCCGCGGACGTCGACGTCATCATCCCCGCTGCGCTCGGCGGGGTGATCACGACGGAGGTGGCGGGAGAGATCCGCGCGCGGCTCGTGGTGGAGGGCGCCAACGGCCCCACTCGCCCGGATGCGCACGAGCGGCTGGTCGAGCGGGGCATCGTCGTCGTCCCGGACATCCTGGCCAACGCCGGCGGCGTGACGGTGAGCTACTTCGAGTGGGTCCAGAACAATCAGAGCTTCTATTGGACCGAGCCGGACGTCAACGCGAAGCTGGAGGCTACGCTGCGCGGCGCCTACGATCGGGTGAACACCCTCGTGCGCGCTCGCGCCCTCGATCACCGAACCGCTGCCTTCATTCTCGCCGTTCGCGAGGTCGGCAAGGCCACCGTTCTGCGCGGCCTCTAGCGCCTGGAGCAACCATGGACATCTCCGAGTTCCCCGCCCTCAGTCAGCTGAATCAGACGCAGATCGAGAACCTGCGCGGCGCATGCGACGAGGTCACCCGCAAGGCCGGCGAAGAGCTCATCCGCCGCGGAGAGGACGGCGGCGACATCGTCTTCCTGCTGGAAGGTGAGCTTCAGGTCTACGTGCCGAAGGAGGGGCGCGAGGTGGAGCTCGTCCGGCTCAGCGCGCCCGCGGTGGTGGGCGAGATCGAGCTGCTGACGGGCGGCAAGAGCACGGCCAGCGTGCGCGCGCTGAGCGACAGCCGGATCTTCTGCATCCCGCACGAAGCCGTGCGCGAGCGGGTGGCCGACGGGGATCCGGCGACGCTCAAGGTGATGTTTGCGATCTCGAAGCTGCTGGCCGGTCGACTGGCGGCGATGACCGAGAAGTTCGTCGAGATCGAAGGTGCGGTGGAGCCGCGCCGCTCCGACGAGCTGCGCCAGTTCCGCAGCAAGCTCTTCTCCGAGTGGACCTTCTAGCAATCCTCCCATCACGGAGGCGGAGCATCTCATGAGTGATCCCCTTCCCGAGCCCGGAACCATCACCGACAATCGAGTCGATCCGATTCCCGAGTCGACCATGCGCTGGGTCAAGCCCATCCTGAAGGCAATGAGCCGTCTCAACGTCGCGGTCTACAAGGCGAGCAACGGACGCGTCGGGGGAAGGTTCCCGGGCGGCGCGCCGGTCTGCCTGCTCACCGTCATGGGGAAGAAGTCCAGGAAGCCGATCACCATCCCACTGATCTACGTGCCGAACGGCGAGGACGTCCTGCTGGTCGCCTCACAGGGCGGAATGCCCAGGCATCCGGGCTGGTACTACAGCATCACCGCCAACCCGGAGGTGACCGTGCAGTATCGGGGCGAGGTCCGGGAGATGGTGGCCCGGCGAGCGTCGGATCAGGAGAAGCGCGAGCTCTGGGGCAGGCTGCTCGAGGTCTACCCCCCCTTCGATGAGTACCAGCGCAGAACCGAGCGCAACATCGCCGTGTTCGTCTGTTCTCCCCGCTGATCTGCGAAGGCCACGCCATCGGCGCTGGAGCTTTACACTCGATTTACAGCGCGGGCACTCCGGCTGCGGAACCTTCCGTCGTGCACGGCCCTCGTAGGGGCGTGCGCACGAGCGAAGGGAAGAGGCGATGGGAGACAAGCGGGCGATGCGTGGCGCGAAGCCCTCGGGCCTGCGCCGGTGGTGGTGGGCGGACCCGCGCCACGGCCAGCTCCTGGTCCTCTCGGCGCTCCTCGCCCACGGCTGGCTGAACCTCGACTTCGAGGTCGCGCCGACCGATGCGGGCCTCGTCCTGCTCTGCGCCCTCGTGGCCCAATGGCTCTTCGGGCGCTTCGTGGCCGGGATCCCCTTCGACCCGCGAAGCGCGCTGATCAGTGCGCTCTCTCTGGCTCTGCTCCTGCGTTCGGCTGATCCCCCCGTCTTGATGCTCGGCGTGGGCGTCGCCATCGCCAGCAAGTTCCTGATCCGCGTCCGCGGCAAGCACGTCTTCAACCCGACCAACTTCGCGATCGTCGCGATGGTCTACGGGACGGATTCGGCGTGGGTCTCACCCGGGCAGTGGGGATCGGGCCCCCTCGGTGCCGCGGCCCTGATCCTCGCGGGCAGCATGATCCTCTCCCGCGCCGGCCGGAGCGACGTGACGTTCGTCTTCCTGGCCGCCTGGTCGCTGCTGCTCTTCGGCCGCTCGCTCTGGCTCGGCGAGCCGATGGCGATCCCGCTCCATCGACTGCAGAGCGGCGGGCTGCTGCTCTTTGCGTTCTTCATGCTCTCGGATCCGCGGACGCTGCCCGACGCGCGCGCGGGCCGGGTCCTGCACGCACTCGTCGTCGCCTCGGTCGCGGGACTCGTCCAGTTCGGCCTGCATCGGCCGAACGGCCTGCTGATCGCGCTCGTCGTCTGCGCGCCCCTGGTTCCGCTCATCGATGCACTGATTCCCGCCGCACGCCATGCATGGCCCGCCGCGGTCGTCGGCCCGTCGCGACACCCCGGCGCCAGAGCGCTGGCCCTGCGTGCGCTGGCGCTGATCCACATCCCATCGACCCGGCCCTCACCGAGGAGGCAGCAATGAAGACCATCCATCGAAGCCATCCGATCTCTTTCCTCACATCGCTCCTCCTGGCCCTGCTCGTCGGACCGGGGGCGGCGAACGCGTTCTGCGGGTTCTTCGTCGCCAAGGCCGAGACCCGGCTCTTCAACCGCGCCAGCCAGGTGGTGCTGGCTCGCGACGGCGATCGAACGGTGATCACCATGGCGAACGACTACGAGGGCGATCCGGCGGAGTTCGCCATGGTGATCCCGGTCCCCACCTTCATCCAGCGCGAGCAGATCAACGTGGCGGAGCCGGGGCTGCTCGCCCATCTCGATGCCTACAGCGCCCCGCGCCTCGTCGAGTACCACGATCCCGATCCCTGCGCCCCCGTCTACCCCATGGCCGAGGGGCTCCGGCGCATGCCGATGGCGGCCTCGGCGCCGACGGACGCTCGCAGCGACGCGGACGCGTTGGGAGTGACGATCGAGGCCGAGTACACGGTCGGTGAGTACGACATCCTCATCCTCTCGGCCGAGCAGAGCGACGGCCTCGTCACCTGGCTGAATCGGAACGGCTATCGGATGCCCGAGGGCGCAGAGGAAGTGGTGGGCAGCTACCTCGCGCAGGGCATGCGCTTCTTCGTGGCCCGCGTCAACCTCGGCGAGCAGCGCGCGCTGGGTGTGCAGAAGCTCCGACCCATCCAGGTGGCCTACGAGTCACCGAAATTCATGCTGCCCATCCGGCTCGGCACCGTCAACGCCGACGGGCCGCAGGAGCTCTTCATCTACACGCTCACGCGTCGTGGCCGGGTGGAGCCGACGAACTACCGCCTCGTGAAGCTGCCCTCAGACGTGGAGATCCCCACATTCGTACGCGACGAGTTCGGCGACTTCTATCGCGATCTCTTCGGCAAGGTGGTGGCGCGCGAAGAGATGAGGGCGGTCTTCCTCGAGTACGCCTGGGACATGAGCTGGTGCGATCCCTGCGCGGCCGACCCGCTCAGCGTCGATCAGCTGCGCAGCCTCGGCGCGGGCTGGCAGCGCAGCGGAGCGAAGACCCGAAGCGGAGCCCGGGACGTCTTCCTTACGCGCCTGCACCTGCGCTACGACCGCGAACACTTCCCCGAGGACCTGCGCTTCCAGGAGACGAGCGACCGGCAGAACTTCCAGGGCCGCTACGTGATGCGCAACGCCTTCCAGGGCGAGATGCGCTGCGCCGCCGCCGAGGAGTACCTGAGGTCGCTCGCCGAGCGCCGCGACCGTGAGGCCCGCAACCTCGCCGATCTCACGGGATGGTCAATGGCCGCGATCCGCGAGAAGATGAGCCTGCCCGAGCCCCAGGCCGGGGCGGAGGAGGCCTGGTGGAAGCAGCTCTGGCGATGATCGCGACATGCGCGTGGGGGGCGCGCAGGAGCTGTTAAGCTCCGATCCGGATGTCCCCCGAACAGACGGTCACGCTCTTCAGGATCCTCGCCCTCGTGGTCATGCTCGCCATTCCACTGGCGGCCTGGCGCCTGCGCGGACGCGGCTACGCAGCCTTCGTGACGGTGATCCTCGTCTTCTCGGTGCCGCCGAGCGTCATCGTCCAGGCGCGACTGGTGGGCGTCGCCGGTGAGCCCATCGGGAGCTGGATCGGGATCGCGTTGCTCTGGGCGCTGGCCGCGGCGGGGCTGCACCTGGTCTCGCTGCTGCGGGCCAGGCTCCGCTCGAGGCCATTCCGGCTCTTCGTATCGCTCCCGGGCCAGCTGCTGATCGCCGCGGGGATGCTCTCGTGCCCGTGGCTCCTGCTGCTCGGACTCGTCTCGCTGCTCGGCTGGGCGGTGGGCTTCGAGGGCGCCGATCCGGTGCTCGCCTGGCTCGGCGTCGTTCCCTTCATCGTCGCCGGCATCTCGACGTTCACCTCCCGCAACAACCGCTTCGAGACCGTGCGGATCGCCCTCGGCGAAGACGGTCCGCCGCGGGTGGCCCGGGTGGCGGTGAAGCGGATCGTGGGCGAGGCTGCGCCGGCTCCGGGAGACGGCTCCCGCGTCCTTCGCATCGTGCAGATCACGGATCCCCATCTGGGGCCCTGGCAGTCCGTGCGGGCGCTGCGCGAGGAGGTGAGGCGGCTCGTCGAGCACCAGCCGGACCTGGTCCTGATGACGGGCGACTTCCTCACCATGGAGGGCATGGGGACGCCCGGGGCCCTGGCCGAGGCGCTCTCGCCGCTGCGCGAGCTGCCTGGACGCTGCTTCGCGATCTTCGGCAACCACGATCACGAGGCGCCGGATGAGGTCCGCTCCGCCATTGCCGCGAGCGGGACGACGCTGCTCATCGACGAGGAGGCGCGCGTCGAGACGTCGGCCGGATGGGTACAGCTGGTGGGATCGGACTACCACCGCCGCGAGCGCAAGAATCAGCTGCTCGGCCTGCTGGAGCGCTTTCCGCGGCGAAGGGACCACCTGCGGATCCTGCTGCTCCATGATCCGCTCGGCTTCCGCGACGTGCCGCCGGGCGAGGTCGATCTCACGCTCTCGGGGCATACGCATGGCGGCCAGGTCGGGCTCGTGAGCTTCGGTCTGGACTGGACCGTGCTGAGTGGCACGCGCTGGCCCGATCACGGCCTCTTCGCCCATGGATCGAACCGGCTCTACGTCCATCGCGGAACCGGCTTCTACGGCTTTCCGTTGCGGATCGGCGTTCCCGGAGAGCGGTCGGTCCTCGAGCTGCTGGTGCCCGAGCGGGATCCGATGGGTCAGCAGCGGCCTACTCGGCCTTGACCAGCCCCTTCAGCACCTGCTCGAAGATGCCGTCGGCGATGGCCTCCATCTCCTCGTCGCTGCGATCCTGGATCGGATGCGCGGTGTAGATGGCCACCGCGTCGGCGCCCAGCGCCTTCGCCTGCCGCTCTGCGCCGGTGATGAACTCCTCGGTGGCCACGAATGCTGCGGGGATGCCCCGCAGCTCCAGATCTGACGTGTCGTGCACACTGCACGTTGTGCAGGAGCCTCAATCCGCGAGGGCCTCCAGCACCGCGTCGCACTCGGTGGCGATCTGCTGACGCAGGTCGACAGGCGCGGGCTTCGTGAACGTGGGCTTCTTGTAGTGGCGGACGGTGGCGCCGCGCTCGCGCAGACGGTCCTCGATGCGCTGCAGCAGCACGTCGCCGCGGGGCTTCGAGATGTCCAGCAGGCCGACGGTCTTGCCGTCGAGCGAATCGAGCCGGGGCAGCCGCTCGCGCAGGGCGAGCTGCCGCTCGTTCGTCGGATCGAGGAGGACGGGGCGATTGCTCATGAACGGATCTCCTTCGCGACGGGCACGCTGCCGACCTGGCCGCGGACCCAGCCCGGGATGATGGTGGAGAAGAGGCCGGCGCCGCTCCCCGCGAATGCGATGTGGATCGCGTCCGGCAGGAACTTCGGCACCGTGGTGTCGGCGACCTGCTCGGGCATGCCTTCGGCGATGCCGCCCGCCCCGCGCACGACCTCCTTGCCGTCGATCTGCAGGAGCTCGAGCAGGCGCTTCTTCAGGTCGGCCTTGGACCAGCCCGCCTGTGCGAAGACCCGACCGTGCTCGGGGCCGACCACCAGCATGCAGTCGAAGGCCATGACCAGCTTCGGATTCAGCACGGCCCGCAGCGTCGTCGCAAAGCTCCGCGCGAGCGACTCGGGCTCACGTGAGAGCTGGTCGACGACGAGCGTGCTCCCCGAGCCGCAGAAGAGTGTCACCGCATCGGTGCTCGCGTCGACACCGAAATCCGCGCAGATCGGCGTCCAGGGCGAGGCCTCTTCGTCCTCCGGGAAGGCGAAGCCCAGCTTGGCAGGCTGGCCGAAGGTAGACCGGTCGACTCCGCCGGGCCTGGCGCCCCCGATGTTGCGGAGGACGAGATTCAGCGCACGGCCGATGGTCATGTTGGCCCGGTTGCCCGAGCCGAGCACGCCGATCCCCGAGTTCATCCCGATGGCGCGTCGGATCGGACCGTTCACGATCACGACCGGGGCCGCGCCCATGGTCGTGGCGAGCACGCCGTGGATGTTGAATTCATCCGTGCAAGCCGCCTCGAGCGCCGTGAGCACCACGGGCAGGTTTTCGGGCTTGCAGCCGGCCATCACCGCGTTGATCGCCACCTTCTCGACCGTGCAGGGGGCGAGGTCCGGCGGGACCTCCGCGACGATCTCGCTCGGCGCACGGAGGGTTCCGGTGAGCATCGTGAGGACGCGCTCCTCGGTGGGGGGCACCACCGGGAGTCCGTCGCTCCAGCCTCGGGCGAAGGCCGTCTCCATCTCGTCCTCGGCGCTGGCCACCTCGATGCGTCGCGCGGAGAGGACCGAGCCGCCGAAGCGGACGCGCAGCCCGGCTTCGCGATCCGGGTCCACCGAGAGCGAGCCGCAGCCGGGTCGGAGCTCGGGCAGGTCGGGGCCGAGGCCGGACTCGCCCGTGAGCGCCTCCCAGTCGCCGCGATGCCAGCCCAGGGCGCGGACCGTCTCCTTGCCCGCCTCCACGCGGATCAATGTGGGGACCGCTTCGATCTGGTGATGCCACGACATCTCGAGTGCGGTGTCGTCCACCACGGCGAGCCGGGGCGGGAAGGCCGGATCGTCCTGGCTGTAGATGGTGAGCTGTGTGCGCCCGGCCAGGTCCACGAGCACAGGCGCGACGAGCTCGCAAGTCGGACAGTCACGCTTGACGAAGGCCACGACGCCGTCGGGGAGGCGAGGGGCTGAGGGGTGGGGCATCTGGACCTCTGGGCGGTCCCCTTGGAGATGGACGGGGCTCCCGCGGAGTGTGAGAAGCCCCGAATGGGCTGTCAACCGCGGCCGGAGCCGGAGAGAGCGCCGAGCCACTCGGGAACGAGCGCCTGCCCGATGTGGCGTGTCCGGGTGCACGTCCCGCCTCAAATGGCCGATCGTGCCCGACGAGAACCGCGTCATGCAGAGCTGGACGCCGAAAATTTTACGCTGTACGATTTTCGGCATGCCGAGAGCCGCACTCAGCCGAGCAGAGCTCGAGTCGGGGCGCGAGGAGATCTGCGCGGTCGCCAGCCGCCTCTTCGCGGAGCGGGGCTACGCGGGTGTCACCCTGCGAGCGATCGCCACCGAGCTGGGCTGCAGCCCGATGACGCCCTATCGCTACTTCGCCGACAAGGCTGAGATCTTCGCGGCCGTGCGTGCCGCCGCGTTCGCGCGGTTCGCCGACGCGCAGGCGCACGCGATCGCCGATGTCGGCGATCCCGCCGAGCAGCTCCACACGCTCTGCCGCGTCTACGTGGACTTCGCGCTCCGCGACCCCGCGGCCTATCGCGTGATGTTCGAGCTCGATCAGGCGCCGGCGAAGGATCCTTCGCTGCACGGGCCGGAGGGGCGCGCCTGGCAGGTCATGCACGACAGCGTCCTGCGCGCCCGTCGGGCCGGCTTCGTCGATGGCGATCCGGACACCGTCGCCCATCTCTACTGGGCAGCCATGCACGGCCTGGTGTCGCTCCATCTCGCCGGCAAGCTCCAGCTCGGTCGTACCCTCGAGGAGCTCGTCGAGCCGATGTACGCGCTGATGCGCGGCGGGCATGCCGAGCCCGCCATCGATTGATCAGCAGGCTTCCACTTCCCTTCTCTCCAATCTCGTTCCTCACAGACCGAAAGGACCTCATCATGAGTATCCGCCCCGACACGATTCGCGACCACTTCATGCAATGGCTCCGGCCTGTGAGCGAGGAAGACGCCTACGAGATCACCGAGGTCATCGGCGAGATTCCGCGGGCGCTCAGAGGCACGCTCTACCGGAACGGCCCGAGCCAGCGGCAGCTGCCGCCCGAGGGCGCCGAGGCCATGCATCTGTTCGGCGGCGACGGCTACGTGCAGGCGATTCGCTTCGAGGATGGGCGCGCGCGCTTCCAGAGCAGCTTCGTGCGCACGCAGAGCTTCCTCGCCGAGCAGGAGGAGGGGCGCTTCTGCATGCCGGGCCTGCAGCTGGGCTGCGAGGATCCGATCGAGGAGCAGCGCGTCATGCCGAACACCAGCATCGTGTACCACGCCGGTCGACTCTTCGCGTTGGTCGAGAACGCGTCTCCCTTCGAGCTCGATCCCGAGACGCTCGAGCCCATGGGCCACTGGGACTACGATGGCCGGATGATCGGGATGTCGACCACCGCGCATCCGAAGATCGATGGCCGTACGGGCCAGATGCTCATCCACGGCTATCAGCCGGTGGAGCCCTACGTCGGCGTCTACGCCGTCGAGCCCGATGGTCGCGTCTCCATGGCCGAAGCGCTGGAGGCGCCCTGGCCCTCGATGATGCACGACTTCGGTCTCAGCGAGCACCATATGATCCTGCCCCTCTGTCCGGTCTACTTCGACGCCCAGGCACTCGCCGAGGGCAAGGGCTTCGATGAGGCTGTCGGCTGGCGGGATGACCTTCCGCTGAAGTTCGGCATCCGCGGACGGGAGCCCGGAAGTCCGGTGCAGTGGTTCGAGGCCCCGACGCCCGGCTACATCTTCCATCCCGGCAACGCCTACGAAGAGGATGGCGTGATCTACATGGATGCCTGCACCTATCTGGATGGCAAGGGGCTCCTCTCGGATCTCTCCACCATTCGCAGCGGCCGGCTGACGGGTGGCCTGCAGGCCGTGCCCTTCCTCTACGAGTTCGACCTCGCGACCGGGGAGTGCCGCAATCGGCAGCTCTCGGATCGCAAGGTGGAGTTCCCGCGCATCGACGATCGGCTCGTGGGCTTCAAGAACCGCTGGGGCTACTGCGCGGCGGATCGGGAGGGCGCCGTCTCCCTGATCGATGGGACGTTCACGAGCATCCTCAAATACGACCGGATGGGAGGGTCGACCGTGAGCCACGATCTGCCCGAGGCACACTGGGGCGGCGAGCCGGTCTTCGCCGCGCTGGGGGACGACGCCGCCGAGGACGAAGGCGTGGTGCTCTCCCTGGTCTACGACGGGCCGAACGACCGAAGCTGGATCTACATCCTGGATGCGCAGCACATCGACAGCGAGCCCCTCGCCAGGCTCGGTCTGCGGCAGCGCGTGCCGCTGGGTTTCCACGGCAACTTCGTACCGGGTGTAGTCTGATCTGCCGGGCGACGAACACCGGGAACAGGGTCGGGGAATTGGCGTAGAATGGGGAGGCGAGCGGGACGCTCGCCTCCGTGTCCCCATTGCCCCCATGCCCCGGGGCGCCGCGCGCCCCACCCAGGTCGGTCCCGATGCAGATCACGATGGTCAAGAAGCGACTCGTCAGCGGCGAGCCCTGTGAGAAGTGCGCACAGACGGAGGAGATGCTGCGCCGTCGTGGCCATTGGGATCGGATCGACGCGGTGGTCTGGGCGGTGGAGGGCGAGCCCGACTCCGAGGGCCATCAGCTGGGACGGGCGCACGGCGTGGACGTGGCCCCCTTCTTCATCGTCGAGCGCGACGGGGAGCCCGTCGAGGTCTACACCAGCGGCATGAAGATGGTGAAGTCGCTCTTCGCGAAGCCCGAGACAGACGACGTCGGGAAGGCCATCGTCGCCGAAGACGTGCCTCGGCTCGCGAACGAGCTCGAGGGGGCAGAGCCCGTCGAGGTCCTGCGCGTCGCCCTCGAGCACTACGGCGAGCACTGTGCGATCGCCTTCAGCGGCGCCGAGGATGTGATCCTGATCGACATGGCGACCCGGCTCTCGCTCCCCTTCAGCGTCTTCACGCTCGATACGGGGCGTCTGCACGCCGAGACCTATGCCTACCTGGATGATGTTCGTCGCCGCTACGGAATATCCATCGAGTACTACTTCCCCGCTGCCGAGGAGGTCTGCGCCTTCGTGAGGGCCAAGGGGCCGAACGCCTTCTACCGGGATGGGCACGCGGAGTGCTGCGAGATCCGGAGGGTGCGGCCGCTCCGGCGCGCGCTCGAGGGGCGCGGCGCCTGGATCACGGGTCGACGGCGCGATCAGAATCCGGTCACGCGGGGGCACCTGCCCGTCATCGAAGTGGATGGCCTGCGCGGCGATGGTGGGCTGATCAAGTTCAATCCGCTCGCCGCTTGGTCCTCCGAGCAGGTCTTCGCCTACATGGACGCCCAGGGCGTCGCGCCCAATCCGCTTCACGCCCAGGGCTACTACAGCATCGGCTGCGAGCCCTGCACCCGGCCGACGGCGCCGGATCAGCACGAGCGAGAGGGCCGCTGGTGGTGGGAGCACGCCGAGCGCCGTGAGGGCGGGCTGCACGACTCCGGAGAGGGCATCTGATCCGCCACCGGCCTCGATCGGTCACGGGGCGTCGTGTCCGGGCCAGCCCGCCCGGTCCATGAAGAAGGGCGCCCGGTCCGTGCACCGGGCGCCCTCGAGTCTTCGTGTCCTGGGAGGTGGGATCAGACCTTCACTTCCTGGCTGGCGCCCGAGACCGTCTTCACGATCACGCTCGCCACCTTGTAGGGGTCGGCGTTGGACGCCGGGCGGCGATCCTCCAGCCAACCCTTCCAGCCGTTCTCGACCGTGGCGATCGGGATGCGGATCGAGGCGCCCCGATCGGAGACGCCGAAGCTGAACTTGTCGATGCTCTGGGTCTCGTGGAGGCCGGTCAGGCGCTTGTTGTTGTCGGCGCCGTAGACGGCGATGTGCTCGGCGATCACGGGCTCGAAGGCCTTGCAGATCTGCTCGTACACTGCCTGGCTGCCGCAGGTGCGGAGGAGGGTGTTGCTGAAGTTGGCGTGCATGCCCGAGCCGTTCCAATCGCCGGAGACGGGCTTCGGCTCCCAGTTGATCGCGTACCCGTACTTCTCGGCGACGCGCTCGAGCAGGTAGCGGGATACCCACGTCTCGTCTCCCGCGCGCTGCGCGCCCTTCGCAAAGACCTGGTACTCCCACTGCCCCATCATCACCTCGGCGTTGATGCCCTCGACATTGATGCCGGCGTCGAGGCAGAGATCGAGGTGCTCCTCGACGAGCTCACGTCCGATGGCGTTCTGGCCGCCCACGGAGCAGTAGTAGGGGCCCTGCGGGCCCGGGTAGCCGGTCTGAGGGAAGCCGATCGGCTTGTTGTGCTCGACGTCCCAGATGCAGTACTCCTGCTCGAAGCCGAACCAGTAGTCCGCGTCGTCGTCCTCGTTGGTGGCGCGCCCGTTGGTCGGATGCGGCGTGCCGTCGGGTGAGAGCACTTCGG
>CAZQMY010000106.1:0-15267 GCA_964594405.1 uncultured Spirochaetaceae bacterium | reverse complement strand
CTTCCAACTCTCCGGGGGGCAGCAACAACGTGTCGCCATCGCCCGCTCCCTGGCGAATGACCCCGCAATCATTATGGCCGATGAACCGACCGGTAACCTGGACTCCAAAACCGAAGCGGAGATTCTGGAATTGCTGCGGGAACTGAATGACGAAGGCCGCTCGATCATCATGGTGACGCACGAGCCGGGCGTTGCCGAACAGACCAAGCGGCAAATCTTCATGAAGGATGGTGAAATCGCCGGACACGGTGTCTACCGCGGCTAGAGCCTGACAAGGCGAGCCGTGACGGCTATTAGACGCCGATTGACTGAGTTCGCCTTTGCTGCACAGCCTGAACCGGGACGCCTGAACCGCGAGTCTTAAGCGGAACGCCGCTTGATCCGCATGATGCCAGGTCTCTTGTCGGTGCTTTGCCGGCGAATCGATCGCCTCATCGAGACAGCGAGTCAATCGAATCGCGTGACGGTCTCGTTAACGCCGTCGCCGTCAAGATCCTCCTCCAGCAGCATCTGCTCAGTCACGGGATCGAACCGCAGGAGCCGAAAGCCGCGACCGTTTGGCAAGCTTTGAAACCAGGGCGTCGACCGTTGCGAGAGAATTTCGAAAAGGCGCTCTTTCGAAACGATCGGCGGCTTTCGTGGAGGGGCCACCCGGTCAAATAGGGAGACCGCCACGATGGCGCAAGAGCCGACGGCGAGAATCGCCAGCCAGGGGATGACACGCGGTTCACGGTGCGGGTCCGAACTTGATCCATTGTCGTACCGGTCTTGAAACGCGAACGTGGTGGCCCCGGGAACGTCGATGGAGTCGTGGAATTGGTGTTCCTCCAAGCCGGTTCGCACGCATTTCTCGAGAGCTTCGCGAGCTCTGCCGATCGACTCGGCCGCTCAGAACCCGCCATCCGAGAGCGGACGAACATTCGGGCGAGTTCCATCTTCGGCATCAGATCCGGCATCAGACGGCATCTTGATCTACGGCATCCTGATCTAGAGAAGTCAGAGCACGGGCTGAGCGCGAGAGCAGCGGAGAAGAGATGACCTTCGAAGAAATGGCGTGGGAGTTCGCCGAGGTGTTCGACGACCTCGATATCGACCAGGTCAACGAGATGCTGGCCCGCAACGTCCCCATCGACACGTTGAAGTTCTTCACGCAGTACGCGGACGACTTCTCGCGCAACTCCGAGATCGATCCCAAGACCCGCGGCCGCCTCCCCAATCTCATGCTGATCGGCTACCTGATCTGCCTGCTGGAAGACCGCCTGCGACCCGACGCGGACTGATCGCCGATCGCTCGGCTCCCGCGTCGGCTGCTACAGTGCTCGGCCCCGCTGGCGATGCGCGCCGGATCGGGGCGCCAGGAGCAGCACCTTGCCTTCGTCCGAGATCGAGCCCGTCAACACCGATGCCGCGCCCCAGCCCGTCGGCCCCTACGCACAAGCCGTGCGCCATGGTGGGCTCGTCTACGCCTCGGGCCAGATTCCCCTCGACCGACGCACCGGCCAGATCGTCGACGGTGAGATCGAAGAGCAGACGCGCCGTGTGCTCGACAACCTGAAGGCGGTGCTCGAAGCCGGCGGCAGCGATATCACGCGGGTGCTCAAGGCCACCGTCTATCTGACGGATCTCTCGCTCTTCCCCCGCGTCAACGCGGTCTATGCCGAGTACTTCACCGGCGACCCGCCGCCCGCGCGCGCAACGGTCCAGGTGGCGGCGCTGCCCCTGGGCGCCGATGTCGAGGTCGACGCCATCGCGGCGCTGCTCTGAACCTCGGGCGCGCGCCCGCGCTGGCTAGCGGTCAGGCGTGCGGTGGCCGTGACGCCGAGCGAGCAAGGGCAGATTGATTCCGTTGATCACCGAGTGCGCCACCACGGGCGCGATCAGGTTGCCGGTCCACTCGAAGAGGGCGCCGAGCACGAGGCCCATCGCCAGCGCAAAGCCGGTCCATGGCAGCAGCTCGCGCCTCGGAATGAAGTGCACGCCGCCGAAGATCACGCTCGCGACGAGCCAGCCCACTCGAGGCTGCAGCGCCCCGCGAAAGAAGACCTCCTCCGCGAGCCCGCTGGCCATGGCCAGCAGCAGGGCATCGCGGGCGGCGATCGGCCCGATCGCCGCCCCGAGTGCCCGCGCCAACCGATCGCCCCAGCCCGAGAGCCGGGTCATTGCCTCGGATCCGGCGATGGCGGCAGCGCCCACGCCGAGACCGAGCGCCAGGTCGCGGCCCCAGCGAACGCCCGCCGCCTCGTCGGCGGCGCTGGCGTAGATGACGTTCTCGCCATAGAAGCCCATTCGCCAGATCAGCCCTACCGCCAACATCACGCCGTAGAAGATCACGCCCGCGCGCACGAGATCCGGCGGACCTTGCTCGCGATCGTGACCGGTGTCGTCGCCGAGATCATCCATTGACCTGCTCCCAGGGGGGAGATACGTTCTTGAGGCCGGTGGGGTCACTTCCGAGCAGGCCGGGCACATGCCCCGGGATCTCGGTGTTTCGTTTCGACACGTGTGCTTCCGACCGTGCGCTCCGACGCGATCGAATCCATCGGGGCTCGATCGATTGAGCGCGACGGGCCCGGCGACCGGGGAGGAATCCGGCCCGCAGGCCGTTGCCCCGGGCCCCGGAAGCCCGGTCGTCCCGGCCATCCGCAGCCCTGCCCGGTTCGCGCGCACGCGCGGCGAAGGACGTGGACTGCAAGAACCTATCATGATCGGGGCGGGCGAGAAGCCCCTGCAACCCCTCGCATGGCGGCGAGCCCCCGCAGCCCAACAAGCCAGAGGAAGACTGATGTCAGATCGCATCCCCATGACTCCAGAAGGATTCGAGGCGCTCAAGGCGGAGCTGCACCGCATGAAGACGGAGGAGCGACCGAAGAACGTGCGCGACATCGAGGCCGCGCTGGAGCACGGGGATCTGTCAGAGAATGCCGAGTATCACGCCGCCAAGGAGAAGCAGGGATTGATCGCCGGGCGGATCGCGATGCTCGACGACCGCCTGGCGCGCGCCCAGGTGATCGATCCGAAGGACCAGGATCGCGAGAAGGTCAGCTTCGGCGCCACCGTGGTCATGGAGGACATCGATTCGTCCGAGGCCGTGACGTACCGGATCGTCGGTGAGGACGAGGCCGATCCGAAGGCCGGCAAGATCTCGGTCACCTCTCCCGTGGCCCGCGCGCTGATGAACAAGCAGGTGGCGGACGAGGTCGTCGTGAAGGCGCCGAAGGGCGATCGCGAGTTCGAGATCCTCGAGATCCACTACGTCTAGGCAACCGGCCTGCGGGGATCGTCGGGTCCACGAGGGCCCGACCTGCCGCCGGGCGATGTGTTGCGTTTCCCGCGGCACCTTCTAAACTCCGGCGCCCGATCGGATATTCCCCGGTAGCTCAGCTGGTAGAGCAGGCGGCTGTTAACCGCCCTGTCGTAGGTTCAAGTCCTACCCGGGGAGCCATCCGAAGTCGACCTCGCGCCGCCCGGCGCCGGCGCTCCGATCGACCGAGTAGCCAGCCGCAGGCCTCGCGCATTGCGTCGTGGCCGCCTCGCTCTCGCACCTCGCCGTGCGCCATGATCACACGCTCGAGGAACGCATCGACGTCGGGATGCGGCGGGCGCCCGATCCGAGCGACGGGCGAGCCAGGCTCGTCCGCTCCACGGCGCGCGGCAGGCGCGAGATGCTCGCGGGCCTCGACATCCTGCAATGGCTGCCGTCCGTGCTGGAGGCCAGCCTCGGCAAGGCGCGGGGCGCGCGCACGTAGAAGGAGCTGCTCGCGCTCGTCGATCACCGCACCGAAGCGTGATCGGCGCGCCCGCCCCGGTCAGCCACGCCCCAGGTAGTATCGCGATTCGATGTTGCGGAACGGGTTCTCGCGATAGCCGAGGATCGTGCCGACCATCAAGCCCCGGAAGATCTTCCAGCCGCAGGCGATCCTCATGAGCAGATCGCGGATCAGCGTAGAGCGGCGATCCGACTGGAACATCGGTGTCACGAAGCGCGAGAGCTTCTGGTAGTAGCTCACCTGCTTCCAGCGCTTCTTGTGGAAGGCGCGGAGCGCAGCGGGCACATCCACGCCGTGGGCCGCCAGCTGCTCGCACAGCATGCGCGCATCGAGCATCGCGAAGCCGGTCCCCTGCGCGAGCTGGGGGCTCATGGGGTGCGCCGCGTCTCCGATGAACACGACGCGATCCTTGTAGCTCGGCTTGAGCTCGACGTCGCGGTAGGGGGCGCGCATGAGCTGGTCGGGCGACTCGATCTGCTCGATGAGCCCGCGATGCTCCGGACAGAAGGCGACCACTTGGTCGCGCCATGCCTCGAAGTCCGCGTCCGAGAAGGCCTCGAGCTTGTCAGCGCGCATGCTCCAGAAGAAGTTGATCTCCTCCGGCTCGTCCTCGGCGGGGCGCCCCATCGGCATCAGACCGATCATCGTGTGACTGCCTTCGTACTTCTGGAAGATCGAGTTCTCGAGCACGCTGTTGTCGTAGGGGATGCGCGCCCAGAGCGCCCCGTAGTGCTGGGGGCGATCCTTGTGCCCGACGTCCACCTTGGCTCGCAGGTTGGATCGCGCGCCGTTCGCAGCGACCACCAGGTCGAACCCACCCAGGGGCTCGCCCTCTGTATCCAGCGGAACCGCCTTCTGGCCTTCGATTCGGACGTCATCGACCTCGACGCCGAGCCGCACCGGAATGCCGCGCCGACCGAGCTCGTCGAAGAGCAGGAAGTAGAGCGCGCCGCGCTGGATGCCCAGCCCGAAGAGGTTCTGGGGGTTGTCGAAGCCGAGATCGACGATGAGCTTGCCGTCCTGATTCCAGCCACGCAGGGCATCGATGCGCTCCCCCAGGCCGAGCGCCCTGTCCGCCAGGCCGAGCTCCGCAAGGGTCTGGATACCCGGGGGCTGGAGCATGACGCCGGCCCCCACCGGCTTGGGCTCACGCTGGCGCTCGAAGACCGTCACGCGGTGGCCATCGCGGGCGAGGAAGAGCGCTGCCGTGGCACCCGCGGCGCCCGATCCGATCACGGCGATGTCGAGCGCAACGCCTCGAGAGGAGACCTGGTCTTTCATCGATTGGGATTCGCTCACAAGCGGAGGGAAGGCGCCCGCAGGCGCTCGGCAAGCCCGGCGGGCGTCTTCGACGGGTTAGCGATTGCCGGGCCGGGAGGCCATCCCGAGACGTGCAGCATGGCGTGGCAGCGGTGGTCAGGCGAGCGCGTCGCACGGCCCCGCTCAGAGCGGACTTGCGGCCCGACGCCCCAGCCGGGAAGCGATGCCGACCTCCGAAGAAGGCGCCGCGAGGTCGCGAACACCAGCGCTTTCGGGCGCTTGCGCGGTATTCCGCGCAAACCGCGACAGATGGCCTCGATGTTGCACAATGTCCGTCGGGGTGCACGGTAAACGTGTGATGACGCGCCGGTCCCGACACCCATTCTGGAGACCAATCGATGACGAGCCCCGACCCGGCCCTCGGCCCCATGCAGAACATCCTGGTGGCCACCGACTTCTCCGAGGTCGCGGATCGCGCGATCGATCGCGCCGAAGAAATCGCCCGCGAGCACAGCGCGAAGCTCACGCTGGTGCACGTCATCACCTACCAGCCACAGCCGGTACTCGGCGTCCAGCCCATGATGACCCCCGCCGACGTCGGCGACCAGATCCGACAGGCGTCGGAGCAGCGGCTCGCGGCCCTCGCCGATCGCATTCGCGGTCGCGGCCTCGAGGTGGAGACGGAGATCGCCGCCGGCGTGCCGGGATCGCGCATCGTCCACTGCGCGGAGCGCCTGGACGCGGACCTGATCGTCATCGGCACGCGCGGTCTCTCGGGCTTCAAGCACCTGCTGCTCGGCAGCACCGCCGAGGCCATCGCCCGCTGGTCGCACCGGCCGGTGCTCTCGATCCATCCCGGCGACGAAGGCTCGCTGGCGGGCATGAAGAGGGTGGTCCTGCCGGTGCTCCTGGCGGATGAGGCCGACCAGCTCGTCGGGCTGGCCCGGCGGTTGCTCTCCCACGGTGAGTCGCCGCCCGAGCTCATCCTGGTGCACGCGGACCATCTGCCCGCCCCCCTCCGTCCCCTCCTCGACGACATCGCCGTCGACCGGGTAGGGTTCGAGGTCGTCGAGAAGGCGATTCGCGAGGAGCTCGCGCCGGTGAAGGAGGCGCTGACGCGCGCGGGCTTCTCCGTCGACGTGCTCGTCGCCGAAGGCGAGCCGGCGACGGTGATCACCGAGGCCGCCGAAGCCCGGGCCGCAGATCTGATCGTCATCGCGACACATGGTCGTCACGGGCTGGCGCGTATGATTCTGGGCAGCACCACCGAGCGCGTCATCCAGCACGCGCACTGCCCGGTCCTCAGTCTCCAGCGACGCGATGCACTGGAAGAGCACCGGGACGAAGGCTGACAATCCGAGCCACGCCGGACACGCAGCACGGCTGCATGGCGGGCTGCAACGCGGGCTGCAAGAAGAGAGGAGAGCGAGGGATATCCATGGGCGCTGACGCCAACACGCTGATCCGAGACCTCATGACCGAGGACGTGGTCACCCTTCACCGCAACGACAAGCTCAACATCGCCGAGGACATCATGACCCTCGGCCGGATCCGCCACCTTCCCGTCCTCGACGAGGACGAGCAGCTCTGCGGCCTGCTCAGTCAGCGCGACCTGCTGCACGGCGCACTGGCGGGCGTGCTCGGCTACGGCCAGGCGGGGCGTCGCAAGCTCGGGGAGTCGGTCTTGGTCAAGGAAGTCATGAGTCCGCATCCCACGACGATCTCGCCGGACGCCCCGCTCAGCGCGGCGGCCCAGGAGATGACGCGTCTGAAGATCGGATGCCTCCCCGTGGTGGACGACAAGGGTGCGCTGGTCGGGATCATCACCGAGAGCGATTTCGTCCTCCTGCACGTGCCGGGCGAGAAGGCCACCGAGTAGCTGCGATCCCGTGGCCCGGGCGGGGGTTGATTCTGCGCCGCGCGGCCTCAGACTCTGCCGGGGGCCGTCGGCCCGGATCCGTCGCACGCTGCGGCGTATGAATCGAGTCTTCCCCAAGGAGCCCAACATGAAGATCGACAAGATTCTCGTCCCCGTAGACTTCTCCAGCTCGGCCGATCGCGCAGTCGATCACGCCATCGAGCTGGCCAGGAAGTTCGATGCCGAGATTCACCTGCTCCACAGCTACCAGCTCTCACCGGGCGCCATCCTTCCCTACGAGACGGCGCTGCCCGCCACCATCTACGACGATCTGCGCAAGGTGGCCACCCAGGAGCTCACCAAGGTGCACGACCGGGTCAAGGCCGCAGGCCCCTCCTGTGTGATGCACCTCTCGCAGGACATTCCCGCCAACGCGATCGTGCAGGCCGCTGACGAGCTGGACGCGGATCTGATCGTGATGGGCACCCGCGGCCTCACCGGACTGAAGCACGCCTTCCTCGGCAGTGTCGCGGAGCGGACGGTTCGCCTCGCGCGCTGCCCGGTGCTGACCGTGAACGAGCACAAGGACGACTGAGCGCCTCCCAGGGTCGGCGACCGGCCCGCCCAGTCCTCACTCGTCTGGAATCAGCTCCAGCAGCCCAGCGCTCTCGGTGAGCGCCCTCAGCTCGTGGACGTGGATACGCAGCGCATGCGCGCGATCTGCATCCACCGCGACGAGCGCGAAGGTGAACGAGACGAGGCGCGCGAACGCGCCCTCCCCCCGAAGATCACGCGTGGGCGGTCCGCCGGCGCGACGCTCCCAGATCTCGAAGAGGGCGCGCATCAGGCGCTGGTCGGGCGGCTCGGCCGCGCTGCGATCCAGGTCACCGCCCGTCGTCCGCGCGGCGGCCTCATGCGCATCGGCAGCGATGGACTCGAGGGCCGCGAGGGCCGCCGAGCCGAGCCCGCCCGCCTCGACCAGGCGCGACCGGGCCGCCGCACCCAGCCCGGCGGCCGCGCCGCGAAGCGCCTGGGCCGCCGCCGAGAGTCGGCGCAGCTCTGCCTCGGTGCGCTCGCGATCCTCGACGCACCCGCTGGCCGCGGCATCGAACCCTTGGAATGCGGCGAGCCCAGCCTCGACCTCCGACGCGATCGACTCGACCTCGTCCATCAGTCGATCCTCACCGGCGTCCCGGAGCAACCTTCTCAGGGCCTGGCGCTGCGCCTCGGAGAGTCGAATCGGCTCCATCCGTCGGATGATACCCGCGACCGGGTGAGCCCGGCCCCAGCGGTCGACGAACGGCGTCGCTTGGTGGAACCTAGGGTCCCGGATCGGCCCCCATGATGAAGATGCGACTGCCCGCCCTCGCCCTCCTGCTCCTCAGCCTCCTTCTCCCCGGCCTCGCGTCGGGCGACGACGTCGTGCCGGCAGCGACTCCGGAGCCGGCCGCAAACGCAGGGGCTTCCGCGACCCCGGGCATCGAGCCGGGCATCGAGCGCCGCCTTCGCGAGAGTGGAACGCCGGAGCTGATCGAGCCGTGGATCCAGGCGAGGCGCACCTTCGAGACCACCTTCGTCGACCAGGAAGAAGATCCGGCCGGGAGCCTGGAGGGCTTCCTCTCCGCCGGGAAGCAGTTCGAGGCCATCGCCCACAGGACACGCGGGATGGGCGAGGCCCACTGGCGTGCCGCGCGCGGCTACTGGCTTGCGGCCGAGATGTATCCGGTCGAGCAGAACGCCGATCGCCTGCCCCTCTACGAGGCGGCCGCCGAGATCTCGCGATTGGGCATCGAGGCGGATCCGGACTGTGCAGGCTGCATGCTCTGGCGCGTCTCGTCCATGGGGCGGATCCAGACCGCCCTCGGAACCTTCTCGGCGGTGCGCATGGTGCCCGAGATGGCCGATCTTCTCGATCGCGCCATCGCGCTCCAACCCAGCTACGCGGACAACGAGGACAACTCGACCCTCGGCAACCTGCACTATGCCAGTGCCATCCTCTACCGCGTGCTCCCGGACTCGATCTGGCTGAAGTGGCTGGTCGGCGTTCGGGGCGATCGCGAGCGCGCCCTCAGCCATGCGCGGATCGCGCTCCAACGCCATCCGGGGCGGTTGGACTACGCGGTGGAGATGGGGGCGCAGCTGCTCTGCCTGGGGACGCGCGAGGATCAGCCCAAACGCATCCGTGAGGGGCGGCGGCTCCTGCGACGGGCTCAGGAACGCAAAGCGGAGAACGAGCACGATCTTCGGCAGATCGTGGCGGCGGGGATCATGCTCGCGCAGCCGCGCAAGTCGTGCGGCTTCACCGGCGACGCGTGGGTCGACGTCGACGAGGCGATGAAGAAACGCTCGAGCTGACGCACGCGCGGCGATCCGGCGACCGCTCCCTTCCAAGCGCCCGTGATCCGGAAGCGCGCGTGGACCTCGGCCAACCGGATCACGCCCGGGGCACCCCCGAATCGCCCGGCCCTCGAGCCCGATGCGTCCTCGGGCCTTCCTTCCATGTCCCTCCCGACGGCCAGCCGATAGGGTCTGGGCTGCGGGAGCCTCGAGGCCCCGGGGAGGATGGATGATCGAAGAGGGCCGCGAGGGCATCGCCGAGATCGAGTACCGCGCGGATCGCTCGCGCGCCGGCGCGCCGACGCTCCGGATCGGAATGGCCCAGGTGAACAGCGAGTACGATCCGCAGCGCGAGGCCGCCGGCCTGGCCGGACGCATCGTCCGACAGCTCGAAGACGGCCAGCGCCTGCTGATCCTGCTCGGCGTCGGCGCCTTTCATCTCGCCTCCGCTCTCGCCGAGCGGCACTCGGGGCCCGCCATCTACTGGGATCCCTTTCCCGGCGTGAGCCGGGCCCTGGGCCTGTCCCGAGAGTCGCTGCCGGATCACATCCGATGGGTCGAGGACGCGCGCCAGATGGAGGCAGCCCTGGACGGGTTCCCGAACGCTCGCGCGCTCCGTCCACACATCGTGGTCCATCCCGGGCACGCAGAGCTGTGCCGCTTCGAGGTGCGGTTCCTGGCCTGGCTGCTGCGCCGCAAGCTCGGCGCGGAGTCCGCTCCGACACCGGAGCGAGCCGTGATCTCCGAGCGCGCGCTCTCGGCGATCGAGCAGATCTCGAAGCTGGGCCGCTGCGACGCCCTCGATGGCGCCCTCGAAGGACAGACAGTGGTCCTGGCCGCGGCGGGCCCCAGCTTGAATGGACTCTGCGAGCCGCTCGCACGGCGATCCGGGGGCGTCCTGATGGCGCCACTGCAGTCCCTGCGCCGCCTGCGCGCGGCGGGCGCCCGCGTCGACTTCGCGACGATCTCGGACCCGAAGGACTACAGCAGCTATCTGGAGGGGATCGGAGAGCCCTTCGACGCCCTGCTCGCGGACACCGCGACGCACCCCGCCATCCTCGGCTTCGCCCCTTCGCGCACACATCTCTTCCATCTGCGCTCGCCCCACGCCGACGGTCTGCTCTGGCGCGCCCTGGGAGGACGCGTGATCGACGAGCCGATGATCACCGTCTCGGAGTCCACGCTCCACCTGGCGGTCGGCATGGGCGCCCGTCGCATCATCCTCGCCGGCCTGGACCTCTCGACGCCCGAGCCCGACCCGCGATACGGTCATCAGTTTCGAACGCGCGATCACGCGGGAAGAGTCGTCTTCACGAACCCCACCTACTTCCACGCGGCCCGCTACCTCCAATGGGCGTGTGATCGCTTCAGCGACCGGGGCGTTCGGCTCGAGCGCTACGGCGATGGGCTCGACATCGGGACGGTCCCTGCGATCGATCGAGTCGACGTGGAGCGGATCCTCGCCACGGCCCCACCCTTCGAGCGCGACATCGTGCCCTCGCGAGCAGAGCGCAACGCACGGGGGCTGGCCGCGGCGGTGCTGCGCTCGCTGATCGGACGCCGCGCCGTCCCGGTCGCGGGTGCCCCCGCAGCGAGGGACGAGGCGCCGGACGAGGCGGCGCTGCTCGCGCTGCCCGAGCCCGAGGCCCAGCAACGCGCCGCCCGGCTCTACGAGCGGCTCGTCGCGCCGGGCGATTCCCACACCGGCCCGCCCGCCCCCGCCTAGCGGCTACGCGGGCGCGTCCAGGGCGGCCTCGATGCTCGCCTTCAACGCCTCGGGTCTGGTGGTCGAGCCGAATCGCCCGCGCACCTGGCCGTCACGTCCCACCAGGAACTTCGTGAAGTTCCACTTGATGGCCCGGGTGCCCAGCACGCCGGGCTTCGCCTTCGTCAATAGATCGTAGAGGGGATGGCGCCCGGCCCCATTCACCTCGATCTTGGCGTGCATCGGGAAGCTGACGTCGTAGTTGAGCCTGCAGAACTCCTGGATCTCCGCCTCGTTGCCCGGCTCCTGATGGCCGAACTGATCACAGGGGAAGCCGAGGATCACGAGACCCCGATCCCGGTACGTACGATGCAGGGCCTCGAGACCCTCGTACTGTGGCGTGAACCCGCACCTGCTGGCCGTGTTGACCACGAGCATCACCTGGCCCCGGTACCCGGCCAGCGCCTGGATCCTGCCGTCGATCGACTCGACCTCGATGTCGTAGATGGAATCGGCCATGGTCTTCCTCCTTCCGTCGAGGAGGATAACCCCTGCTGGCCGCAACGACGCGGACCGCGCGTGGTCGGCCCTCAGCTCCCTAGAGCGGCGTCTAGAGCGGCGACGAGGCGTGCGAGTAGGCGTGCCCGACACTCTTCTGTGCCGTATCCTGCTTGACGCCTCCCCAGTACACCGTGGCCTTGAGGGGCATGTTGTAGGAGGCGTCGTCGACCTGGGCCTTGGCCATCAGGCGGAAGTTGACCTTCGAGGCATCTCCCGTGGTGGGCGGCTCGCTGGGCATCGTCGAGGTGTTGTCGGCGCGCTTGCCATGTACGGTGAAGTCCTTCGCGGCCACGTAGTCCCAGGTGAAGGTCTGGCTGCCTCCGGCGATGGCCTCTCCTTCGAAGACGACCTTGAAGTCGCGCGGATTCGCGGGCGGCTCGCCCTCGAACTCGATGGTGAGCCAGCACTCGAGATCGGTCATTCCGCCAGAGAGGCCCGGCACCATCTTGGTGATCTTCACGTCCTGGGGCAGACGGATGAATTGCCACCACCCCGCGAAGGCCAGGAGGATCCCGAGCAGGATGTAGACCATCATCTTGTTCCCGCCCTCGCGGAGCTTCTTGAAATCTTCCATCGGGTCGTCGATCGGATCGGACATCGGGGTTCTCCCTGAGTGTTGGGCCGTCGAATCATGCGGCGCGAGCGCTGGTCGGCTCGCCCGGTCGATCGGCATGTCCGCCCCTCCGACTGAGCCGATTCGCGCGGCGGGCCCGAGCTGAAAATCTGCCGCCCCGCTTCAATCCCCGAGATGGGCGGTCGATATGTCCGGCAGACACGCAGCCGCCCGACCGGCGGCGGCGACAGGGGAATCGATGTCCGACCCGGATGCGAATCGTGCCGAAGAGGCGCCCCATCTCGCACGCGGCGAAGTCCGCGAGGCGGACAATCGTCGCATTCTGATCGTCGACGACAACGAGAGCATCCACATGGACTTCCGCAGCATCCTGTGTCGCCGTCACGTCGAGGACGACCTCGAGGCGCTCGATCGGGAGATCTTCCAGACCGAGGCCAGCGCAGCGCCGGCGAAGATCGGCTTCGATCTGAAGAGCGCGATGCAGGGCGAGGCGGGAGCCGGGATGGTCGCGCAGGCCTGTCGAGCCGGTCGGCCCTACGCCCTGGCCTTCGTCGACATGCGGATGCCCCCCGGCTGGAACGGCGTGCAGACCATCCAGGAGATCTGGCGGCACGACCCGCGCGTCGAGGTGGTCATCTGTACGGCCTTCTCGGACCACAGCTGGCAGGCGCTCTTCGCCGAGCTGGGCAATCCCGAGCAGCTCCTGATCCTGAAGAAGCCCTTCGATCCCGTCGAGGTGATGCAGCTCGCGGCCTCCCTCACCTGCAAATGGTCCCTGGCCCGCAAGGCGGAGCGCTCCATCGATCTGCTCACCGGACAGAATCGCGCGATCCTCGAGTGGGTGGGCCAACCGATCGTGGCCCTCGACGCATCCGGCCGGATCGCCCTCATCAACGTCTCGGCGGCGGAGGAGCTGGGTGGCATGCCAGCGGACTTCCTCGGCAAGGACTTCGATCGGACGGTACGCGGCGCCGAGCGACCCCAAGGCGTGGCGCCCGGAAGCCTCGGATTCGAGGCCATCGTGGACCTCGACGGGCAGATGGTGGGCGAGGACGTCTTCGTGCGTCTGGACGGGCAGAGGCTGGACGTGGAGCTGATCAGCAGCCCCATCGAGAGCGGGCGGGGCGAACGGGAAGGCATCGTCCTGATGTTCGCCCCGAAGCTCGTCGAGCGCGGCCACTGAGATCCAACGCGAGCAGGCTTGCGTCCATCCGCGCTCCGGCTCTGCGCCACTGCGAGGCGCGATCCCTCCGCCGTCGCCCGAGGCGTGGCGGACGATCGCTGGAAGAGCGAGACGGCGAGGCGCACGAGCTTGAGGTCGGCGCCGGCGCCGCCGGCTAGACTCGTCGGCGACAGCGGACGCGAACCCGAAGCGCCCCATCGCGGGCGGCAGGAGGCGGCCCATTGGCCTTCCAACGCGTCGGACTGTGTCGCGACGTACCCGTCGGCTCCGGCCTCCGGGCCACGCTGCACACGGCCGAGGGCGAGATCGAGATCGGACTCTATCGCGTGGGTGAACAGTACCATGCGATGGAAAATCGCTGTCCACACCGCGACTTCCCGCTGCACCGGGGCCGACTGTGCGGGGCCGTGATCAGCTGCGCGGCGCATGGCTGGGAGTTCGATGTGCGAACCGGATTCCGCCCCGAGGACGCCGACGGCTGGCCGCTGCCCTGCTTTGCGGTCGAGGTGATCGGAGAGGAGATTCACGTCGATCCCGACCAGGTCATCAATCGGAGGACGCATCGTCGACCTACGAGGGGCTGACTCGAGGTCAAAAAGGATTTTCCCCCACCCGTGCGATCGCATACTCTCCGGCTCGGAGGTGGGCATGAGCGATCGAGACGCAGCAGGGGGCCTTGGTGCGCGGACCGGCGACGAGCCCGGGCGGGGGGCGGCAGCGGGGCGAACCCATCTCGGAGATCGACCGCAGAAGGACCCTGGAGAGCTCTCCCTGGACGTCTGGGGATTTCGCGACAGCGGCTTCGCAGTGAACGAGCAGGGAGAGGTCTACTTCCGTGGCGAGCGCTATCCGATCAGCGGCGAGCGCCTCCCCGATCTGCTGCCCTGGGCCAGCGGGATCCTCGACGCACCGCTCGACCCCCTCGATCCCTTCGAATCCCACTATCCCCCGCCCATCCCCGAGCGCCTCTCCGTACCGGCCTTCGAGGAGGCGCTGGGCTCGGCTCTCCGACCGGATCAGCTCGAGACCGATCCGCTGGTCCGGCTCCGCCATGGTCACGGTCACACCCAGGAAGAGATGTGGGCCATCAAGCACGGCCGGATCGCTCGCGTGCCGGACCTGGTGGTCTTTCCCGAGAGTGACGAGGACGTCCGGGAGGTCGTGAGGCTGGCCTGTCGTCACGACGTCTGTCTGATCCCCTACGGCGGAGGAACGAACGTCACCGACGCGCTGCGCTGCCCCGAGGACGAGGTGCGAGCCATCGTATCGGTCGACATGGGTCGGATGAACGCCGTGCGCTGGATCGACGAGCGCAACCGCATGGCCTGCATCGAGGCCGGCGCGACGGGCTCGGAGATCGCCGAGCAGCTGGGTCGACGGGGCTACATGCTCGGTCACGAGCCGGACAGCTACGAGCTCTCGACCATGGGCGGCTGGGTCGCGACCAATGCCAGCGGCATGAAGAAGAACCGGTACGGAAACATCGAAGATCTGCTGGTCGGCATCACCGCGGTCACGCCTGGCGGCGAGCTGCACCGCGAGAACCTGCCGCCGCGCGAGTCCACCGGCGGCGACCCCGCCCGTTGGCTGATCGGCTCGGAGGGCCGGCTGGGCATCGTCACCAGCGCGGTGGTCAAGATCTTCCCGCTGCCGGAGGCCCGGGTCCACGGCTCCGTGCTCTTCGAGAGCTTCGAAGCGGGCTTCGCGTTCCTCGAGGAGGTCCAGCGCTCGCGCCAGGTGCCCGCCAGCATCCGGCTCATGGACAACCTGCAGTTCCAGTTCGGACAGGCGCTCAAGCCGGAGAAGACCGGCGCGGCGGCCCTCAAGAGCCAGATCGAGAAGCTCTTCGTCACCCGGATCAAGGGCTTCGAGGTCGATCGCATGGTGGCCTGCACCCTGCTCTTCGAAGGGAGCCGAGACGAGGTCGACGCGCAGCAGCGCAGCGTCTACCGCATCGCCGGGCGCCACGGCGGCATGAAGGCGGGCGCGGAGAACGGCGAGCGCGGCTACCAGCTCACCTTC
>CAZQMY010000105.1:0-15280 GCA_964594405.1 uncultured Spirochaetaceae bacterium | reverse complement strand
TCTCGAGCTTCACCTATCGGACCTCGCAGCCCTTCGACGCCGAGAAGCTGTGGGCGTTCCTGCACGACGACGAGAACTGGCGCGGTGTACTCCGCTCGAAGGGCTTCTTCTGGGTCGCCGCGGATCACCGGATCGCCTACGAGTGGGCTCAGGCCGGTGGCGTGAGCAACGTGAACCCCGCCGGGATGTGGTGGGCGGCCGTGCCGCGAGAGTATTGGGAGCACGCGGAGGGCCATCGACCAGACGAACAGCCGGGCTGGCATCAGCGATTCGGCGATCGCGCCCAGGAGCTCGTCTTCATCGGTCAGAAGATGAACGAGGCGGCCATGCGCGCACGTCTCGATGCGTGCCTGCTCGACGAGGACCTCGCCAGCCGTGACAGCGAGGCCTGGGCGGCGCTGCCGAACCCTTTTCCGGAGCTCTCCCCGGCGGAGGAGTGAACGTGGGCGGAGCGGGCTCATCCGTTCCCGCGAGAGTATGGCTGCAGCAGGCCTCATCCGGGGTCTGCCAGCGACTCGCGGCCCCCGGTCTTCATCGCTGGAGCCATTCTCGCGACGACGAGTGATACTCGCATCAGGGGGTTCACGTCGTGCGCAGCGCACAGCCAGCCGGCACGATTGGCACGCTCACCGTCGTCGCACTCGCCTGGGTCCTCATGTCGGGGCTCGCTCGAGGCCAGGGCTACGAGACCCTGGAGCTGCTGAATCCCCTGATCACTCCCCGAGACGTGGCGGCCGATCCGTCGGGCAACGTCTACGTCCTCGGATCCGATAGCGGCAACGTCTTCCAGATCCGGCCCAGCGGCGTCGTTCGCGAGATCTTCGACCTTGCCGAAGAGGGGCTCGCTGGCCAGGTCGGAGGGCTGCACTCGATCGCGGTGGACTCCGCCGGCTTCGTCTACGTCACCGCGTCGGGCACCGACAACGCATTGCGGATCTTCCCGAGGCCGCTGGCAGAGATCATCAGCGGCACGGGCGACGGCAGTGGGAGCATCCTCCGCACACCGACCGGAATCGCCACGGGGATCGCCGCTCGAGACGTCTACGTCGTCGGCTCGGGTTCGGCAACCGTATTCAAGATCACGCCTCTCGGCACCGCCTCGGCGATTCTCGATCGGAGGGGCAACGGCGTCCGCTCGTGCATTCGGCCGGTCGACGTTGCGGTCGACCGAGCGGACAACGTCTACGTGGCCTGCGAGGAGAGCCACAATGTCTTCCAGATCACGCCGAGCGGAACCATTCGGGAGGTCCTCACCAACAAGGCCTCCTTTCGCCCCCCCGTGGATCGCCCCCGGATTCTGGCGACAGACGCAGCGGGCAGCCTCTACGTCGCGAGTAGCGCGAGCGTCCTTCGCATCTCCAGCTCCATGAGGGATGCGGAGATCATTCATCGCGAGCGCGGCTTCCCAGTGGGACGCGTGACGGGCCTCGCCGTGGACCCGGCCGCGAATGTCTACGTCTCATCGTCCGGGAACGACCGCGTCTACCGGATCACACCGAATGGCACGCCCTACGAGATCGCCAACAGCCGAGGAGACGGTACGCACCCCCTCGACCTGCCGAATGCACTGGCCGTAGATTCTTCCGGCAATCTCTATGTGTCCGGCGGTCGCAGCGACAATGTCTTCCGTGTCGCCCCGAACGGCACCGTGGCGCAGATCCTGGACAAGTCGGGCGATCACTCGTGGCTCCATCTGAGATGGCCCCTGCGACGATTGCCTCTCGGACGGCATTGACCCGATGTGTCGAAGGGCTCACCCGCCTGAGACGAGCGCACCACCCGGCACCCGAGTGCTCTGGATGCCACCTTGGATGGGGTGCGTCCCGTCCACTATCGTGGTCGACCACGCACGACCTGACCTCGAACCATAGGGCGACCCGGCTTGGGGCTGTCGTGCGCAGCGTCCCAATCCTCGAGAGGCCATCGCAATGCCGGCATCCCGCCGCTGGGGTCTACACGGCGTCTTCCTGCTCTCGGGTGCTGCCGGCCTCGGCTTCCAGATGGCCTCCGTCCGAATGTTCGCGGTGGGCCTCGGACACGAGCTGCCGGCGACGCTCGCGGTGGTCGGAGCATTCTTCGGCGGACTGGGAATCGGCGCGTGGCTTCTCGATCGGCCGATCAGTCGCAGCCGGCGACCTGGGCATTGGTACGCGGCCCTCGAGGGTCTGATCGGCCTCTGGGCCGTTGTCAGCGCAGCGCTCGCGGGCCCGGCGACCGAGCTGGCCCTCCAGATCATGGGCCCTCTTCCGTCGCCGCTTCGCCAGTGGACGGTGTCGCTCGGGCTGCCCCTGGTCGTCCTGCTGCCGGCGACCGCGGCCATGGGGGCGACCCTACCGGCCATGGATCGCCTCGTCTCTTCGATGGCGGGCGGAGGCCGGCACGTCGGTGGGCTATACGCCGCCAACACCTTCGGCGCGGTCGCTGGCACCCTGCTGGGCGCGTTCGTCTTCGTTCCCTCGCTGGGCTACAGGGGCACCCTGCTCCTGGTGGCGGTGGTGAACGCGGCGTGCGCTCTGCTCGTTCTCGTGTGGCTTCGGCTGCTCGCACCCGGCTCCCATGAGCCCGCGCGGTCGCCGCGGCGCGAGGCCGAGATCAGAGGATCCAGCGACGTCCCGGCCACATCTGCGGCGCATCGGCGACTGCTGATCGCCCTCTTCATCACCGGCCTGCTCGGAATCGGATACGAGGTCGTCGCACTGCGCATTCTCGCCCAGGTCATCGAGAACACCGTCTACAGCTATGCAGCCGTTCTGAGCGTGTGGCTCATGGGCACCGCGGGCGGGGCGGCGGCGTACCAGCATTGGCAGAGCGCCCGGACCGATGCGAAATCGGTCATGGGCCGGCTGCTCTGCCTTCTCGCGACAGCGTGCGTGGTCGGCGGATTCGTCCTCGCCGCCAGTCCCCGAATCTACCAGTTCGGCCGATTGACGTTCGGCCACTCGCTCTCGGGGGTCCTGCTGTCGGAGGTGACCGTCGCAGCGCCTGCCCTGGTCCTGCCCACGGCGCTCATGGGTGCGACGTTCAGCCTGCTGACCCAGGCGGCAAAGAGGGCGGGCGACGGTGTCGGCACGGCGCTGGCTGCCAACACGGCCGGAGGCTTTCTCGCACCGCTCCTCATCGGCGTGATCGTCATGCCCGCCGCTGGGACGCGTTGGGCTCTGGCGACGGTCGCACTCGGTTACGTGATCTGCGCGGCAGTGCTTGCCCGTCTCCGGCTCGTCCTCGTCGTGCCAGCGGCCCTGCTCGTGCTCCTGCTTCCAGATCTGCGCTGGGTCCAGACCTTCGAGGGGCAGGAGATCGTCTCCTACCGTGAAGGCGTCATGGCCTCCGTTGCGGTCCTCGAGGACGCGCAAGGCCATCGCTCGCTGCGGGTCAACAACCGATTCGCGATGGGCGGCACGAGCCCAGACGGTCGGCGGATGCAGCTTCGACAGGGCCACATCCCGCTCCTCCTCCACCCGAAACCCCATCGCGCACTCTACCTCGGGCTGGGAACAGGAATCACGGCTCTTGCCGCCACCGCCTACGCCGACCTCCGTATAGACGCCGTCGAGCTGCTTCCGGAAGTCGTCGACTCCCTGCCCGCATTCGCGCTCGCAGGCCGTAGCCTCCAGGATGTGCCCAGCGCTCGCGTCTACGCCGCCGATGCGAGGCGATTCGTCCGCACGACCCACGGCACCTTCGAAGTGATCGTGGCAGACCTCTTCCACCCCGCACGCGACGGCGGCGGCATGCTCTATACGCGTGAGCACTTCCAGGCCGTACGTCAACGACTCACCGCGGACGGCTTGTTCTGCCAGTGGCTGCCCATGTATCAGCTCGACGAGCCCACGCTTCGAGCCGTGATCCGGACCTTCCTCGGCGTCTTCCCCAGAGCTCGGGCCGTGTTGGTCGATCTTCGTCTGGACTCTCCCGCCGTGGCGTTGGTCGGACCGCGAGGAGAGTGGCCAGAGTATGGCCCTGGCTGGATGCGGGAACGTGTCCGCGATGCGCCCCTTCGCGGCGCTCTGGCGGAGATCGACCTCGATACGGACCTGAGCCTCTTTGGTATGTTGATCGCCGATTCAGCGGCCTTGAGCGCCTACGCGGGCAAGGGACCACACAACACGGACGATCACCCGATCGTCGCCTACGGTGCGCCGCACATCACGGCTCTGCGCGGAGAGCCTCGCCATGGCCGCCTCGTTGCCCTGCTGCGCGGGACCTCACCCCCGACAGCGCCATGGGCAATCCAAGACCCCGAGCTCGGAACGCAATTGAGCCGGTTCATCAGGCGCCGCAACGCCGCCATCGAGCAGATCACCTCGGCGCAGAGCCGAGCCCGCTAGAGAGCGGTCCATGACCGACACGCAACGCCGGCCATGGGGTCTGTCTCAGACTGCTCCTGGCACGCGAGCCGATGCGTGCTTACCGTTGAGCCATGTCCCCCACGCGCATCGTGGCCCTCGGCTTGCTCGTCGCACTGGGCGGCGCTGCCTACTGGGCCGTCCGTCCCACGCCCGACGAGCAGCTGGCGATCCTGCTCCAAGAGCGCCGATGGACAGAGCTCGAGGCCCACGCCCGGGACGCCCTCGAGGATGTCTCGGGTGAAGCCCGTGCCAATTTCTTCAGCGCCTTGGGGATGGCCCTGGGTCGCCAGGGAAGACACGCAGAGGCCCTTGAAGCCTACTGGAATGCGTACGGGCTCCGTCCGACCGATCAGGAGCTTCGCCGACGCGCGGCGATCGAGATCGTAGGCGTGGGCCGGCAGCACGACGAGCGCGGGGAATCCGACGCCGCCCTCGAGCGCTACCGGAAGGCTGTCGCGGTCGCGCCAGAGATCCCCCACGGTCACCACGCCCTGGTCGCGTCGCTCCGCGATCGGGGCGAGCTGGACGAGGCGATCGCTGCGCTGGAGGCAGGACTCGAGCAGGGCCCCGGCGACGTCCACCTTCGCCTCCAGCTCGCCTGGCTGCTGGCCACGCATCCCGATCCGGCCCGGCGCAGGGCCGACCGGGCGATCGGCCTCGCCGGCCATGCGTTGGCGCACGACCGCACACCGGAAACCCTCGATACGATGGCGGTCGCGTTGGCAGCAGGGGGTCGCTTTCCTGAGGCGATCCGGTACGAGCGACAAGCCATCGAGCTCGCAGGCGGCGAGTCGGCCCCGGGCTTCGCAGAGCGGCGCTTGCGGATCGAGACATTCGAGGAAGGGCGGCCCTATCTCGAGGGCGCTGCGTCAGCGGAGCCCTGACTGGCGAGGAAGCGATGGCGGGCGCGACCGGAGTCCGCACGAGCGAGGGGATGATCTAGCGTCGGCGCCTCTCGCGCTCCGAGGAGCCCGCTGACGAGCAGCACCGGGAGCGGCGGTGCAGGATCTGAACTCCCTACACGAGCGGCGATTCATCTCGACCTCTCCGGCGTGCTCACGGGGCGACTTCAAGTCGCTCCAGCCTGCGACCGAAACAGGTACCATGCCGCACTCCGTTTGAGCCTGGAGCGCGACGGACGGACGGAGGGTCGTCTTCTGGGAACTCCGAGCGGCCGAGCGGCACTCTCATCCGTTGACCCTTCCGACTTCCTCCACGGAGACGCTTTGCGCGCTGCCGCACCGCCCGGAACCCGCCTGATGTCCCGCCCCGGGAGTCCGGGCGCGCACCGAGTCTTCCGCCGCCCGGTCGTAGGCCCACATCAGCGGAGCGACCTGGCGAGATCCATGGACCCAGAATCCCACGCCCTGCTCACTGCCTCGCTGTCCTACGCCCATGTCAATGGCGATGAGGAGGCGCTCGCCTTCCCCGATATCGAGCTCGCGCCCGGTGGAAGCTGCGCGGTGGTCGGGCCGTCGGGCAGCGGCAAGACAACGCTGCTCCACTTGATCGCGGGCCTGCTCACTCCCCGGTCCGGCTCGGTTCACGTCGCGGGCCACCGCATGGACTCGGCCTCGCAGCGAGAACGGGATCGGCTGCGAGGATCCCAGATCGGCATCGTCCTGCAGCAGCTGCGGCTGATTTCCTCACTCAGCGCACTGGACAACCTGCTGCTCGCGCAGCGGCTGTCGGGACACCGGATCGACCGCAAGGCGGCGGAAGAGCAGCTCGTGGCGCTGGGGCTCGGGGGCCGGCTCCATCATCGGCCGCACGCGCTCAGCCAGGGCGAAGCCCAGCGCGTCGCCATCGCGCGCGCCTTGATGGCGCGACCGGCTCTGCTGCTGGCTGACGAACCCACCTCGAGTCTGGATGACAGCAACGCCGAGCTCGTCCTGCAGCTGCTGACCGCGCAGGCGCTCGAGCACGGCGCTGCGCTACTCGTCGTCACCCCCGCTGCGCGCATCCGGGGTCGGCTCGGGCAGGAGATCGAGCTCGTGAGAGCGGCTGAATGACGCTCACTCGCCTTGCGTGGGCCAATCTACGCGCCGCACCCATGACCAGCGCTCTGAACGTCGCGCTGCTGGCCCTGGGAACTGCGACCATCGTCGTGCTCTTGCTGCTCTCTCACCAGATCACCCAGACACTGACGCGCGACGCCAAGGGGATCGACCTGGTGCTGGGCGCCAAAGGCAGCCCGGTGCAGCTCGTGCTCTCCACCGTCTACCACGCCGACATACCCACTGGGAACATTCGTCTCGAAGAGGCCCGCCGCTGGACCGAGGATCGACGCATCGCCGAGGCCATCCCGCTCTCCCTGGGCGACAGCGCGCGTGGGTTTCGGATCGTCGGGACCACACCGGCCTACCCGGACCTCTATGGCGCCATTCTCGATGAGGGCCGGCTCTGGGAGGCCAGCTTGGAGGCGGTGATCGGTGCCGAGGTTGCGCGCGCGACCGGCTTGCGCCCGGGTGACCTGCTCACTGGCTCGCACGGGATGAGCGGAATGGGCGATCGTCATGGAGAGTCGCCCTATCGCATCGTCGGCATCCTGTCGTCGACCGGCGCCGTGGTGGACCGCCTGATCCTGACCGACCTCGAGAGCGTCTGGGACATCCATGCCGACGAGCACGGTCATCATCACGCAGAGGATACGAGCGCTCTGGAGGCTGACGACGAACCGCTCGCCGGCCACGCGGATCACGAATCGGACGAGACGCACCGCGACGGAGAAGAAGCCGATCATGGCCACGGATACGCGCCATCGACCGCGGACGAGGACGACCGCGAGATCACCGCGATGCTCGTCCGCTACGCCTCCCCGGTCGCAGCGGTCGACATGCCGCGCCTGATCAACGCCCAGTCCAACCTGCAGGCCGCGGCGCCTGCGTTCGAGCTCGCGCGGCTGCTGCAGATCGTCGGCCTCGGTCTGGATGGATTGCAGGCATTCGCCTTGATCTTGATCGCATCTGCGGCGTTCAGCGTCTTCGGCGCGATGTATGGTGCGCTGCAGACACGTCGCGGAGAGCTCGCCATGATGCGTTGTCTCGGCGGCACACGTGAAGAGCTCATGGCCAGCCTGCTCATCGAAGCGCTGTTGCTGGGTCTCGCAGGCACAGCACTCGGACTGCTGCTGGGCCACGTGACGGTCGAGGCAGTCGGCTCGGTGCTCACCGAGGGACGCGCCGTCTCACTCACCGGCGCAATCCTGCTCGTCGATGAGCTGCTGCTGGCTGCCGCGCTCGTCGTCGTCGCTCTGATCGCCGCCGCCGTGCCGGCCTGGCAGGCCTATCGCACAGACGTTTCCCGTACCCTCGCGACTCACGGATGACCAAGAACATGCTCGAGCGCCAACCCATTCGGACGATGCTCGCTCTCGCCCTCTCTTCCGCAGTCATGTCCTGCGGCGATGGAAGCGCCCCCATGCCGAGCGGGACCAACGCAGCTGAGGACATCGAGCGGGTCTCGGGCCGGGTGGAACCGACATCGGCTCCGCCCCGAGATGAAGCCGCGAAGGTGTTCCGCGAATCCGTCGACGTCGATGATGCGGCTCGTCCACTCCGCATCGAGGTCGTCTCGGGCGACGGCTACACGAACGCTGATGGCAAGGTGATACTCGACGTGCTGGAGGGCGAGTCCGTCTACCCGACACTATCGATCCAGGACGCCGAGGGTCGGCCAGTGCGTGGTGTGCGCCCAGCGATCAGACCAGAGCGCGACAGCCGCTTCGTCCCATTGGGAGGCGAAGCCGCCGCCTCCAACGAGCTCGGCATCTACCCTTTCGGGCTGACGGCGGGCACCATGGGGGAGGATCGAGTCGAGATCGTCGCCGGTGAGGCGACCCAAGCCCTGATCCTGAACGTCATCAGCCAGCGCGCGACCGGCTACGCATGGATCGCGGAGATCGAGGGCGTCCTCGACTGGCAGCTCCTGTTCCGAGCCGAAGTCCAATGGGGCGAGCAGCATCTATCCGCGACCTTCCCGGACGAAGTCCTTGCCAGGAGCGGACGGACGGTGAAGCTGGCCGGCTTCATGATGCCCCTCGAGCCGACGCGTAGACAGAGCCACTTCGTGCTCACCTCGAATCCGTCGGACTGCTTCTTCCACGTGCCCGGCGGACCGACGGGCGCCGTCGAAGTCTTCGCGAAGAAGCCGCTTTCGGTGAGCTGGGATCCGATCGTGCTCGAGGGACGTTTCGAGGCGATCGAGCGCAGCGAGATCGGTGTCGTCTACCGACTGCACGAGGCACGTGCCATCGATCCGGAGCCGCGCGCTTCCGGACAGTGATCCCGATGCCCGGGCGGCAGGGCCGGCAGAGGATGGGGGATCGGCATGCTCGCGGTGCCGAAGACCATTCTTCATTTCTGGTGCCGGAGGGGAAGCCGTCGACGACGAGTCTCACCTCGTCGCAGCGCGTGACCTCCCCTCACGGCTCTCGCCATCCTCACGGAACGCCGAGAGCCGTGAGGATGGCGAGCGGTCTGGACCTGCCGATCTCCCCGAGGATCAGGCGCCGCTCACGACGACGCGCGCGCGGCGCAGGTTCGCCAGGCGGTACCGCTTCTCGCCCGCCTCTCCCTCGCGATGGCCGAAGACGCGAAGGCCGATCAAGTATTCACCGGGTGTGTCGAGGCGGTGGTGGACCGCGACATGCGCCTTCGTCCCTGTGATGGCCTCGCGTCGCGGGAAGCGTCCGTCGCCATCGAGGTCCCACTGTGCCTCGACGAGCTCGCCAGCCCCGGGCGGCATCTCGACGTCGGCCTCGATCGCGAAATCCCTGCCCCGCTCGGCCTCGATTCGCCCGTGCTCGAAGCGGATCACCGGCTGGATGCCGCCGCGCTCGGTCGCGGATTCGGGGAGCCGCAGGTCGCGATGGGCGCCGAAGGTATAGGCTGTGTCGGCCGGCGGGACGACACCATGCTCGACCCAGGCGATCACGTCCTTCAATGCCTGAGCGTAGAAGCCCGAGTAGTTGATCTTCCACGCCTTGCCCGCGCGATCCATCGGAGGCACGTGTCCGGCCGACTCCACCCACCAGATGCGGAAGCGCTCGGCGACATCCTCGCCGTGCCTGGCGCGAACACTCTGCACGTAGGGGTCGGCGCACGACGGCCATGCCTCGCGGTCGAGCGTGTGCTGGAGGAGGATGATCTTGCTGGCGCACTCGCCGCGCGGGATGGCGAAGTGGACCGGGCGCTTCGGCCTCTGGGGGTGAAGCGGTCGGCCATCCCTCAGAAAGGGCGCCATCTCGGGATAGCTCTCGTCGACGAGATGGCGATGGAGGAACGAGAAGGCGAGCCAATCCGAATTGTCGATCTCGACCTCACTCCCCTCACCGATCCCGTCCAGACCCACGGCATCCATCCCCGCCATGACGAGATCCGAGACGGCGGCAGTGCAGAAGAGCGAACGGTCCCCGCAACGAAGCTCGGCGCCCACGGCGCGCGACAGGTCGAGGTCCGTGTCGAGCTCGATTGCAGCAGGCGCATCACCCCCGCCGCCGAGCACGGCTTCGTTCGCACCGCCGAGGAAGCCCGGGCTTCGCTCGAGCACCTCGGCTCCCGTGAGCAGGCGCCGAACCTGCGCCCTCCCCTTCAGCCGAAGCCGGTCCACGAGCGGGTCCCCGTCGGCCCCTGCGTAGCCGGGCGTCGTCCAGAACTCATCGAAGTAGGCAGGATCCTCCGACCGGCTGAGGTTCATTCCCAGTACGACCAGCGGGTCCGGCTCGAGCTCCGCCTCGACACCCCGCGGAAACCCGGCCCTCCAGAGCAGCGACAGGGCCTCGCGCTCGAGCTCCGTCTCGAGGACGGCGAAGGCGTCCCCCGAGCCGCCGGGCGCCATTGCGTCGGCAATGGCCGCCACCCGCTCCCGCAGGATCGCAGCGGCCCACGTCATGATCGAGAGATTGAAGGTCAGTAGCCCGTTGCGGTTGATCATGAAGGGGACCGCGCCCTGCCAGAGGTCCGGGCGGCGCTCGACGCACTCGATGGAACGCATGCCGCCCCCGCTCCCACCCAGAACGTAGGAGTGGCGGGGCGCTTCTCCGTAGTGGTCGGCAGCCAGGTCCCGCGCGAGCTCTGCCGTACGCGCGCTGGCGCGCCAGCCGAGGATCGTCATGTCTCCCTTCAGACCGCGAAGGCTGTTGCCCACGTGTCCCTGGTTCGACTCGACGTAGTAGCTGCCGATGTCATGGGCGAGACCCGGTCCACCAAAGAGCCGTCCCTGATACTCGCTTCCACCCAGCCCTCCCTGAAGGAACTGCAGGGCGCGGCCCTGCCATGCGTCGGGCAGCATGATCGCGAAGCGTGTCTCCGTCCCGTCGAAGTGGCCATGCACGAAACGATGCGCGAAGGGGTCGCTTCGTCGTCCATCGAAGTCAATGCGGGGCGGGCCGAAGAACGTGTCGCTGGGCATGCCATCATTCTACATCAGCCTACGCACCGAACGGATCAAGACACCTGTCCCGGAATGCCCGGGGGATCGGAGTGAATGAAACGCAGCCGCATCCATTCACGCCGGTCGAGCCGGCGGGAGCGTGCCCGCTGCGCCGCAGCATCCTACGGCGCGTCGGGACCGAGATCGCCCGGAAGGTCAGGTCCAATGCAGAGCGGCTCGGGTCAACCATTCGGTGAGGTGGAGCGTGATTGTGAGCACGTGGCCCGTCGCCTGGTGTACGGTGCCGCCCGGAGGAGGACGAGAGCCGATGGACACATCAGCCGACGACCCGATGGAGGCCATCCAGTCGCTTTGTTCTTTCGACGACCGCTGGACCATGCGCTGGACGCGCCTGTTCCACGTCCCGCTCCAGAGGGTGTGGCAAGCCGTGACGACCAGCGAGGAGCTCGACATCTGGTTCATGCCGGTGTGTCGCGTCGAGGCCAGGCTCGGCGGCGCGGCCCAGTTCAGCTTCGGCGGTCCCGCCCGGGCCTCCGACGACTGGCGCGTGACGCGATTCGAGCCGCTCGAAGGAGTGGAGTACTCCAACGGCGAGCTCTACCGGATGCGCTTCGAGCTCGCGGCCATCGACGCTGCCACCCGCTTCACGTTCATCGAGCGCATCCACCCCGAGTTCCGTGCAAGGCTGGAGGCGGATGGCGTGGTTCTCCCCCTGGCCCCGGGCACACCCTGGAGTCCGGGCACTGCCGCGGGCTACCACCTGATGTTCTCCTCGCTGGATTGCTTCTTCGCCGCCGATCTGTCTCGAGAGCGGATCGAAGCCGCGAGCGCTGCTCTGGTCGCGCATGCGAACGAGGGCGACAGATCGGAGCTCGAGCAGGATCCCGACGGAGATCACGCTCGCCTGACGGCGGCATACCACGACTTCATCCGGGAGCGATGCCCTTCGGAATGAGGCCGTCAACTCCTCGACGAGCGGCCTTCGCTCTCTGCGAGACCCGCGGGCGGCTGATCAGACGGTGAGCCCCCCGCGATCCTCGAAGGAGGGGCTACGATCGCTGCATCGTCTCCCTTCGGCGGCGACGGAGACCATGGTCGGAGTGAGCAGCTCGGAAACCGTGACGAAAGGGCCCTTGCCGGTGCGCACGACAGGCAGAGCGGGTCGCCAGATGGCGCGGGCCATGCGCGCGATCGCGATCGGCTTCGTTGCGCTCCTGACGCCCTGGCCCGCGGCCTCGGCGCCAGCGCGCGGCTGGCGCGAGCGCGCACACCTCACGGGAGACTGGGGCGGATGGCGCGATCGGCTCGCTCTTCTCGGGCTCTCCCCAGGCGCCCGGTACACGACCGGCTTCTGGGCGAACCTCGGCGGGGGCTTCGAGACCGGGACGCGATACGAGGGCTTCGCCCAGTGGTGGTTGGATACGGATCTCGAGGCGCTCGTCGGCTGGAAGGGCGGCCGCTTCGACATGAACTGGTACGCCTACCATGGGGGCCAGCCCTCGCTCGATCTCGTGGGGCCCTTTCCCACCCAGACGGTGAGTGGCTGGGAGACCGCTGTGTCGGTGCGCTTCTATGAGCTCTTCTTCCAGCAGGCCTGGGGGGACGGCCGCTTCGCCGTCAAGGTGGGTCAGCTCGCTGCGGATACGGATTTCTTCGTCTCGGAGAACGCCGGCGAGCTGCTGAACGGGGCCTTCGGCTTCCTGGGCCTGGGGCGCGCCGAGCAGCTCTCGCCCTTCTACCCGATCGCTGCCCCGGGCGTCTGGTTCCGAGCCCGCACGGCCGACGCCCGGTGGGAGGTCCACTTCGGCGTCTACACCGCCGACCCGGGCAACGACGAGTCCGCGAACATCGGATTCGATTGGTCGTTCGAGGAAGGGGCCTTCTTCCTCGGTGAGATCAGCGCTCGCCGCCGCCCGTTCGGGCGGGCGGGCCGGTACGCCATCGGCGCATCGGGTACGACGGCCGACGTCGAGAACTTCGAGCGAGGGGGTACATCGGGCGGAGCCTTCGGCCTCTACGCTCTCGTCGATCAGGACCTGGTGGAAGAGACGCGCCACCACCCTGGCCTGGCCGTCTTCCTCCGGGGCTTCGGACATCCTCAATCGGCCCGCAACCTGATCTCGTGGTCCGTGAGCGCCGGTGTGCGGGTGACACGGCCGCTGCCCGGCCGCGGCAGCGACGTGCTGGCGCTGGGCTTCGCGTATCTGCGCTTCTCGGACGCGTACGTCGACGCGGTGCGCGCGGATGGCCTCGACGTGTCCAGGCAAGAGACCGTCCTCGAGATCACCTATCGACTCCAGCCGATGGGCTGGCTGAGGCTGCAGCCGAACCTCCAGATCTTCTTCGATCCGCACTTCAGCCGGCGCGATGCGACTGTCCTCGGCCTTCGCGCGGTGGTGGATCTCTAGCAGGCTGCGAGCAGCGCGGGCCGCCCCCTACAGGACTCGATTCTGCGAGAATCCTCCTGGCGCCAGGGTGCCACCCGTGGTGCCTCCCAGATGGCCGCGCGCGACACTCACTTCCCGGTCGGACACTTCCCGGTCGGATCCCTCGACCCCAATCTCTCAATCGGAGGCACGTGCATGTTCAGCGACATCCCCTCGCTCGAAGAATGGAAGCAGAAGAGCTCCTCGTTCCTTCAACGCCGAGCGAACAAGGCCGACGTCGTGAAGCTCGACGAGCTGATCGAGCAGTATCACGAGTCGACTCCGATGACCCGGCTGAACCTCCTCATGCTGATGAACGACACGCTCGCCCACTGGGCGAGCGACAAGGTGGCCCGGGGCGTCGGCAGCGGGCGCACCGCCGCCATGCAGGCGCTCGAGGCCGTGGTCCTGCGCAAGCTGGCGATGCAGACGGGCTGGGGGGCGCATCGCTACCACGAGGCCACGTGCATCGGCTATCAGGTGCAGACCGGGGAGTTCCGCCAGGTCGGCGGTCAGTGGATCGTCGACTACCGCGGACGCCGCGGCGGGCAAGGCACGCGATCGATGCAGGACTCGATGGACGTGGGTGGCCGGATTGCGGTCCTGAAGCGTGCGATCGAGACCGCTCATCAGCGCTACACGCAGCTCAGCCAGTACACGCCCCCCGATCGGGAGCGGCGTCGCCTCAAGATCTTCATGGCGCCCGAGTTCTTCTTTCGGGGCGGCCACGGCGCGTACGGGATCGGCGAGGTCAGCCGCGTCTTCGCGAGCATGCGGCAGCTCACCGGCGAGGCACGCTTCGAGGACTGGCTCTTCGTCTTCGGCACCGTGGTCTGTGCCACCGAGAAGGAGAGCTACGACTCCGCCACCGGCGCGGCGACGAAGATCGGCATGATGCTGGACAACGTGGCGCCCATCCAGAAGGGCGGATACAGCCAGTCCGACGGACTCCACGACCACATCGTCACCAAGGAGTTCGTCTCCCACATCGACTACAGCCGGGCGCTTCGAGCCGATCCCAATCTGCCCGGCATGGCGCTCCCCCACGCGAGCTGGGGGGACGTGCGCCACCGGATGATCCGACTGAACGGACAGGTGGAACGGGCGCTCCCGCCCGAGGGATCCCGCGACGTCGGGACCGTCGTGCCCCCCTGCAAGCCGGGCCTCTCCGAGCGCGCCGGCGGCGGCATCTTCACCGTCGACGGCGTCACCTTCGGCATGGAGATCTGCCTCGACCACGCAAAGCACCGCCTCTGCGATGCCGTCGACCGAGGCGCACTGCAGATCCAGCTCGTGCCGTCTGCGGGGATGAGCATCAGCGACCAGTCGATCGCCGTCGTGCCCGGTGGACTCGTCTTCAACGTCGACTCCAAGCACATCGCACTCCGCGTCCACCAGGCGGTCAGCCAGCCGGGGTACTATGAGTCCGCCGCACCGAGCGACCCGCGCTACTTCGCGAGCGCCGGCAAGCTGTGGATCTTCGAGCCGGTGCGCATCCCGTGGCCCGGGCAGCTCTCGACGGCGGTGGGACGGCAGCTCGGCGTGCACGCGCCCGCCATCGGCGGGCACGCACCGGTCCCGCCGCCTCGGAGCTAGGCGTAGCCAGCAGGCCTGCGAGCGCCCCCCTCCCCCGCTGGCGGTACGTTAGTCTTCGTCTCGCGCGAGGCACGCTCGCATCACCCGCCCGGCGGCCGAGAGGGCGACCTCCCGCCGGCCACCCGAGGTACGCCGACTCCGATGGATCGATACAAGACGCTGCTTCAGAACAACCGCAGCTGGGTCGAGGGCCAGCTCGAGCTGGACGACCAGTACTTCAAGCGTCACGCGGAGGGGCAGCATCCTCCGTTCCTGTTCATCGGCTGTGCCGACAGCCGCGTGGGGCCCGAGGAGATCACGGGCGCGCAGTCGGGTCAGCTCTTCGTGCACCGCAACATCGCCAACATCGTCACACATTCGGATCTGAACCTGATGAGCGTCCTCGAGTACGGCGTGCTCACGCTCCGCGTCGATCACATCATCGTCTGCGGCCATACGGGCTGCGGGGGCGTCCAGGCGGCGCTCGGCCACCGCAGGCTCGGGATCATCGACAAGTGGATCCGGACGATCAAGGAC
>CAZQMY010000104.1:0-15453 GCA_964594405.1 uncultured Spirochaetaceae bacterium | reverse complement strand
CGCCCCGGAGGAACCTTCCATGCGCATGACGCCGCTGGAGTTCACCTGTCACAGCTTCGCCCGTAGGATGCGCGGTCTCGATCCGGAGGAGGTGGAGCGCTTCCTCGAGATGGTCTCCGACGACTACGAGGAGCTGATCCGCGAGAACGAGATGCTGCGCACGCGTATCGCGCACCTCGAGGGTGAGAATCGCCAGCTGAAGACCCAGGAAGAGCTGCTGAAGCAGACCCTGGTCAACGCCCAGGCGATCAGCGACAAGATGCGCGAGAGCGCCGAGAAGGAGTGCAGCGCCCTGCTCGGCGAGGCGGAGATCCGAGCCGAGAAGATCGTCGACGCATCGCATCGGCGCGCCGCGCGCATCGCCAGCGACATCCGCGATCTCAAGGGCCTGCGCAGCCGACTGGCGGAGTCGCTTCGAAGCTCACTGGACATCCATCGCAATCTCATCGACAGCATCGAGAGCGATCCCGAGCATGAGGCGTTGATCGAGGGCTCGGTGGAGGCCAGGATCGCATACCTGCGCGCCAGCGACGCCGGGAGCGACTCGACGGTGGCGCCGCGACCGGCGCAGCAGCTCGCCGCCCAGCCCGATGCTGCGGCGCCCGGCTCCGAGCCCGCGGCCGAGTCCGACGACTCGGCGAAGAGGCGACCGATCGGCTCGTCCGCCTGGGCGCCGCCCCCGGCCGCAGGCGCTTGACGCAGGTGCCCGACGGCCCCGCCATCGAACGCCGACGAGAGGGTGTCGGCTTCTGGATCCACGTGACGCCGGGGGCCCGGAGGGAGGCGATCCGTGGCCTCCATGACGACGCCCTGCGCGTCGACGTCAAGGCCAGACCGGTGGAAGGCAAGGCGAACGCAGCCTGCGTGCGGATGCTGGCGGAGGCGCTGGAGCTGCCCCGGTCGGCCGTTCGGATCGATCCGGCGGCGCGCTCACGTCGAAAGCGCGTTCTCGTCAGCGGCGACCCCGAGCACGTGGTGGCGCAGCTGCGCGCGTTGGCAGCGGGGTCCGGATTGGGATAAACCCCACGTGGGCGACCGCTCTGGGGGAGGCGGGCTTGACAGGCCGTGGCGCGCACCGATCCTCGCGCGTCGATCCCGGTCGGGTGAGGTCCCGAGGTCGTTCATCGAACCCTGGCGGTGCGTCGGCTCGGCGCTCCGCCCTCCCACGACGAGTCCATCGCCGATGCCTCATCGGCCCCAGAGCCCGGAGAGCCAGATCGACATGCCCATCTACGAGTACGCGTGCGGCAAGTGCGGAACCGAATTCGAGCGCGAGCAGCGCATGTCGGACCCGCCGGTGAAGACCTGCCCGGAGTGCAGGAGTCGCAAGGTCACCAAGCTGATCTCCCGCAGCTCCTTCGTCCTGAAGGGCGGTGGCTGGTACGCAGATGGCTACACCAGCGCAAACGCGGCCAAAGACGCGGCCAAAGACTCGGCCAAGGGCGAGGGCAGCAGCGCCGATACGAGCAGCACTGCCGAATCGACCAGCAGCCCGGACAAGAGCTCCAAGAAGGACTCGACCAAGAAGAGCGCGCCGAAGTCTGCGTCCACCGGGGCCACGAGCCCAGCGAGCGCTGCCTGATCGCGCAGCCCAGGGCGCACTGTGGTGCCGGGCTCCCCGGCCTCCGAAGGCCCGGTATACTGCGGCGTCCCGAGCACGCCGCGGCCCATCCCCGTGCGCACGAGGAGGCCTCCAGCCCATGACCGCTCCTCCCATCGAGACCACCGTCGTCGACGGTCTCGGCCTCGCCAGGTCGATCCGTCAGGAGCTCACCGAGTCGATTTCGAAGCTCACGGACGCTGGGCATCGGCCGCCCTGCCTCGCGGTGGTGCTCGTAGGGGACGACCCGGCCAGCAGGTCCTACATCAAGGGGAAGCAGCGCGCCTGCGCGAGCATCGGCATGGACTCGGTGGAGCACCTGCTGCCGGCCGAGACGAGCGAGGCCGATCTGCTCGCGCTGATCGACCGCCTCAATGGCGACGACGCCGTGGATGGCATCCTCGTCCAGCTGCCCGTCCCGGAGCACATCGACCCCGCGCGCGTCGCCGAGGCCGTCGACCCGGCCAAGGACGCGGACGCCCTGCACCCCCATACGGCCGGGCAGCTGCTCGCCGGCACCGCCGAGCTGATCTCCTGCACGCCCCTGGGCGTGATGGCCGTCCTCGACCATCACGAGGTGCCGATCGAGGGTCAGCACGCCGTGGTGATCGGACGGAGCAACATCGTCGGCAAGCCCATCTCGCTCCTCCTCCAGCAGCGCAACGCCACGGTCACCATGTGCCACTCGCGCACCCGGAATCTCGCGGAGATCTGCCGCTCCGCCGACATCCTGGTGGCCGCGGCCGGCAGGCCCTGCATGGTGAAGGCGGATTGGATCAAGCCCGGCGCAGCCGTGATGGACGTCGGTGTGACCGAGGTGGATGGCAAGCTGGTGGGCGACGTCGACTTCGAGGCCGCACAGGGCATCGCCGCGCTGATCACCCCGTCGCGGCGCGGCATCGGCCCGATGACCATCACCATGCTGCTGCGCAACACCCTGCACGCCTACCGCAGGCGCAAGGGCCTCGCTTGAGCACGCTCCAACGAACCCCGGTCTTCGCCGATCACCGGCGGCTCGGCGCGCGCATCGTCCCCTTCGCGGGATTCGAGATGCCGGTGCAGTACAGCTCCATCAAGTTGGAGCACGAAGCCGTCCGCGAGCGCGCCGGTCTCTTCGACGTATCGCACATGGGACAGATCCACTTCTCCGGTCCAGGCGCGCTCGAGGCGCTGGAGCGCCTCGTGAGCTGTCGGATCGATTCGCTCGCCGTGGGCCAGATCCGATATGGCGTGATGTGCAATGAGACGGGCGGTTGCGTGGACGACGTCACCGTCTATCGGGAGGCCCGGGACGCGTTCTTCCTGTGCGTCAACGCGGCCAACATCCAGAAGGACTTCGAGTGGATTCGCGCCCACGTGAGCGCCGACGCAGGCGCCGAGGACCGAAGCGGCAGCACGGGGATGCTCGCGCTCCAGGGCCCGCAGAGTGAAGCCGCACTCGCCCCGCTGATCGAGGAGAACGTCGGTGCCGACGTGGGCGCGCTTCGCCCATTCCGCTTCGATCGCTACGTCCTGCGCGGCGGGATCACCGCGACGATCTCGCGCACCGGCTACACCGGAGCTGGCGGGTTCGAGCTCTACCTGCCGGCGGAGCGGACCGCCGAGGCCTTCCGCCTCGTGCTCGCGCAGGGAGAGCCGTTCGGGCTGGTGCCCGCCGGGCTGGGCGCGCGGGACACCCTGCGCCTCGAGGCCGCGATGGCGCTCTATGGTCACGAGCTCGACGACGAGACATCGCCCCTCGAAGCCGGCCTCGAGCGCTTCGTGAAGCGGGCACGCGGCGGATTCATCGGCGCCGAAGCCGTCGAGCGGCGAGAGGCGGCGGGGCGTACCCGGCAGCTGGTGGGCTTCGTGGTCGAAGGGCGTGGCATCGCGCGCGCGGATCATCGGATCATGGATGGAGGTGAGGCGGTCGGTCGCGTCACCTCCGGCGCCCCTTCCCCCACCCTCGGAAAATCCATTTGTCTCGGCTACGTTCCGCCGCGACTCGCCGCACAGGGCCGATCCATCGAGATCGACGTCCGCGGCAAGGGCGTCGAGGCCAGAGTCGTCGCCACGCCCTTCATCTGAGCCGCTCGAAACGGGTTCATCGGTCTCCCTCCAACGCGGCCGAGCCGCAACGCATCGCAGGAGTCAGGCGCTTGTCGGAAATCAACCTCCCTGAAGAGCTTCGCTATAGCAAAGAGGACGAGTGGGTTCGCGCGGAGAGCGACGAGCGCTACGTCATCGGGGTGACGGACTTCGCGCAGGAGCAGCTCGGCGACGTGGTCTTCGTGGAGCTTCCCGAGGTCGGCACCGACATCACGATGGGCGAGCCCTTCGGCGTGATCGAGTCGGTGAAGGCCGTCTCGGACCTCTACGCGCCCGTGAGCGGCAAGGTCCTCGAAGTGAACGGCGTACTCGAGGACGCACCCGAGACCGTGAACTCGGACTGCTACGGCGAGGCCTGGATGATCGCGGTCCAGCCCGCAGACCCCGGCCAGCTGAACGATCTGCTCGATCCCGCCGGCTATCGCGAGAGCGTCGCCAGCCGCGAGGAGTGATCGCGAGCCCGGGTGCGACCTAGTTCACCTCGTCCTCGCGATCCAGGCGCTGGCGCGCGACGTCCGCCCACGCGCCCTCGCTGCTCAGCTGAAGGTATCGCCGCCAGTGCTGGCTGGCGCGACTCGTCGCCCCGAGCTTCTCGTGGAGCAGCGCGAGGTTGATGTGCAGGTCGGGATAGCTGGGGTCGGCAGCGAGCGCGGCACGATAGTGGTGCAGGGCCATCTCGTCGCATCCCTCCTCCTCGAGGAGGTTGGCGAGATTGAAGTGGCCCTCGACGTGCTCGGGCTCGATCTCGAGGCAGCGCTCGAAGGAGCGACGTGCCTTCATCCGGTCGCCCCGGTTGTACTGGACAGCGCCCAGATTGCAGTAGCAGTCGGCGAAGTCTGGCTCGAGCTCGAGCGCCTCGCGATAGGCGGCCTCCGCCTCGCCATAGGTCGACGGCTCGGAGTCCAGATCGCAGCCCTTCTCGAAGAGCTCGATGGCGCTCAGCTCGCGCTGCGCATCCGGGGTGATGTCGGTGACCAGCTCGAGGCTCGAGGCCGCATCGATGGCTCCCGCGCCCACCTCGTCCTCGAAATCCAGCACCATCTGGCCGTCCGGCTCGAGCAGACGACCCTCGTGCCGGATGACGATCCGGGACGAGCCGTCGGCCCAGATGCGGAGCGCACCCAATGGATCCGCCAGCTCGGGCAATCGGTCGCGCAGCAGCTCCACGTTCTTGCGGATGCGGCGAAGTGGCACACCCTGATCCAAGAGCGAGAGGACACCGCGTACGGTCACGAGGTCGCTGAACTCGTAGCGTCCTCCGCGAGCCGCTTGCGCGCCCGCCGCGTCGTCTCGGGGTCGCACCAGGGCCGTCCGTTCCCAGTACCGCAAGCGCGAGGGAGAGACCTTCAGGATCCGGGCGGCGTCCTTCAGCGAGTAGCTGTTCACAGCGCACAATCTACACCGCGCCGTCGATTCTGCCGCCTCGAATTCGCGCGTTCCGTGCCGTTGGCACGGCGTGCGCGCGAGCCGGCGATCTCGCTATCGTCGGAGTTGGCGGGGTTTCTGAGGCTGGTGCCCAGCCTCGACTTCAAATCGAGTGTGGAGCGTGTCACCACGTTCCAGGCGGGTTCGATTCCCGTCCCTCGCCGCCATGTGCTCGCTACGGGTTCCAGAAGCCCCCGCCTGCCCGAACCCGTAGTGCGATCGATGAGGTGCAGAGGCCGCCCTTCAAGCAGCCACTCACCGAACAGGGAGGACGATGATGTCGCGCAACCCGCGTGTGGAAGTTCACTTCAAGGAAGTCGACTGGGACGACACCCTCAAGGAGCACTTCGAAGAGCGCTGTGGGGCTCTCGCCGATGAGTTCCACGAGGCGGTCAACTTCGAGCTGACGCTGCGTGGCCAGGGCGAGAAGGTCGAGGCCAGCTGCGTGGTGAAGGGCTCCCGCACGCACCTCTCGGCTCATGCCAACGGCTGCGAGAATGCACGCAAGGCCGGCGATGATGCCCTCATGAAGATGGAACGTGAGCTGCGCAAGGAGCACGACAAGCGCATCTTCAACGCTCGCCGGAAAGAGCAGAAGCAGAGCGACCGGCAGCGCAGCGACTGAAGGGCCGCTGGGGCCTACGAGCCGGGACCGATCAGCAGGTGCAGCTTCAGGCCCAGCAGGAAGTTGCCCTCGAGCTTGAGCTTGCGCTTGAGGGCGGCTTCCGGCGCGCTGATCGCCCCGGCATTGAGCTGGCGCCAGGTGGTGACATCGACGCGCACGCGCAGATCCGGCGGATGCGGCTCGCCCGGCTCGCCGGCGACGGCGCCGTTCTGGATGCGCACGGTGAACGCCCCGCCCTGCTGACCCCGCAGCTCGAAGACGATGATGGCCTCGGTGCCCTCGAGCTTCGTGCGTCGCGCCTGATCCGCCGCCACCTGCTGGGGGATCCAGCGCGTGAAGAAGTCATGGGGCGTGATGTCGTCGGGCGGGATCGGGAAGGCCATCGGTTCTCCACTCCAGCGCGCGAACCTGCGGCACGTCGCAGGACGAAGCCGCCGCCTCGAGTCTAGACCGAGCGGCGCATCGGTGCCGGGCGACCGAAGAGATATCCCTGACCGAGGGGGATGCCGATGGATTGGATGGTCGCGAGCTCGTCGCTCGTCTCGATGCCCTCGGCCACGATCTGGGCGTCCATCTTGAGCGCGACCCCGTGGAGGGCGCGCAGCAGCTCCTGGCGCGGCGGATCACTGTCGATGGAGCGAACCAGGGAGAGGTCGGCCTTGATGAAGTCCGGCTTCAGCTCCATGATGGACTCGAGGCTGCCGTAGGCGACGCCCGTATCGTCGAGTGCGATCTTGAAGCCGAGCTCGCCGTAGCAGTCCCGGGCCTCCCGGAAGATCGAGAAGTTCTGGATCGATTCGCGCTCGGAGATCTCGAGCACGATGTCCTCGGGCCGGAGCCGCAGCTCGCCGAGCTGCGCGAGCAGCGCCTCCCCGGTGAGCTGGGGATCGTACATGGCCGTCGGCAGGCAGTTGAGGAAGAGCAGCTTGCCCGGCGCGAGGCCGCGCGCGCCGGCCAACGCCGAGCGGCGGCACAGACCGTCGAGCTCGTAGACGAGATCCATCCGCTCGGCGACGCAGAAGAGCGCCCCGGGCGAGTGCAGATCGCTCTCCCACGGGCCACGGATGAGCGCCTCGAAGCCGACGACCTCCCGCGTCATGGCGTTGACGATGGGCTCGTAGAGCGCCGTGACCTGCTCTCCGATGATGATGTCGACGAAGCTCCGCTCGCGGGCCCGTCGAGCGATCGCCTTCTCGAGCGCCGCGTCATCGGCGGCGGCGGCGACGGTGCGGCGCACCAGGGTGGCCGGTCGGAGCGTCGGATTGTCGATCTGCAGCGCGTGACCGACGGGCAGCTCGGGCATCTCACGTCGATAGGGATAGGTCACGCGGTTGCCGCTCTCGGCCAGGGCGCGGCGAAGCCACTCGGCCATGCGCGGAACCTGCTCCGTGTAGAACGTCCGATCATCGCGCGCCCTGAAGAAGAGCACGGCCAGCAGATCGCGCTCGCCCTCCTCCCGAACCAGGCGATCGCAGGGCAGCAGCACACCGCGCAGCGCCTCGAAGACGACCGCCTGCAGCTCGCGCTGCGCACTCGCGTAGGCCCGTGGCCCATAGCCGCGCTCCACGGTCGCAAGCGCCGCAGCGTCCACCACCAACGCCGCCACCGCACCGCTCTCTCGCAACGCCTCACCGAGCGCCTCGCCGACGTCGGCGCGCATGGGCGCCTCTCCGGGACGCGGCATGGACTCCTGCGAGCTGGCTCGATCGATCGGGGGCATGTCGCCCTGGCGTATCGGTGCCGCCCGTCCCGGGGTTGAGCCCCAAGGGGCCGGAGCGGCCACCAATCGCGAAGAGGTCATGTTTCGCGGCCCGCGAGACTCGCGGCGAGCGGCCCCGGGCCCAGCGCTGCCGCGGGCCCTCCGGATTGCGCTCAGTCGAATAGGCGGGCGAGCGCCCGACCGGTCAGCGAGTCCTCAGCGGCTGCGACCTGGGCGGGCGTCCCCGTGGCGACGATGCGGCCTCCACCGGGCCCGCCCTCGGGCCCGACGTCGATGATGTGGTCGGCGCGTCGGATCACGTCGAGGTTGTGCTCGACGACGATCACGCTCGCTCCCGAGTCCACCAGCTCATCGAGGCAGCTCAGCAGCAAGGCGACGTCCGCCGTATGCAGCCCGGTCGTGGGCTCATCGAGGACGTAGAGCGCGCGCGGGTCACGCTCGGCGAGCGCCATGGCCAGCCGGACACGCTGGTGCTCGCCGCCCGAGAAGGTGGCCAGGGGCTGGCCGAGCTGGAGATAGCCGAGACCGACGCGCTGGAAGGGCTCGAGGCGAGCGACGAGCCGAGGCTGCCCCGCGAAGACCTCGCAGGCCTCGTCCACCGTGAGCGCGAGTACGTCCACGATGGATCGCCCCTCGAGCCGGACCTCGAGCGCCTCGCGGCGATAGCGCAGCCCACCGCAGTCATCACAGGGCACGCGTACGTCATCGAGGAACTGCATGTCGATCACGATCTCGCCTGCGCCCTCGCATCCCTCGCAGCGACCGCCCGCCACGTTGAAAGAGAACCAGCCCGGAGAGACGCCGAGGGCCTTCGCCTCCCGCGTGGCAGCGAAGCGCTGGCGGATCACCTCGAAGGCCTTGGAGACCGTGGCGAGGTTCGAACGCGGGCTGCGTACAGCCGGCGACTGATCGACGACCACCACCCGCGAGACGTGCTCTGCCCCCACGATCTCCTCGCAATCGCCGATCTCGTCCAGCGGCCGCTCGCCCGGCGGGAGCAGCCCGCCGACCAGTACACCGTGCACCAGGGTCGACTTGCCCGCGCCGGAGACGCCCGTGACCGCCACGAGCGCTCCGAGCGGGAACTCGACGTCGATCTCGGCGAGGTTGTTCTCGCGGGCGCCCACCACGCGGATCGAGCGACCCGTTCCACGCGGTGTGGCTCGTCGCGCGAAGCTCGGCTCGTACTCGCCCCGCAAGAGGGCCCCGGTCTTCGACGCCGCCACCTCGCGCAGCCGATCCGGCGGCCCCTCGCCCACCACACGTCCGCCGCGCCGGCCGGCGTCCGGACCGAGGTCGATCACGTGGTCCGCCGCGGCCAGGATCTCGGGCGCGTGCTCGACCACCACCACGGTATTGCCCTGATCGCGGATGCCCCGCAGCACGGCGAGCAGGCGGTCCTGATCGCGCGCATGCAGGCCGATGGACGGCTCATCGAGCACATAGAGGGCGGCGGTGAGGCTGCCCCCCAACGCGCTGGCGAGCTGGATGCGCTGGGCCTCGCCGCCCGAGAGCGTGCGCACTTGTCGATCGAGGCCGATGTAGTCCAGACCCACGGCGTTCACGGTCGCCAGGCGCGCGAGCAGTGCCTCGAGGATGCGTGTCGCCCGCGCTCGCTGGTGCTCGTCCAGGCCCAGGCCCTCGACCCAATGCGTGACCTCGGCCACGGAACGCTTGCACAGCGCGCCCAGCTCGAGACCGCCGAGCCGGATCGCCCTGGCGTCGGCGCACAGCCGCGTCCCCGCGCAGGCCGTGCAGGTGGCGAAGCGGCGGTAGCGCGCGATCAGCACCCGAGCCTGCACCTTGTAGCGCCGGCCCTCGAGCCAGTCGAAGAAGCCGCGCACGCCGTACCAATCACCGCCCCGCTCCTCATCGCCTTCGAGCACGAAGGCGCGCGCCTCCTCGTCGAGCTCGGAGAAGGGGATGTCCGTGGACACACCGGCCGAGGCACAGGCCGCCATCAGATCGCGCTGCATGGCGCGCCCCATGCTGGTGCCGAAGGGCACGATGGCCTGCGCCTCCAGGCTGAGCGAGGGATCGGGGACGATGCGGCTCCAGTCCAGCTCGGCCACGCGCCCGAACCCCTGACATGCGGGGCAAGCGCCGAGCGGGTTGTTGAAGGAGAGGAGCGCAGGCTCCGGCCGGGCGAAGCGGCGCCCGCAGCCGCCGCAGCTGAGGCCCTCGCGCGCGTGCTCGCGCGCGCCCTCGACGTCGACGATCAGCTCGCCTTCGCCCATCGCAAGAGCGTTCTCGATGGCCTCCAGGAGGCGCCGAGGGGGCCCGGCGTCCTCTGCGCCCTCGATCGGCCTGAGCGAGACGCGATCGATGAGCAGTGCGCTGCCGCTCTTCCGGGAGAGCAGCTTGCGGCGCTCGCCCGGTGTCGCCTCGACGAAATCGACCACCTCGCCGGCGCGAGTCAGCAGGCGGGTATGCCCGTCACGCGCCAGTCGCTCGGCCAGCGCCTTCTGCGTCTCGCCTCTTCGCCGAGCCATCGGCGCACAGAGCGAGAGGCGGCCGCCCCGATGCGCTCCCCAGAGCCGTGCGCCGATCGCGGCCACGGTGCCCTGGTCCGCTGGACGATCGCAGTCGTCGCACCATGGGCCCCCGAGCTCGGCGAAGAGCAGCCTCAGATGGTCGAGGAGCTCCGTGGCGGTGCCCACCGTGCTGCGCGCCGCCGTCACACGATTGCGCTGCTCGATCGCGATCGCCGGTGGCAGACTCGAAATCGAGTCGACATCTGGTCGCGGCAGTCGTTCGAGGAATTGCCGGGCGTAGGTGGACAGCGAGCTCACGTAGCGGCGGTGTCCCTCGGCGTAGAGCGTATCGAACGCGAGCGTGGACTTGCCCGAGCCCGATACGCCGGTCACGACCGTGAGCGCACCGATGGGAATGCTGCAGTCGATGTCGCGGAGGTTGTGGGTCCGCGCGCCGCGAATCTCGATCCGCCCCCGCGCCTTCCCGGCCGGGGCCTCCACCACCGTCTACCCCTCCGACGAGCGCGCGGCGCGCCGCGCCATCTCCGCGTAGCGCGCCTTGCCGAGTCCCTCGGCGACGTCGGCGAGCTCGAGCCAGCGCGCCGCGTCCGGCGGCTCGGGCAGGATGGCCGCGAGCTGGGTCAGCAGGAAGGCGTCGCCCTCGGCCACGGCGCGATCCGCCAGCTCGCCGGCCAGCGCCCAATCCTCGGCCTTGGCGACGAACGCCAGGGCCTCGCTGGCCCGGCCTTCCGCCAGATACGCGTCGGCGACCGCGCGGCTCCGCTCGGCGGTCATCTCGCGCTCGATCAGGTGACGGCGCGCCATGGGGTTCGGGATCTGCGATTTGGCCACGGGTCCTCCTCGGCGTAGCAGGATAACGGCCTCGACCGGCCTTTCTAGTGCCCCAGCCTGCCTGTTCGCATCCGGAATCCCACAGGAGTGAGGCCCTGCGCGAGGCTCCGCTTGACTGGATGGAGGTCGAATCCCGGCGCCACGGCCACGTGTGGGCGTTCGCGCCGGCCTCGTGACAGCCGTCTCGGTCTAGTAGCGGGGCACGTCCGGATCGACGGTCAGCGACCAGGCATCGATCCCGCCGTCGAGCTGCAGAACGTCCTCGAAGCCCGCCCGCTGCAGGATCCGACCCGCCCGCTCGGCCCGCGGCCCGGTCTTGCAGTGCACGACGACGCGCTTGCCGCGCCAGTCGGCGAGCTCGCCCAGCCGCTCCTCGAGCTCGTCGAGCGGGATCAGCGTGGCCCCCTCGATCGACGCCTTCGAGAACTCGTCGCGCTCCCGAACGTCGAGCAGCAGGAGCTCGTCTCCATGTGCCAGCGCCTCGGCCAGCGCCTGCGCGCGCAGGGGCTCGATGGCGGGCGCCTGACGCGGCTCGAAGCCGCAGAACCGGTCGTAGTCGATCAGCGCACGAATGGAGGGGGCGTCGCCGCAGACCGGGCAGTCGGGATCCTTCTTCAGCTTGAATTCGTTCCAGTCCATGGCGAGCGCGTCGTAGAGCAGCAGCCGCCCGATCAGGGGCTCACCGATGCCTGTCAGCAGCTTGATGGCCTCCGTGGCCTGCACCGTGGCGATGATGCCGGGGAGCACGCCCAGCACCCCCCCCTCCGCGCAGGAGGGCACCGCGCCCGGCGACGGCGGCTCGGGATAGAGGCAGCGGTAGCAGGGACCGTGACGCGCGTCGAAGACGCTGCTCTGTCCCTCGAAGCGGTAGATCGAGCCATAGACGTTCGGCTTGCCGAGCAGCACGCAGGCGTCGTTGGACAGGTAGCGAGTGGGGAAGTTGTCCGTGCCGTCGACGATCACGTCGTACCGCTCGAAGAGGTCCAGGGCGCCTTCCGAGCGCAGGCGCATCCGATGCGTCTCGACCTCGACGTCCGGATTGAGTCCGGCGATGCGCGCCCTGGCGACCTCGACCTTCGGTCGGCCCACGTCCTCTGTGCTGTAGAGGATCTGGCGCTGCAGGTTGGACGCGTCGACGACGTCGTCGTCCACGAGTCCGATCCGCCCAACGCCGGCGGCGGCGAGATAGAGCGCGAGCGGGCAGCCCAGCCCTCCGGCGCCGATCAAGAGGACGCTCGAGTCCAGCAGCTTGCGCTGCCCCTCGGCGCCCATCTCGGGGAGCGTCAGGTGGCGGCGGTAGCGTTCGAACTGATCGGGGCGAAGCGGCGGTCGACTCATGACGCCCGAGGATAACCGAGCCGCCGTCCAGCTCACGATCCCGCCCCGCGAGGGCGCAGGTCCGGCGATGGTGCCGGAGGCGGGAATCGAACCCGCACGACCTTGCGGTCGGGGGATTTTGAGTCCCCTGCGTCTACCAATTCCGCCACTCCGGCGACGGCGAAGGAGCATACCATGCCACCTGTCGGTCGGGACGCTCGGTGGCGCGCCTGCGCGCCATGCACCGCCCTTTGACACCGACGCGCCGGCGGACTAATGTCCGCCTCCCTCGTGGGGCCGTAGCTCAGTTGGGAGAGTGCCTGAATGGCATTCAGGAGGTCGCGGGTTCGATTCCCGCCGGCTCCACCACGAGGGCCGGGGCCATTCCGGGGACAGGGTCTACGGACCGGCCCACGACCCGAGCCGCTCATCGCTGGGGCCTTCAGTCCTCCCCCTCCCGTCCCAGCGCGAGCGGGTCCGCATGGACGAGGCCGCATCGCCACGCGACCACCTCGCGTCTGCGGCCAGGCCCCTCCGCCGACACGTGCTCAGCTCAGCGGCGGAGACGGTCTGCGGCCGATCGAGCGGCGGCAGACTATTCCCACTCCAGGCGCTCGAGGTCCGACTGGAGCTGGGCCAGGGCCTTCTCGGCCTCTGGCCGGGCCTCGCGGCGGGCGGCGGCCTCGAGCAGCCCGCCCGCCTCGGAGACACAGGGCACGCCGTAGGAGGCGCCAGCGCCCTTCATGTTGTGCCCCAGCACACGCACCACCTCGAAGTCGCCCTGCTCGAGGGCTTCGGCGATTCGCTGGGCGTCGCGCTCGCGGTTCTCGACGAAGGTCGACATGAGCTCGCGCACGTCCTCGTCGACCTTCACCACCAGTCGATCGGCGCGCGTGTACGATTCGATCGCGTCGAGCAGGGCCTGCTTGCGAATCGGCTTGGTGAGGTGCGCGTCGCAGCCCGCCTCGAAGCTGCGCGCGCGCTCTTCCGGCAGGGCGTGGGCGGTGAGGGCGAGCACGGGCGTTCGCGGGCGATCGGCCTCGAAGTCCCGGATCCTGCGAGTCGCCGTGTAGCCGTCCATCACGGGCATCTGCATGTCCATCAGCACCACGTCGAAGCGCTTGGACCTGAACTTGTCCAGGGCGACGGCGCCGTTCTCGGCGACCTCGACCCGATGCGGCGTGCCCTTCATGTAGCAGAGCACGAGCGCCCGGTTGTCCTCGGAGTCGTCGGTGAGCAGGATACGCAGACCGCTTCCCTCCGCACTCTGCGAGTCCGAGGGCTCTCCGGTGGTCGTCCCGCTCCCGGTCTGCGCGCCCATCGAGGAGAGCCCCATGGCGGTCGCCGCGACGTGTGAAGCGGGCGCCTGCTGCGCGGGCCGCTCCCGGACGAGCATCGACTCCAGCGCGCAGACACGCACGGGCGCGATCAGCCAGCCCGCAAGACCGTAGCGGCGACAGAGCGAGAAGTCCTGCGGACGGTGATTGGTCGGCAGCACGAGCACGGTGCGTTGAAGGACCCCGCGCTCGTCCCTCAGCTCTTCGAGCACCTCGAAGCCGCTCATCCCACTCAGGCGGGACGAGAGGATGATCAGGTCGAAGGCGCGGTCGCTTCGCGCTTGCTCGACGATGGTCGCCAGCGCCCGCTCCCCATCGCCGACCACGTGGGGCTCGACCCCGAGCGCACGAAGTCGCGCCAGCAATGCGCTCCGCTCCGATCCCGGAGGCGCGGCCACGAGCACCCGCTCCGGAGCCGGCCGGCCGGCCGATCCGGCACCGCCCGCATCGACCGGAGACTCGGGCGTGACCAGCGGGATCACGAACTCGAAGACGCTCCCCTCCCCTTCCCGGCTCTCCACGTCGATTCGCCCACCCATGGCAGTCACCAGCTCGAGGCAGAGACTCAAACCGAGCCCGGTCCCCCCGTAGCGGCGCGTCACCGAGCCGTCGGCCTGGGAAAAGCGCTGGAAGATCAGCTCCAGCTTCTCCGGCGCAATCCCGATGCCGGTGTCCTGCACGGCGAAGCGCAGCATCGGGCAGACGCCAGCCTCACTCGCGAGCCCGAGCTGCACCGAGACCTCCCCCCTCTCCGTGAACTTGATGGCGTTGCCGAGCAGGTTCACGATCACCTGTCGCAGTCTCCCCTCGTCCGCGATGACGTGCCGGGGTGCGTCCGCCGACCAATCCGCCGAGATCGAGAGTCCCTTCTGGTGCGCCTGAAGTGCGAGCAGCTCGACCGTCGTCTCGAGGAGCTCGGGGAGATCGAAGCACTCGGGCTCGATCTCGAGGCGGCCCGACTCGGCCCGCGAGAGGTCGAGGATACTGTTGATGAGGTGCAGCAGGCCCTCGCCCGCACGTCGGAAGACGTCGACGTAGCGCTCCTGATCCGTCGTGAGGGCGGTCTCGCCGAGCAGATCGGCCATGCCGAGGATCGAGTTCATCGGCGTCCGGATCTCATGGCTCATGGCGGCCAGGAACTCGCTCTTCGCCTGCACGGCCTCGAGTGCGGCAAGTCGAGCCAGGCGGAGCTCGTTCTCGATCCGGGCGCGCTCCAGGGCATGGCGGATGGCTCGAGAGAGCGTGCGGGCGCCGAGCTCGGACTTGCCGAGGAAGTCCTGAGCGCCGAGCTGGACCAGCCGCGCGCCTAGGTCCTCGTCATCGAAGCCGGTCATCACGACGATGGGCACGTCGGGGCAGAGCACCGAGAGGGTGAGAAAGGTCGAAGGGCCGAAGCTGTCCGGCAGCGAGAGATCGAGCAGCACCAGGTCGATTCCGCCCGCCTCCACGCGCTCGGCGGCCGCCGAGAGATGTCTCACGTGATGCAGGGCGAAGCGCGGCCCGGACTCGGCCAGCGCCTCTCGGACGAGCATGGCATCGGCCGGTTCATCCTCGACCAGGAGGATGGACCAGACCTGCCCGCTCCTCGCCCGCGACTCCGGGGCGCCCGCTGCGCCTCCTGCCGGGTGCCCGGAACGATCTTCCATCGATGCCACCACCTCTGCCCGCTCTACCTCTGCCCGCTCTCCCAGGGCTTCGATGCGGCTCCCGGGCTCTTCTGCGACGCGTAACCTGCGACGCCCCGCGAACACTCATCGGCCTGCGACGGCAGGTCCTGAGTCCACGGGCTCGGTCGTCTGCAACCGAGTGCCCGGCGCAGTGTGCGTGGGGCGTTCGCCCGACTCCGGTGCGGGGATGCACCTGTCAAGCAGTTAGAACGTGTTCTACCATCCGGGCCCCGCGCCTCGGCGAGGGACCCCTCCCCTCCATCCTCCCGTCATGCGGGATCTGCAGGAGTCACTTCATGAGCGATGCCCAGCGCGGCCAGGACCAGGCCCTCGCAGCCGAGCACATCC
>CAZQMY010000103.1:0-15562 GCA_964594405.1 uncultured Spirochaetaceae bacterium | reverse complement strand
GAGCCGGGGCTGGCCGCCAGCCTCGGGCTCTCGGGCGAGCAGCAGAGCGACGTCGCGGTGGCGGAGATCTGCCTCGATCGGCTGCTCGAAGCGCCTTCTCGCGGAACCACCTATCGGCCGATTCCGCGCTTCCCGGGCATCAAGCTCGATGTCGCCGTGGCGCTCCCGGATGCGACGGCGGCCGGCGAGGTCGTCGAGGCGATCGAGGCGGCGGGCAAGGGCATCGTCGCGGACATCGAGCTCTTCGACCTCTATCGCGGTCCCAACATCGGTGCCGGACGGAAGTCGCTCGCCTATCACGTCCTGCTCCAATCCCCGACCAGGACGCTCACGGAAAAGGACGAGCAGAAGTTCCTGAAGCGCTTCGAGCAGGGGCTCGAGAAGCTGGGCGCCGAGCTCCGAAAGGGCTGACCCGGTCTCAGCCGAGGAAGGCGAGCACGCGCAGCAGCCAGCGGAGCAGCCGCCAGAGCGTCGCGGCCGGCCGCCCCCGGCCCGGACCGCTCGACGGCGGCGAGGCGTCGACGATCTCGAGCGTGTCGCATCCGTAGAGGGGATCGAGACCGATCGTACCCGTCATGCAGAACTCGCGCAGCCCGGGCCCGAGCGCCAGTGGACGCGTCGGGAAGCGGACGAAGAGGTCGTCGTATCCGTCCGCATCGCTGTCCCAGTAGCGCCTCCTTCGTTCGCGCGCGCTCGGGCTCAACGGAGCAACGCCGTCCAACCTCAGATCCCCGATCACGATGTCACGCGCGTCCGCGACGGCCGAGCCGTGGATCTCGACATCGACCCAGCGGAGCCGACGCGAGAGCTCGACCTGGTGCGCGTCCGAGAAGGGCGCGACGTGCACGTGGAGATCGGTCCGCAGCGCCTCCCGCTCGTCTTCGTCGGAGACGCAAGCCGTGTCCTGGGGAAAGTCGCGATCGCCGTCGCCATCGTTGTCGATGCCGTCCCCGCACTCTCCGATCGCCGCGAGATCGGGACGCAAGACGAAGAGACCACCGTAGACGTCGCTGGCGACCAGCAAGCCGCTCTCGAAGAAGGGATAGACGCTCCACGCTCCGGTGAAGGAGGGGTTGTCGTTCTCGGGCACCGTGTCGAAGAACGCCACCTCGGCGAGCTCGGCCTCGTCCAGCGCCCCCAGCCGCAGGATGCGCACCCCGCTGCGATAGTTGGCCTGGAAGACGTGGGCGCCGCGAACGTACTGGTTGTGGTCGATGGCGTCGGAGCCGCTCTCGTGGAAGCCCGTGACCCAGGGTGCGGCCAGCTCACTGACGTCCCAGACGAAGGTGCGCGTCTTGGTTCCGCGGTTCTTCTCGTCCAGCTCGTCGTCGAGCAGGAAGTAGCGATGGTCCTCGGTGAGCCAGCCCTGGTGGGTGTACTCGCTCCCGAGATAGCGCTCCCGGGCGATCAGGCTGGGCGCCTCCTTGTCCGTCACGTCGACGATGCTCAGCGTGTCCTCGTTCGAGGCGAAGCAGATCTCGCGCCCCTGGAAGGCCGCGTCCGGCCCGCGATAGACCACGCATTGGGCGTCGTGGGTGTAGCCGTCTCCGGCGTAGCAGCCGATGAACTCCGGCCGCTGGGGCTCGCGGACGTCGAGCATGTGCAGCCCGCCCGCGCAGCTGTTGGTGCCGACCAGGTAGAGGAATCCCGTCTCCTCGTTGATCACCACGTTGTGCGCGCTGAGGTTCACGTTGTAGTGCGCGTCGGCCTCGAAGGTCTCGGGGCCTTCGCTCACGCTCCGCAGGCGGCGAAGGTCGAAGACCTGCAGGCCGTGCCGACGCGCCTCGGCGCTGATGAAGGCGTGATCCCTGTAGACCTTGATGTCGCGCCAGGTGGACGAGCGCGAATGCGTGGGCAGGAAGCCGGCGACGACCGGGCGGGTCGGCGCGGAGAGATCCACGAAGGCGGTGCCGTTGATCAGGCCGAGCAGGGCCCACTCCGTGCCCGTCTCGGGGTCCGTCCATCCCCAGAGATCGTTCGCGCGTGCGCCACCGGCCTCCACCGGCGAGACGCGGGCCAGGAGGTCTACGTTGAGACACGGGTAGCCGTGCGCCAGACCATCATCGCATGGTGCCGCGGCAGAGGGCGGGAGATCCGAGGGGCCCCCTTCCGGCTCGACGTCGTGGCCGAGAGCAGACGGGCCGCTCGCGAGCACGAAGGCGATCACGATCAGGCCGCACGTCAGATGGGATCCGGGCACGCCATGCAACATGCTCGGATTCTGGTCTGATGCGTTCACCCGCGTCAACCCCGGCGCGCGCGCCAGAGCCGGTCCCCGTTGCTAGTCGGCCATCCGGTTCAAGCGATTGTGCTTGTTCTTCACGGCGAAGTCGGCGACGTGGGAGGCGCACCAGGCATTCGGCTTGACGAGCACCGGAAATCCGCTGCCCGCCACCATGCCCGCGAGCTGCTTGACGTAGTCGCTGGAGTCGAATCGCGTGTCCGGGTTTGCGTCCACGTGCACCCAGATCTGCTTGCGCTCGAGCGGCAGGTCGAAGCGCTCGTTCATCAGCATCGCGAGCTCGAGGCTGTACCAGGTCTCGGCCGAGAGCTTCTCGAAGAGCGAGATGTCCTTGCGGTCGAAGCGGCGGGTGTAGAAGACGCGGCCACCCTTGCCGGGGTTGAGGACGCAGACGACCGTGACGAACTCCATCGCCCGGGCCGACTTCTGCGCGTCGGTGCCGATGTGCACGGTATGTCCATCACGGAGCAGGCGCTCGACGGTGCCCATCATGTCGAGCATCTCCACACCGCTGAGCGTCCACCAGCGCCCATCGGCTCGCACCTTGCCCCCGTGTTCGGGTCGCGTCATCGTCTTCCCCCGGGTTCGCTTGTCTAGGGTTCGTTCCTCGACTCGCCTGTCTTCGACCTCGTCTAGCCGGCGGCAGTGGACCGCACGATGGATCGTGGGGGGCCTGGCGTCGATGACATCGCGCTGCACCGTCCGGCGGGCAGAACTGTAGGGAGGATCGGGGGGCGAGCCCACCCCGCCCCGCCGGTGCAGACGCGCGTTGCGCGATTTCGTCACCGCATCGTGGCCTCTGCGTCGCGCCGCCCGCGGACTCGCTCCGCTGTAGACATCGCGCGCGCGCCCCGTCGATGCCGGAGACGCGGTCGGGCATCCGGCCGGCCCCTGACGTGCAACGCCCCGGTCCCATGCGAAGACCGGGGCGTTCGGATCCGCGCATCGGCGGGGAGGCCTTCAGGCGAAGCTCATCTTGCCCTGGTCGAGCACGATCTCACCGTTCTGGTTCTTGGTCTGGAACGTGCAGTCGTTTCCGTCCAGCCACATGCTGATGGTGAGATCGTCGCCGGGATAGACCGGCTTGGAGAAACGACCATCCATGCTCTTGAATCGCGCCGGGTCACTGCCGCAGAGCGTATGGAGCAGCGCCCGTCCGGTGAAGCCGTAGGTACACAGGCCGTGGAGGATCGGCTTGTCGAAGCCGCCCATCTTCGCGAATGCCGGGTCCGAGTGGAGGGGATTGCGGTCTCCGGAGAGGCGGTAGGTCAACGCCTGATCCTCGCGCGTGTGGTAGGTGACGCGATGGTCGGGCTCCCGGCTCGGCACCTCGAACTCCACTGTCGGACCGCGATCCCCGCCGAAGCCGCCCTCTCCTCGAATGAAGGCGCTCATCCGCGTCTCCAGCAGGGGCTCGCCAGTGCTGACCAGCTTGGACTCGGAGACCATCTCGACGACTGCACCCTTTCCCTTGTCCCAGATCGCCGAGATGCGGCCGACGCTCTCGATCTCGCCCTCGGGCGGGATCTCGCCGTGGAGCTTGATCCCCTGCTCACCGTGAACGAGCATGGCCGGATTGAACGAGCCGATCTTGTCGAAAGGGGCACCGCCGCCGCCGATGATGACGGCAAAGGTGGGCAGGATCTTCTGATCGGTGTTCTGGCTGTTCTCCGTGGTGAAGGCCAGCTCTTCAGTGCCGGCGCCGACACCGACGGCGTAGAGCAGGCCATCCTTGGAGTCCCAGGAGCGGCGAACGGGGCCGCCGGTCTGTCCGACGGCCGAGGGATCGATGGGCATGGGGGTCCTTTCCCGTCTCTGGATCCGCGACACGCGGATCGCGCGCTCCGCGCCGCACGCGCGGAGCCGAAGCCGAGAGCTTGCCGCGATCCGGCCGAGGATGACAATGGGCAAAGCCGCTGAGCCGGTAAGGCAATCGATTCGAGCTCAGCCGAGGCCCAGAGCCCTGGCCGCGTCGGCCAGACAGCGCGGGTCCGCGTCGGCCAGCCGGACGACCAGCAGGGCCGCGCCCCGCTCCTCGGCCATGGCGCACAGGCCCGCGAGCTCATCGGGTCTCGCGGGGTCGAAGCGAGATTGCACCGCGAGCGCGGCCGCCTGGCCCTCGAGCGCCTCCCGGGCGGCGATCCCGGGTCCGTCCACGCTGACCAGGCGCCCCACTTCGGGACTCGAGGGGGCGGCGGGCTGGCGGCTCGCCCCCTCCAGCCAGATTCTCGGTCGGTGCTCGCCCAGGGGTGCCGGGACCACCCGGAGCTCGCCGAAGGAGAACTCGGCGCCGTCGTAGGCGAAGGGCTCGCCCCGGCCGGCCCGGACCACGATCTCCAGGCGCTCCGCGAATGCTCGAGCGCGATCGAAGGGGACGACCCACTCGAAGCCGCCCCCGGTCATCAGATCGAGGACCCCCAGCTCCTCGGCGAGGCGCAACGGATGCAGATCCACGGGCATGGGAGAGCAGAGGCCGATGCCGAGCTCGCCCAGCGACCCGTCGCCGGCGCCCACCATTGCCGCCACCTCGAAGAGCGGATTGGCGACCGGAACCACCTCGGGAGACGACGGGCGCGCGTCGAGGAAGAAGGCGTCCCAGCCGTGAGCCGCCGCGGCGCCGAGCACGGCGCGCGTCGGTCGCCCGAGTGCCCCCAGCGGCCACGCCAGTGCGCGCCTCATTCGCTCCCTCTCCCATCCCTCGCCGTGCCACACCGCCGCAGGCGGCCAGGCGAAACCGTCTCGCACAGCGGCCCATCCGTGGAGGGGTTGCCGGTGGATTGCACGTCCTCCGGGCAGACGAGCGCCCTCTTCGAAGACCCCAGCGATGCCTTTGCTGGCCTACTCTAGCGCCACCCGTAGTAGGGTGTACCACCCAGCGCCCGCCCCGATGGAAGCCGGAACGGCGGCCGGGCGGCGTTGCCCCGCGGCCCCCTCCGGAGGCCGGCCCGACCTGGAACGAGGCGACTGAACAGCAGTATGCGACCGCGCGCGGCGACGACGTTCGAACCGATCACTCGGAGCCGCCGGCTCGTCAGTCTGATCGCAGCGGTCACGGTCGCCTCGCTGGCCAGCGGGCAGGCGATGGCCCAATGCGTCGAGACGCCGGGGCCGGAGCGGACGAGCCTCGACTGCGACGGCACTCTCACCCCATACGACGCGGGCACGACGAGCTCCATCGACGTCGTCATCAATCCGGGCGCAACGCTCGACGTGCCGAGCGGCGCCGGCTTCCGTCTGCTCGGGGACAACACCGTCGAGCACAGCGGAGCCATCGACGTGAGCGGCGGTGGCGCCATCGGCATCGATCTGCAGGAAGGGGGCAACCAGGTCAATCCCGTCGCCGACGAGGCCGATCCCCCGAACGACGGCGCCATCGACGTCACGGGCAATGGGGCAGTCGGCATCCGCGCCGTGCACGGCGGCACCGATGCCCTGAACAGCGTCATCAACGACGGCACACTCAACGTCACCGGCCTCTCGAGCATCGGTATCCAGATCCTCGACCCCGCCGACGACGACTCGACGGAGGCGGTCCCCACCGTCACCAGCGTCCAGAACCGCGGAGCCATCAATGTCACGACCGGCAGCGGCATCGCAATGGCAGGAGTCGAGGTCGGCGACCGCACCAAGGTGGTCAATGGCGTCTCGGGCCAGATGGGCGCGCTGGGCGTGATCGACGTGAGCGCGGTGGAGGCCTCGGGGATTCGCGCCGGCGAGAACTCGGTGGTGGAGAACTACGGAACCATCAGCGTCACTGGCGCCGTCGGCCTGGGAGTCAGTCTGGTCCAGCCCACGAACCCCGCCGGCCTCGCGGACGCGACGACGGTGCCAGCCGTCATCAACTTTCATCGCATCGAGGTCGGAGCGCCCAATGCGAGCGGGATCCGCATGGAGTCCGGCGCCCGCGTCGAGCTGCGGGCAGCCGGTCTGGACGGCGACGGCCTCATCGTCGTACAGGGCGATCAGACCGAGAGCAACGAGGCGATCGGCGTCGAGGTGACCCACAATGCGGTGATCCTCAACGACGGCGAGCTGCAGGTCTCGGGGGAGAACAACGCCGGCATCGCCGTCGGCGACTATGCGCCGAAGGCCGACCCCGACGAGCCGGGCAACGCCGTCTCCGAGCCGAGGATCCGCTTCTCCGCCTCGTCGAAGACGACCGTCTCGGGCACGGACCAGACGGTGGGCCTCTTCGTAGACGACGACTGGGGGCTGAACCCCGACGATGGCCTGCCCCGAGTGAACCTCGAGGGCACCTGGATCGTTTCAGGCACCCGCTCCGCCGGCGTCGAGGCCGGCGACGACACGATCATCGGCACCATCCGGTCCAACGGCGCGGCGGAGAGCTCGTGGACGATCAGCGGCGCCGGCAGCACGGGCATCTACGTCGGACGGAACTCGAGCGTCTTCGCGGGAACGCCCATGGCGGTGGGTGGTGCAGACGCAATCGCCATCGACGTCGGTGCCAACGATCTCGCGGGCGTCGAGGACGGTGAGATGCCCGACTTCCTCTCCGTCGCCATCGGCGCCGCGCTGACCAGCGAGGCCGGCGCCGGCCCGCTCGTGAACTTCCGCGAGTCGGGCCTCGGCCAGAACGTGATGCAGGTCTTCAGCGGCGGCAGTCTCACGGCCGCCGCCGGCACCCTGGCGGTGCGGGGAAGCGTGGGCGCCGACCTCGTCATCAACGACAGCGAGATCGTCGGTGACATCGACCTCGGCGATGGCCTCGACGGATTCAGGAACGTCGGGACCTACACAGGGACCCTGGACTTCGGCGAGGAGGACGACATCTTCGAGTCCGCCCCGAACTCCGACTTCGGAGACGGGACGACCATCGTCGGCGGGTCCGGGAACGACGAGGTGCATCTCGTGGACCTGCAGCTCGCCGGGGCCATCAACCGATTCTCCATCGAGGCCCAGCCCTTCCAGGGCTTCGAAGCGCTGCGAATCAGATCGGGCGCGTATCGATTGAGCGGCGACGACTCCGGCGCGACATTTCCCGCCGTCAGGGTCCACCAGGACGCCTTCTACGTATTCACCAACCAAGACGCGACGACGATCGGCGGCGACCTCGTCTTCGAGACGGGAAGCTTCCTCGGCGTGGACTGGAGGGCGGAAGACTTCGCAGATCCCGAGGCGGGCGAGGTGATTCGCGTCGAGGGCGGCGGCGGCGTCACCATCGAGGATGGGGTGCGTATGAGCGTACGCGTACTCGACGCCGACATCACGGAGCTCGGCTTCGGCGTCGTGGGCTTCGATGTGATCGAGTCGCCGAACGGCTTCACTGGTGGCTTCAGCGATATCCTGACCGACCCGCAGTGGGAGGCCAGGATCGACTCGAGCGATCCCACCCGGCTGCGCGTGGAGGTCGCCTTCCAGGGCTGGAGCAGCTTCGCCGGCACCGCCAATCAGATTGCCTTCGGCGGACACCTCGACGACCTGACGGCGGCCCGGTTCGCCGCCGACCTCGGTCCCGCGGTCAGCGAGCTCCTCACCCTGCTGCTCTCACTGGACGAAGCCGCGCTGATCGACGCCTACGACCAGCTCGTCCCGCAGGCCTATGATGCCGGCTCGAGCGCCCTGCTCGCGATGGGCGATCGACACAAGCGTCTGCTCTTCGACCGACCGAGACTCTGCGTCGCCAACCCCAACGAGATCAGGCGCGATCCGCGCACGGGCCTCGCCTGTCGCACCCGCCCGGTCGAGCCCTGGATCGGAGGCTTCGGCCAGTTCCGCAGTCTCGACGCCACGAAGGAGAGCTACGGCCACGAGTCCAGCGGCGGCGGCGCAGTCTTCGGCGTCGACTTCCGACCCGACAAGTATTGGCGGCTGACCGCCAGCATCGGCGGCGGCTACAGCGACTTCACCAGCACCGGTGCCGCGCGCGGCAACGTCTCGAGTCTGGAGCTCGGACTCGCGAGCAACTTCAGCAGCGGCCCCTGGCGGGTGCAGGGCGCCTTCCTCTACGGCCGTGGGCGCCAGGACACCAGCCGGGAGCTCAGCATCGAAGGCTGGCAGCGATCGCTTGTGGCCCGCACCTACTCCAACCGATACAGCCTGCGCGTGGAGGCCGACTACGCGTTCGACCTGAAGGGCTGGAGCCTCGCCCCGGTCGGCGCTCTCGACTACACGCTGCTGCAGACGGATGCGACACGCGAGATCGGTGCCCGCGACGCCGGCCTCGATCTCGTGGGCGACGACCACTCGATCGTGACCGTGGGCGTCGGCCTGCTGCTCGAGACCACCTACAGGAAGGACGACTACTGGACGCAGCTCCTCGAGAGTGCCGACGGCGTGTGGCATCCGCGGCTGGGCATCCGCTGGCGCCAGACCCTCACCGGCGCCGATCGCACCATCGAGTCCCGATTCATCGACGGCACCCGGCTCGGCGTCGCCCCCTTTGCGACCCACGCCAATGACGCCGATGGCGGCTTCGAGATCGCGGCGGGGATAGACTTCATCCCCGCCCGGGCCAACCGGATCACCGTCGGTCTCTACTACGATGGCTTCGTCTGGACCGACATCAACAGCCACGATGTCGGCATCAACTTCCGCTTCGGCTTCTGAGCACTGGCCCCGACTGCGACCGGGCGAGCCGAGAGGGTGATCCGCTAGTCCTCGAGCCCCATCATCCGTGCGATGCCAGCGCGATGGCCGGCGATGAAGCCGCCGTCCACCACCAGAGCGTGCCCGGATACGTACGAGGCCTCGTCGCTGGCCAGGAAGAGCGCCGCATTGGCCACCTCCACGGGCCTGCCGAAGCGTCCAAGCTGCGAGTGACGTTCGATGTTCGCTCGCACCTCCTGCACGCCCTCCATGGCGAAGACCTGCTCGCGCATCGGCGTCTCGATGAAGCCGGGGCAGATGGCATTGACGCGGATCCCACGACGGCCGTAGTCCATCGCCAGGTTCTTGGTGAGGATCACCACGCCGCCCTTCGAGGCGTTGTACGAGCTGCCGCCTTCGACGCCCTCGATCCCCTCGATGCTGGCGATATTGATGATGCTGCCGCTGCGCTGCTCCAGCATCGGGCCAAGGGCGGCTCGGATCGGGATGAAGGTCCCGTTCAGGTTGACGGAGATGACGCGATTCCACTCCTCCGTCGGCATGAGATGGACCGGCCCGCCGCCGGCCACGCCCGCGGCGTTGACCAGGATGTCCAGCCGACCGAATCGATCCACGACGCGGGCCACCGCCGCGTCCACGGCATTCCCGTCGGTCACGTCAGCCACGATGAGCTCGGCGTCCCTGGCGCGGCGCGTCGCGGCGTCCCAATCCCCGCCCGAGCGCGCACGCAGATCGAGCGCCACCACCGCGGCGCCCTCCTCCGCGAAGCGCAAGGCGCTCGCCGCTCCGATGCCCGAGCCTCCTCCGGTGATCAACGCGACCTTTCCCTCGAGTCGCCCCATCCGCTCCCTCCCTCTCTCGAACGCTCCGATGTCAATGGCCTGGACGCGCCGACCGACACGATACACCGCTCAGCCCTGCGGCTCGCTCTCTTCGGCTTGCGGCATGGCCCACGTCGGACTGCGCCCCGGTCGGATGTCGTCGAGGCGCGCACTGCAGGGGTCCCGCCTGGGGTCGGCCTCCGGCGCGACGACGTAGAAGAGCGTTGCGGATCGCGTGCTCCGCACGATCGACCATGACGCCCGGATCGAGACCCGCTCTTCGGATCCCTCCGCGCCCGTCTCCCGTGCTCGATCTGCCCGGGCACACGGCGCCTGCGCGCCAGGCCCAGCCAGCCCGCGTCGCCGACGAAGCGCGCTGGATGCATCGATCCACGCGCAGCGTTGCGCGCGAAGCTTTCGCTACACAAGGCATGCCCGCCGTAGTAGCCTGCTCGTTGCCGACGCGGCGCCACGCATGCCGCCCGATCGGTGAAGGCCGGCGCAGCACGGAGAAGACAGTGGGACTGAGAGAAGAGATCCGCCAACAGCTGATCGGACCGGGCGGCCCATTCGAGATGGTCGAAGAAGAAGTGCTGGGCGAGCGCCTGCCCGTCTTCAAGAACCGACAGGCGAACCTCCGCGAGCTGCTCGCCGAATCGGCAGCGCATGCGCACAAGCCCTATATGGTCTGCGGGGAGCGACGCATCAGCCATGCGGAGCACGTGCGCCTGGTGGCCTCGGTGGCGACGGCCCTGCGCGAGCAGCACGGCATCGGCCCGGGAGACCGAGTGGCGATCATGGCGGCGAACTGCCCCGAGTGGGTCATCACCTTCTGGGCCACTGTCAGCCTCGGCGGCATCGTCTCCGCATTCAACGGGCTATGGACGGCGGACGAAGCCGACTACGCCCTGGCCCACAGCGAGCCGAGCCTGCTGGTGGGCGATGCCCGCCGACTCGCCCGACTCGAGGCCCTCGAGATCGACCTGCCCTGCGTGGAGATCGAGTCTGGATTCGCGGCACTCGAGGCCCATGCCCCGGACGCCAAGCTGCCCGATCAGCCCATCGCCGAAGACGATCCCTGCATCATCCTCTACACCAGCGGGACGACCGGCCGGCCAAAGGGGGCGGTGGTTTCGCATCGCGCGCTCGTCGGGTTCGTGAAGACCCAGTCCATGCATGGCCTCGAGAGACTCTTGCTCGCCATGCGGCAGGATCCGGAGGCCGCCGCTTCGGCGCCGCCTCCCCTTCCTCCCTGCAGCCTGGTCACCACGCCGCTCTTCCATCTCTCGGGTCTCTTCGCAGCGGCGGTGATGATGCTCGCCCAGGGCGCCGCCACCGTCTATCGCCGCGGTCGGTTCGACCCCGAGGATGTGCTGCGGCTGATCGAGCGGGAGAAGGTGACCATCTGGAGTGCACTCGGCAGCGCGGGCAGCCAGGTCCTTGCGCATCCGAGCCTCCAGTCGTTCGACCTGAGCAGCATTCGCAACATCGGATTCGGCGGCGCGCCCACCAGTCCCGATCTGCAGCGGCGCATGGCCGAGGCCTTCCCCAACGCGGGGCGCAACCTGGGCATGGGCTACGGGCTCTCCGAGTCCGCGGGCATGGGGGCGGGGATCGGGGGCGCCGAGCTGGCCGAACGACCGACGTCCACGGGCCAGGCGCAGGTGGGGCATCGCATCGAGATCCGAAACGAGGCTGGCGATGTCCTGCCCACCGGCGCGTTCGGGGAGATCCACATCCGCAGCCCCTACTTGATGCTCGAGTACTGGCGCAATCCGGAGGCGACGGCCGAAGCGCTCAAGCCGGGGAGATGGCTGGCCACAGGCGACATCGGTTGCCTCGACGAAGAGGGCTATCTCTACATCAACTCCCGAGCGCGCGACATGATCCTGCGCTCCGGTGAGAACATCTATCCAGTGGAGATCGAGAATCGGCTGGACGCTCATCCCGACGTCAACGAGTGCGCCGTGATCGGCATCGATCATCCGGAGCTCGGCCAGGAGGTGAAGGCGGTCGTGGTCCCGCGTGACGGCACCTGGCCAGACCCCGAGGCGCTGGCGACCTTCGTCGGGGAGACCCTGGCGGCCTTCAAGGTGCCTACGGCCTGGGAGCTCCGGGGCGAGCCGCTGCCCCGGAACGCCGCGGGCAAGGTCCTCAAGAACGTGCTGACGGGCGAAGCGGAGAGTCGCCAGGTCGAGGACGAGTAGGTCGGGCCGCGGCTCGGACACGGCAGCATGCCACCAGGAGGTCGACCATGCCGCAGCACGAAGGAGCCCGCCCCCTGAGCGGCCTCCGCATCATCGACGCCAGCACCGAGGTCGCCGGCCCCTACTGTGCGAAGCTCCTGGTCGACGCCGGCGCTGAGGTCATCAAGGTCGAGTCGCCGGCAGGCGATCCCCTGCGGACGTATACGGCCGCGGAGCACGAGCTCGCGGAAGACGAGGACGGGGCGCTCTTCCAGTTCCTGAACGCGTCGAAGCGCAGCATCGTCATCGACCTCGACGACGAGGCCGGCCGCGCGGAGCTCCGCGCGCTCTGTGCGAGCGCCGACGTGCTGATCGAGAGCTTCGGTCCGGGCGGACTGGGCGCGCGATCACTGCCGGTCGCCACCCTGCAAGCCGACAACCCCACCCTCTGCGTGCTGTCCATCTCGCCTTGGGGTCTCACTGGCCCCTGGGCCCACCGGCCCGCCACCGAGTTCACCCTGCAGGCGGCGTGCGGCTCCATCGACTATCGGGGGCTACCGGGTCGGAAGCCCGTCTTCGCCGGCGGACGGATCGGCGAGTTCGCGGCGGGTGCGTTCGCGGCCGTCGCGGCAATGACGTCCTGGCTCCATGCTCGCAACACCGGCCGGGGGCAACACGTGGACCTCTCCATCTTCGAAGCCATCGTGCTCTGCCTCACCGTCTATCACGACCTGCACGGCCAGTGGAACGAAGGGCCGCTCGCCAGGGGGATCGAGATCCCCTCCATCGAGCCCGCGAAGGACGGCTGGGTGGGCTACTGCACGATCACGGGTCAGCAGTGGACGGACTTCTGCGCCATGCTCGGCCGTCAGGACATCGCGGAAGACCATCGCTATCTCGAGGGGCGCAATCGCATGGAGCACTTCGAGCTGATGGTCCAGATGATCCAGGGCTTTACACGGGAGAAGACCGTCGACGAGCTGATCGAGCTGGCTGGTCTGCTTCGTATCCCCGTCGCCCCGGTCGGCAACGGCGAGGTGCTTCCCGAGATGGACCACATGGTCGCGCGTGGCGTCTTCGCAGACGGGCCCGGCGGCTTCAAACAGCCCCGGCCACCCTATCTCCTCCAGCAGTCCGAGCCCAGGCCCTTCGAGCGCGCTCCCCGGCTCGGCGAGCACGGGGACGCCATCCGCGCAGGCCTCTCGCGCGCCCGACCCGCTCTCGATGGCATGGCCGAGGCCGGCGAGAAGGAGCGGCCGCTCGAGGGATTGCGGGTCCTCGACCTCACCGCATTCTGGGCCGGCCCCTTCTCGACCGCGACGTTGGCAGATCTCGGCGCGGACGTGATCAAGGTGGAGTCGATCCAGCGTCCGGATGGCATGCGCTTCGCCGGCGCCGTGCGCGGCGACGATCTCTGGGAATGGTCGCCCGTCTTCCACGGCGCCAATCCGGGCAAGCGCGGCATCACGCTGCAGCTCGAGAGCGAAGAGGGCATCGCGCTGGTCCGCGAGCTGGTCCAGAAGGCAGACGTGGTCATCGAGAACTACTCGGCCCGCGTGATGGAGAAGTTCGGACTCGGCTGGGATAAGGTCCGGGCCTTGAATCCCGAGGCGATCATGGTCCGCATGCCGGCCTTTGGCCTCGACGGCCCGTGGCGGGATCGCGCCGGCTTCGCCATGACCGTGGAGCAGGTGAGTGGCCTCGCCTGGGTGACGGGCTACCGGGACCTGCCACTGGTGGTGCGAGGGGCCTGCGATCCGATCGGCGGCATGCATGCGGTCTTTGCCCTGATGCTCGCGCTCGAGAACCGCAGGCGTACGGGACGGGGCGAGCTCGTCGAGCTTCCGCTCGTGGAGGTGGCCATCAACGTGGCCGCGCAGCAGGTCGTGGAGTTCTCGGCCTATGGCCACCTGATGGAGCGCGAGGAGAATCGCGCACCCGCGGCCGCACCCCAGGGCGTCTACGCCTGCGATGGATCGGAGTCGCCGGACCTGCTCGGCATCTCGGTCGCCAACGAGGCGCAGTGGCGCGCCTTCGTCCACGCGCTCGGTGATCCCGACTGGGCCCGCGCGCCCGAGTACTCGACTCATCGGGCCCGCCGGACGAATCACGATGCCCTCGACCGTCGGATCGAAGCATGGCTCGCGAACAAGGCGTGCTCCGACGCGGAGTCGCTCCTGCTGAGCGCGGGTGTTCCGGCGCAGCGCCTGATCAACGGACACGATCTCGCCCCGAACCCACAGCTCGACCATCGCGGGTTCTTCCAGCGGATGAAGCATCCCGTGACCGGTGAGACACGCTATCCGGGGCTGCCCATGAAATTCGCTCTGCTCGCCCGAGGACTGCACAGGAGTCCGCCGCCCACACTCGGGCAACACAACGCCGAGGTCCTGCAGACCGAGCTCGGCTTGTCGAGTGCGGAGCTCGAGGCGCTCGAGGGTGAGCAGGTGATCGGGACACGCCCATCCTTCTTGTGATGGCGTGTGGGGCGGCATCTGGGCATCTGGGCATCTGGGATGGAAGGCGAGCTGCGTTCGCATCCGCTGCCGGCGCGCGTCGCCTCACGTGGCGAGAACGCCCTCAGGTTGCATCGCCCCCCCGAATTCCTCGCCACCCCGTAGGCAGCTCCCCCCGCTCTCTCCCGAGTCGTCGCATCAGCGTTCACGCGCCCACCCTCAGGGAGCGCGCGCAACCGGATGTTGCTTGCCTTTCGACCTTCCTTGCTGGGAGAATGCAAGACGGGTTGCGACCAATCGATCGCCAAGCAGGCGCCCCCGCGACCGCTCGCTGCACCGAAGTGCGTCACGCGAGGGCTTGGCCAAGGCCACCGACGCCATCGTATCGGCGCCCGCGAACGATCAGGAGGGGAATCCATGACGAGCTTCGAACAGACGAGAGGCCAGCTGGTGCGTCGCCGAGCCGACTTGCTCCGCCGCATCGACGGGATCGAGGACGACCTCCGACTCCACGGCCACGAGCCCTCGAGATCGGGACGGGCGGTCAGCGCCGGATCGAGGGCGATCGGCGAGTTCATCGACAGCCTCAATCACGAGCTCGGCCTGATCGAGAGCGCCCTTCATCGGATCGACGCCCGGGAATACGACTGCTGCATGTCCTGCGGTGGCACCATCCGCGCTGATCGCCTCGAGCTGCTGCCCTACGCCGTCAACTGCGCATCGTGCAGCCGGGATTTTCCTCGCGACTACATCTCTCAGCTGCGTGTTCAGCACTCCAATCTCCGCCGCAGCATGATCTCGGTGCTCGAGCTCCTGCTCGACGTCATCCGGCAGTGCGACATCGGGGCCTCCACGCCCGAGTCCCAGGCGCCGACGCTGACGCTGCTCTCCGACCTCGGCCGACAGTTCCCCGAGCACTTCGAGCTGGAAGAGAAGAACGGCTACATGGAAGAGGCGCTCGCCGTGGCGCCGCGCTATGCGAAGCGGGCGAAGGCGCTGATGGAGGAGCATCCCCGGCTCTCGCAGGAGATCTTCACGATCGTCAAGGCCGCCCAGACCGCGGGCGATTCTTCGATCGCGTGGCGTGGTGTCCACGAGCGATTCAAGCAGCTGACGCTGGACGTGCTCGCCCACGAGGAGGCAGAGAACGACATCATGGAGAGCGCTTTCCTGGACGATCTCGGCTCGGGCCACTGAGCGCCGCGCGCTCGCGCAAGCCCGGCGACGCCGCGATCTGCAGCGGAGCTTCCTCTGACGCGGCCGCCCGGCCCCGATCGCACGCCGGGCCGG
>CAZQMY010000102.1:5549-15926 GCA_964594405.1 uncultured Spirochaetaceae bacterium | reverse complement strand
GGTCAATGCGCCTCGGCCCAGTTGGCCCCGATGCCGGCCTCGGCCTTCAGCGGCACCGAGAGGCTTGCGACACCCTGCATCGCCTCCACGATCAGGGCAGCCGCCCGTTCGGTCTCGTCCTCCGGCGCCTCGAAGATCAGCTCGTCATGGACCTGAAGCAGCATGGCGGTCTCCAGACCGGCCGCTGCCAGTGCTGCATCGACACGGATCATCGCCTTCTTGATCAGTTCCGCCGCTGTTCCTTGATTGACGGTATTCACCGCCATGCGCTCGGCGGCCTGACGCTGCACCCGATTGCGGCTCTTGATGTCGGGCAGGTAGCGCCGTCGACCCAGCATGGTCACCACGTACCCCTCCTCCTTGGCGTGGGCGATGGTCTCGTCCAGGAATTGGCGCACACCCTGGTAGCGCTCGAAGTAGCGATCGATGGTCTCCTGCGCCTCGCCGGTCGCGATGCCCAGGTTGGGGGCCAGCCCGAAGGCGGACGAGCCGTAGATGATCCCGAAGTTCACCGCCTTGGCGCGCGCGCGGTCTTCGTCGCTCACCTCCTCGACCGTGATGCCAGCCACCTCGGCGGCGGTGCGACGATGGATGTCCTCGCCCTTCCGGAATGCGTCGAGCAGGCTCTCGTCCCGTGAGTAGTGCGCCAGCACTCGCAGCTCCACCTGCGAATAGTCGGCCGAGAGCAGCAGGCGGTCTTCCGCGGGCACGAAGGCCTCGCGGATGCGTGCGCCCTCCTCGCCGCGGATCGGGATGTTCTGCACGTTCGGATTGGACGCGGATAGCCGCCCGGTGGCCGCCCCCAGCTGGTTGAACTGCGGATGGATCCGCCCCGTGCGATCGCAGACCAGCGGAGGGAGCGCATCGATGTAGGTGCTCATCAGCTTGGAGAGCTTGCGATAGTCGAGGATCCGGCCGGGCAGCTCGTGATGAGCGCGGAGCTGCTCGAGCACGCTCTCGGCCGTCGAGTAGCCCGTCTTCGTCTTCTTGAGCGCCGGGAGACCGAGCTTCTCGAAGAGGATCACCTGCAGCTGCTTGGGCGAGCTGATCAGGAACTCCTCACCCGCCAGCGCGTGGATCTCCTTCTCGAGCGCATCGAGGCCCGCCTGATACTCCACCGCCAGCTCCTGCAGCTTGCCCTCGTCGATCCGCACGCCAGCGCGCTCCATGCGCGAGAGCACCCCGGTCAGCGGCAGCTCCACGTCCGTGTACAGGGAGACGAGCGCGTCGGCCTCGAGGCGCTGGCGCAGCAGAGGCCGAAGGGCGCGCTGCGCGCAGACATGAGCCCCCGCGAAGGCCGAGAGGTCGGCGGTGGGCAGGCTGCCGAGGACCTTGGCCTTGGCCCCACGGCCGGTGAGCGATTCGCGCGCCGGCAGGTCGCGACCGAGCATCGTCCCGGCCAGCACCTCCGTGCGCGCCTGGCCCGCCGGATCGAGCAGGAATCCGGCGATCCCGAGGTCGTCGGCCGGCGACGGGAGGTCGAGGCCGGTCTCGGCGAAGATGGACTGCACCGTCTTGGACTCCGCCGAGCACCACGGTCTCGCCGCCTCGCCCGTCAGGAGCGGGGCGAGCGCCTCGCCCAGCGTGTCGAGGTCGAGGCCCTCCTCGGCCGCCAGCGCCTCGCCCAGCAGCGGTACGTAGACGGCCTCGACATCTCCGAGCGCGATCGCGAGCCCGACCGCACACGCCTCCACGGCGCTCCCCGCCTCGTGCAGGACGAGCAGGTCGATCGGATCGTCGGCGCCGAGCGCCTGCAGGCGCTCGGCCAGCGCCTCGGCGCGCGTCGAGGTGTGTACCGTGATCTCGACGCCCGCGTTCGCCGAGCCCGCTGCACCCGGTGTCGCGCCCTCCTGCGCATCGAGGGCCTCGAGCAGGCGCGTGAATCCGAGCCGGGTGTAGAGCCCGCGCAGCTTCTCGGCGTCGGGCGACTCGTGCGCGAGCTCGTCGAGTCCGCTCTGCAGGGGGACGTCGTCGCGCAGGGCACTGAGCCGTTTGGAGAGCTCGGCCTCCGCCCGCCCGTTCTGGAGCCCTTCCCGCGCCCGCTTGGCCTTGATCTCGTCCGCGTGGTCGAGCAGCGCCTCGAGCGTGCCCCACTCGGCGATCAGCTTCGCCGCGCCCTTCTCGCCGATCCCCTTCACGCCGGGGATGTTGTCGCTCGGATCGCCGACCAGCGCGCGCAGGTCGAGGATCTGCGCCGGCGGCACGCCGAAGCGCTCCTCGACCTCGCTCGGCCCGATGCGGCGATCCTTCGCCGTGTCGACCATCGTCACGCGATCGCTGACCAGCTGCATCAGGTCCTTGTCCGTCGAGATGACACTGACCTGCGTATCTTCCGGCACCTCCTTCACGAGGGTGGCGATGACGTCATCCGCCTCGAAGTCGTCCACGACGATCTTCGGGATCCGAAAGGCTTCGAGCAGATCGTCGAGCAGCGGGAGCTGCGCCGCCAGATCCTCGGGCATCGCGTCCCGCCCGGCCTTGTACTCCTCGAAGATGCGCTTCCTGAAGGAGCCGCCGCGCGGATCGAAGGCGACGGCGACGTAGTCCGGAGACTCGTCACGGAGCACCTTGATCAGCATGGTGGCGAAGCCGTAGACGGCGTTGGTCGGCGTGCCGTCCGGCGCCTTGAGGTGGGGGATCGCGAAGAAGGCCCGGAAGAGGGCATTGGCCCCGTCGATCACCACCAGGCGCCGCGTCGCAGGATCGGTCTCACTCATCGGCGCAGATGGTAACAGCGCGGGGCGACGTCCGGTGGGTCGGGTATGCTCACGCCATGGCGGAGCACCAGAGACCGGAATCGCCGCTCAGGAGGCGGCCCCCCAGCTTCAGGCCGCGCTTCACCATCTCGGTCTTCTATCTCGTCTTCTTCTTCGTGCTCGCATCGTTCGCCCAGGTGCTCCCCGAGCTCATCGACCTGGTCGGCCAGCCGTTGCCTCCCGACGTGCAGGAAGCGCGCGCAAGCGAGCTGATGCGCGAAGGAGCGAGCCTCTACGTCTCCCTCGGCATCTCGATCACCGTGACGGCCCTGGGCACCTACCTCCAGGTGCTGCCCGGAATGCGCGAGGGCTAGAGAACGGCCCCGCACCATACGGTCGCGGAGCCCTCGACCCCCGGGTCGAGGCGCTGGCGGGGAGCGGACGCGGCTCTCAGGCCGCGATGCGATCGGCGACGTATTTCTCCACGTCGCCCAGTGTGCGCATGCCCTCGGCGTCCTCGTCGGGGATCTCGAGGTCGAACTCCTCTTCGATCGCCATCACCATCTCGACCACGTCCAGGCTATCGGCGCCCAGATCGTCCAGGATGTCTGCCCCCGACTCCAGCTCGCCCGCGTCGACACCCAGCTGGTCGGCCACCAGATTGCGGATCTTCTCGATCAAGCCCTTGCTCACAACCCCACCCCCATTGATCTCGACGGCCGCTGCCGTCGCTCCCATCGAACCGATTCGAACCCCGCTCGAGCGGGCCCGGCCGCTTTGGTAGGGGCCGGCCTCGCGCATGGTGTTCCCTGGATTCCTGCACGCTTCGGCGCAGGGATCGGCTACCCATCGGGTGCCCGCCTGACCCCCAGTCAGCGAGCGGCCCCAGAGTTTCCCATTCGATGCCGGGTGTCAACCGCGCGAGCCGTAGATTCATGGGGAATTGGACACGAGCGTCCCGATCGCCGGCTCGTCGAGCCCGGTCTGGCGCTCCCCACTGCCCCCCGGAGACGCGGCTCACGGCGCCTTCGGAGCGCCCCTACGCAACCCGGTGATCACGAGCTCGATGGTGCGATGGAAGAACTGATCCAGGGGCTGTCGCCTGAGCTCGATGCGGGCCCGGGTGAATTCGGTCTGGATCACGCCATTGGCGACGGTCCACAGGATGTTGCTCGCTTCCCAGGTGTCACAGGGACGGATCTCACCGGCCTCCACCGCTCGCTGGAGCAGCTGGTCGAGCACGCTCAGACTCGCCTCCCAGAGCCTCGAGACCTCGTTCATGACGGGCGTCGGCAGCTCGCCGATCACGGCTTGATTGTCGACGGCCCAGAAGATCTGGAAGTACTCCGGGTGTCGCAGCCAGTAGTCCAGATAGAAGCGGCTCATCCGCCGAAGATCGTCGATGACCGTCGCCTCGCCGGCGTTGGCCTCGCTGCGGAGTCTGTCGGTGAAGGCATCGCCGTTCTGCGCGAGGATGGCCACATAGAGGTCGGCCTTGCTCTCGAAGTAGCGGTAGAGCGTACCCTTGGCGACGCCCGCGCGATCGGCGACCTCGTCGAGGTTGGCCGACATGAAGCCGTCTCGGAAGAAGACGTCCCGGGCCGCATCGAGGATGCGCTGCCTGGACTGCGCCTTCTTCTGCTCGCGACTCACCTTGGCTTCGCTCCCCCCGATCTCTCCCGCTGCCCCATCCGGAACGACGGACGGCTCCTCGCTCCGCTCACCGGAATTCATCACTGGCTTCCTCGCTCCGCGCTGCTCAGCGCATCCTCGGCGGCATGGGCGCGAGCAGTCTCGACGTAGACGAGGGCACGGGCGACCTGGTCGCGCCGCTCGTCTGCGCTCAATTCTCGCACGGCCCTGGCGGGGATGCCCATCGCGAGCATCCCGGCCGGCACATCGCTGCCCGGCGTGACCACCGCACCCGCTGCCACAAGCGCGCCCGCACCCACTCGGGCACCGTCCATCACGATGGCACCGATGCCGATCAGGGCCTCGTCCTCGACCTCGCAACCGTGAACGACGGCGCGGTGGGCCACTGTGACCCGATCGCCCAGCGTCGCCCCGAACCTGCCCTTGGACACGTGCAGGGTGACGTGATCCTGAATGTTGCTCTGCTCGCCGATGCGGATCCGGTGGACGTCGCCGCGGATCACGCTGCCGTAGAAGACGCTGGATCCAGCGCCGATCTCGACGTCCCCGACCACCACCGCCCCCGGCGCGACCCAGACGCTCTCGTGGATGCGGGGCCGGGTGCCGCCGAAGCCGCGAATGATCGGTCCGTCAGCCAAGTCCCGATCAGTCCTCGTACTTGTCGCTGCCGTCGTAGCGCAGCGAGTCGAAGAGCACGGTCTGGACGTAGCGCTCGCCGAAGTCGCAGATGATGCACACGATCAGCTTGTCGGCGTTGCCCTCGCGGGCCGCATACTTGAGCGCGGCGGCGACGTTGGCGCCGGAGGAGATGCCGCAGAGGATGCCCTCTTCGCGCGCGAGGCGGAGCGCGGTCTCCACCGCCTCTTCGTTGCCGATCGCGATCACGTCGTCGAGCACCGACGTGTCCATCACCGCGGGCACGAAGCCGGCCCCGATGCCCTGGATCTTGTGCGGACCCGGAGCGCCACCCGAGAGCACCGGGCTGTCCGCGGGCTCGACGGCGATGGCGTGGAAGCCGGGCTTCCTCGGCTTGATGTAGCGCGAGACGCCAGTGATCGTCCCACCGGTCCCGACACCCGCGACGAGGGCATCGATCCTCCCATCGGTCCCCTCCCAGAGCTCGGGGCCGGTGGTGCGCAAGTGCACCTCGGGGTTGGCGGGATTTCGGAACTGCTGGGGCATGAATGCGTCGGGCAGCTCATCGCAGATCTCGTTCGCCTTCTCGATGGCGGCCTTCATGCCCTTGGCGCCATCGGTGAGCACCAGGCGCGCGCCGAAGGCGCGCATGGTGACGCGCCGCTCCGGGCTCATCGTGTCCGGCATCACGATGACGCAGCGATACCCCTTGGTGGCCGCGGTGAAAGCGAGCGCGATCCCCGTATTGCCGCTGGTGGGCTCGACGATCGTCGTGCGCCCGGGCGCAATGGCCCCCTCCGCCTCGGCGGCCTCGATCATCGCGATGCCGATGCGATCCTTCACGCTGTTGCACGGATTGGCGCTCTCGAGCTTGGCCACCACCGTGGCGCTGAGCCCCTCCGTCAGGCGATTGAGGCGAACCAGCGGCGTATTGCCGACCAGCTCCGCGAGGTTCGAGTGAATGGTCAATGGCGACTCCCCCGGCGCGCCCGGCCCGCCCCATGCGATCCGTGCGAGAATGCTCGCCAGCATACACGCCCGCGGCTGCCCTTTCACTGTCAGTCGGGCTCGGGCCCCTCGTCGAAGGCCCCGAAGAGCGCCTCTACGAGAACCGTGACGTAGCTGCCCGGCGGCAGTCCGACACGCAGGCGCGCACTCCCATCCTCGCGCCCGAGGGCGGGGGCCTCGAGCGCGACGCGTAGCGGTCGCCGGGTCCCCCGAAGCCGCACGCCGCGCGGAAGCCGGAGTGCCGCGGGCTCGGGGACGCCGAGCGCCTCCATCACTCGCGCTTCGAGCGCCGCCGCCTCCCCCTCTGGTCGCATCATCTTCGTACCGAAGATCGGCCCGGTCGGGCTGATCTCGAAGCGCTCGACGCGCGCGGCCTCGGCATCGGGATCGTCGATGACGAAGAGCCCGCCGGAGGCGCAGACCATGGCCACGTCCCCGGCCAGGAGGCGATCCGGGGGCACGGGCCTCGTGTCGAGCACGCGGTTGAAGACCTCGGATTGCAGCGCCGAGAGCAGGAAGCGCGCCTTGCGCCGGTCCACGCGTCCGCCCTGCCCCTCGAGCAGCGCCCGAGCATGCTCGGGGTTGCGCCCGCCCCGACCGAAGCGCTGTGCGCCGAATCGATTCGGCAGACCCCGGGCAATCAAGTCCTCGAGTCGCAACCGGGCTTGCGCGAAGAGGGCATCGCTGACGTGGCGGATGCACAAGTCGAAGCGGTTGCCGCGCAGCTGTCCGGTCCGCAGCTTGTGGGCATGCGGGATGGCGTCGAGGACCTCGATGCCCTCCAACGAGAGCGCCATGGCCTCTGCGGGCGAGGCGCCCGGCACGCTGAACCACTGCGTGCAGAGCGCGGCCCGATCCTTTCGCCCCGCGTAGCCGACGTCGCGCGGCGAAACCGAGAGCGCCTGCGCGAGCTCACGCGCGACCTCCTCCGTATTGCGCAGCCGTTTTCGCACGCGCAGGAAGGTGTGCGCCCCCTCGCCGCTGGCGGGATAGAGCGGCTGCTCTTCGACGACGAAGTCCTCCGGCTCGGCCCGAAGCCTCGGCTTCGGGCCGTCGCTGCCCGAATCGCCGCTCACCCCCGGCCTTCTCGCTCGGCGAAGGCCGCTTCGGCATCGGCGACCGGCGCGAACGAGCGACGATGCTCAGGGGTGGGACCGCGTCCGCGCAGGGCCGCGATGTGCTCCGCGGTGCCGTAGCCCTTGTGGCGCGCGAGCCCGTAGCCCGGGTAGCGCTGGTCGAGCGCTCTGAGCAGCGCATCCCGGTGCACCTTGGCGACGATCGAGGCCGCGGCGATGGAGCCATCCTCGGAGTCGCCCCTGACGAGCGGAGTCTGTGCGATCGGAACGCCGGGAATCGTCCTCGCATCCACCATCAGATGGTCGACGCGGGTCTTGTCTCGGAGAGCCCCGACCGCCCGCTGCATGGCCAGGAGCGCGGCTCGATGAATATTGATGCGATCGATCTCATCCACCGTCGCGAGCCCGATGCCGAATGCGATCGCCTGCGCCCGGATCGCGATGTCGAGCCGCTCCCGCGCCTGCACGGAGAGCTTCTTGGAGTCGTCGAGGCCCGGAAGCTCGACCTCGTCGCGCAGCACCACCGCCGCGGCGACCACCGGACCGGCCAGGGGCCCGACGCCCACCTCATCGACCCCGCCCACGAAGCGCTTGCCCCCCGCCTGGAGCGCGCGACGGCGGGCGAAGAGCCCGTTCATACGCTCGCGCTCGGCCGCGATGGACGCCACGCGCCGCTCCCAGCGCTCGCCCAGACGCCGGGCCCCGGCGCGCGGATCCTGACGGAGCGCAGCGCAGATCGCCTGGACCTCGCGCTCGCTCGACGCCTCGAGCCAGGCCTCGAGCGCCCGTAGCGTGCGACCGCGCACGTCTTCGCTCCTGGGTTCCATCCTCACTCCCCGACCGCCGGGCCGCGCGGGTGCGCGGCTCCGGACACTCCAACGGCCGGACACTCTAACGGAAGGGAGCGTGCGCGGCGTGGAGTCGGACCCTCAGTCACCGTCGCCCTGTGATGGATCGCGTCCGAGACCGAGCTTGCGCTCCAGCGCGCGCAGCCTGCGGAGCGCGTCGGGCAGGCGCGCGAGCGCCGCCACGCTGCGATGCCAGCCGCGACCCTCGACCGCCGGCATGCCGAAGACCCTGGCGCCGGGATCCACGTCGTTCGTCACCGCGGAGAGGGCACCGACGAACGCCCCCGCCCCGATCCGGAGGTGGCCCGTGCTGCCGGATCGCGCCATGAGGACGGCGCCCCGCTCGACGATCGTGCTACCCGCCAGGCCGGACTGCGCGACGATGATCACGCTCTCGCCGATCTCGCAGTTGTGGGCGATCTGAACGAGATTGTCGATCTTCGAGCCGCGTCCGATGCGCGTCGGGCCGAGCGTGCCGCGGTCGATGGTCGTCGCCGCGCCGACCTCGACGGCGTCGCCGATCTCGACGTTGCCCACGTGGGGCACGCGTCTCGGCATTCCATCCTCGCCCGCCAGGTAGCCGAAGCCATCGCCGCCGATGATGACGCCCGGCTGCAGGGTCACGCGGTCGCCCAGCACGCTGCCTTCGCGCAGCACGCATCCCGCGTGGATCTCGCAGTCGTCACCGATGACCACGTCGTCGTAGAGGACGACGCCGGGGTGCACGAAGCTGCGCTCGCCGATGCGAACCCGATGCCCCACCACGACGCCCGTCGAGAGCGAAGCGCTGGCGGCAATCTCCGCGTCCTCCGCCAGCCGGGCGGCATCGCGCAGGCCGGCGGGTGGGCGGGGACGCGAGAAGAAGCGCTCGACGAGGCGAGCGAAGTCGAGCGCAGGATTCGCGCTGATCAGCGTCGGGCGAGGGCCGGCATCGATGCCCGCGGGAAGCAGCAGCGCGCCCGCGCTGCTGCGCCGCGCGCTCTCGGCGTGGCCCGCCGAGCGCACGAAGGAGAGCTGCCCCGGGCCGGCATCCTCGAGCGACGCGACGCCTTCCACGCGGAAGTCACCATCTCCCTGGACGCGCAGACCGAGCGCCGACGCGATCTCGGCCAGCGCGATGGGCGGACGCGCGCCCGCCAAGCGCTAGCGCGCGAGCAGCACGGCGACCGGCGAGGTACGCACCACCGCTGCCGCGTTGCTGCCCAGGAAGTAGTCGGTGATCCGGTTCCGTCCGTAGGCCCCCATGACGATCATGCCAGCGCGGCACTCGCGCGCCGTGTCGACGATCTTGACGTCCGGGCGACCGAGTGTGGACGAGGTCTCGCGCACCGGCTGGCTCAGACCGCCGAGCAGCTGACGGACCTCTTCGAAACGTGCAACGGCGCGGCCCTTGTCCTTGGAGTCGACGAAGCAGTGCACGGGCTCGTTGAGCGCATTGGCGAGCTCGACGGCGATGGAGGTGGCCACGCGCGAGCCCGGCGATCCGTCGAAGCCGAGCACGACGGGACCGGTGAGCGGTGCCCCCGAAGGCACGACCAGGGTCGAGCGCGCAGTCTTGCGGATCACGCCCTCGACGGTCGAGCCGATCAGCGCACCGGAGCGCTCTGCGCCCTTGCTGTCACGCCCGATGACCAGCAGATCGTTCTCCTGCGCGCGCTCGACGATGCGGTCGTCCGCGTATCCCTGGACGACATCACAGCTCGCCTCGGTGCCTTCGCTGCGCGCGCGCTCCACCAGTCGCTGGCTGATGGCCTCCGCCCGTGCGCGGTGATAGGCGGCCAGCTCGGCTTCCGGGAAGGGCGGAAGCGTGAGGCCCGCGCTCTGCGGGGGACGGACGTCGCGATCTTCGATCACGCAGATCCCAGCGAGTCTCACCCGCAGGCGAGCTGCCAGAGCCACCGCCGTGCGCTCTGCAGCTCCCCCATCGTCCGAACCATCTGTTGCTACCAGGATCTTCTCGATCATCTCGTTCCTCGCCCCACCTTGTTCCGAACGCCCTTCTCGGGCGATCGCTCACGACGACGAGGCCCCGCGAACGCGCCAGGCCCCAGCGCTCTTGGACTACGCTGTGCTCGCCGCCTCCGTCACCTCGCAGCGCCCGTTGTGGCCCTGCCCCCGGGTCAGCAACGCCGCAACATCCATCTCTTTCCCTACGTTCGACGTATCGACTGGTCGACGTCCGCACCCTCCGGGATTCTCGCATTTTCGAGACGCGGCTCGGCGCCGCCAGGGGAGGGTCACACCGAAGGGTACGCCACCCCGGAGGGAGTCGCAATTCGTTTCCGCGCGGGGAAACGCGGGGAGACAGGAAGGCGCAGCAGCGGCAGAGCGCCCGGTGGCACCGAGGAGCAGGCCGGCTGGAGCTGGAGAGGGAGGCCTCACCTGAGCGAGAGGCCTCACCCGATCGAGAGGCCTCACCCGATCGAGAGGCCTCACCCGATCGAGAGGCCTCACCCGATC
>CAZQMY010000102.1:0-5449 GCA_964594405.1 uncultured Spirochaetaceae bacterium | reverse complement strand
GAGAGGCCTCAGAGGCCGCGGGGCGCGTCGCCGGCCCAGATCTCGGCCTCGGCGAGGACCGCGAGCTTCTCGAGGACGTCGCCGTTGGTCACGATGCCCACCAGCCGTCCGCCCACCTCCACGACTGGGAGGCAGCCGATCTTGCGGTCCACCATCAGCAGCGCGACTTCGGAGAGGGGCGCGCTGGGCGGGACCACGATGGCGGGCCTGCTCATCACCTGCTCGATCCGCACCCGGCGCATGATGGCGCTGCGGCTCTCGGATCCCGCACCCCCGTACGGCGCGGCCGACTCGAACGACGAGGGCGATGCGCGGAGCAGATCACGTTCGGAGACCACCCCGACGAGCTGCCCCATGCTGACCACCGGCATGTGGCGCACGCCGCCGAGGCGCATGATATCCTCGGCGGTGGAGAGCCGATCGCTGGCGCCGATCGTGACGACCTTGGGCTGCATGATGTCAAGCACGCTGACGCGTCTCATGATTCGATTCTACTTCATGGACTCGAAGCCATGTCCAGAACTCGAGACCCGGACCGGCAAAAGGGCCGCTCCCGACGATCTCGACAGCCATGCTGCACGAACCCGACGTCGATCCTGGGGGTATCCGGATGAGCAGTGAGTCTTCGGCCGTCAAGTCGCAACGCGAGGCTCGCGAGGGCCTGGAGACTCCGGAGGACGAGAGTCTCGGTGCGCTGTCCGAGCTGATCCGGAAGATGGCTGCGCTCGGCTTCTCGAGCTTCTTCACGACCGAGAGCGCCGTGCGCAAAGCGCTCGGCGATACAGTACCGCGGGATTGGGTGGACTTCGCCGCGGAGCAGAGCGAGCGCACGCGGCACGAGCTGATGGACCGACTCGTCGCCGAGTTCGGTCGTGTGCTCGATCGGGTCGACCTGGCCGAGCTCTTCTCACATCTGGCGACCGGCCACGTGATCGAAGTCGATGCCCGGATACGACTGCAGCCCGACCCGGACCGCAAGGGAACGGCCTTCCGACTGAGGGTGAATCCGGACGACGCGGACGAGCCCGGCTCGGAGGATGATGCCGCGGACTGAGGAGTGGCAATGAGCGGCAGCTCCGCCTCCATGCACGGCGCACTCTCGGCCGGCGAACGTCTCTACCGTGCGCGCCGGATCGGCCTGACCTTCGGGCGCATCTACCTCAACATCAAGGGCCATCAGCTCATCGCGCGCACCCTCGCCCCGCGTGACATGAAGAAGCGCTGGTCCAGGCTGCATCGACGCAGCGCATCGGAGATCTTCGACACGGCCGTCGAGCTGCGCGGGATGATCCTGAAAGGATGTCAGTTCCTGGGCTCTCGCGCGGATGTCCTTCCGCCAGAGTACGTCGCGATCCTGGCCGAGCTCCAGGATCAGGTGCCGCCCCAGCCCTTCGAAGTGATCCGCGGGCTCGTCGAGGACGAGCTCGGCGCTCCCCTCTCGCAGCACTTCCGGGATTTCGAGCCCTTTCCCGTCGCCTCGGCCTCGCTTGCCCAGGTCCACCGCGCCGAGCTGCACACCGGCGAGCGCGTGGCGGTGAAGGTGCAGTACCCGGACATCGGCCCGCTGGTGCGCTCTGATCTGGCCAACCTCCGCGCCCTCTTCACTGCAGTCGGCATCATCGAACGCGACCTCGACTTGATGCCCCTCATCGAGGAGCTCGGCGACCACGTTCCCCGCGAGCTCGACTTCCGCCGGGAAGGCCAGAGCGCAGAGACCATCGCCGGCTACTTCGAGGCGCGAGACGACGTGCACGTGCCGCGCATCCACTGGCCGCTCTCCACCGAGCGCGTGCTGGTGATGGAGTACATCGAGGGGATCAAGATCACCGACGAGGCGTCGCTCGCGCGGGCCGGTGTCGACAGCGATGCGCTGATGAAGACGCTGATCGAGGTCTACTGTGAGCAGATCCTGAGACATGGACACTTTCACGCCGACCCGCATCCCGGCAATCTCATGGTGGAGCCGGGGGCCGAGCCCGGCGCGCCTGCCCGGCTGGTGCTCCTCGACTTCGGCCTCACCAAGGAGCTGCCAGGCCATTTTCGAGATCGCTGCCTCGAATTCGCGATGGCCCTGCTGCGCGGCGCGCCGGACGCCATGGCGCGGGCGCTGGTACAGCTCGGCTTCGAGACCCGCGAAGCGCCCGAGCAGGCCCTGCGCGATATCTCCAGCGTCGTCCTGGACGTGGCCAAGTCGCTGCGTCACGGAGCCTACGTCGACCCGTCTGTCATGCGCGGCGCGGGGGAGGCGCTGCCGCGCATGATTCGCGAAAACCCGATCGTGCGCGTCCCCACGCACGTGGTGCTGCTCGCCCGCGTCTTCGCGCTGCTCTCGGGGCTCGGGCGAAGCCTCTCGGCCCGCGTCGACATGGTGGGGACGATCCTCCCCTTCGCGATGCCGACGCCACCCAGCGGCACGGAATCGAGTGGATCGTGAGCGGGGAGGCGGACGCACCGCATCGGCGCTGGGGCATCGACGGGCTCGCGCTCGGGCTGGCGCTCTCGGGACCTGCCCGGCCTGGCGATTGGACGAGGATGTTGGCCTGGGTGGATCATGCCGAGGCCCTGGGCCTCCACTCCATCTGGATGCCGGAGATGCACTTCGCGCCCGGTGTGACTGCATCGCCGCTGCTGGCCCTGGCGGGCTTCGCGGCCCGCACGCGTCGCCTGCGTCTGGCCACCACCTCGCTCCTGCTCCCCATCCATCATCCCCTGCGCATGGCGGGCGAGATCGCCGCGCTCGATCATCTGAGCGAGGGCCGCCTGCTGATCGGACTCGGTCGCGGGTTTCGCAAGCCGCTCTTCGAAGCCTTCGGCATCGATCCCGCGACCAAGCGCGACCGATTCGACGCCGCCCTGGACCTGATGCTGGCCGCGTGGGAGGGCGAGGCGACCGGGCTGGAGGGCACGATCTTCGACTCGCTGCCCGAGCCCGCGCACTGGTCCGACTATCGCCCGCATCAGGCGCCCCACCCGCCCCTGGCCGTCGCCGCGTTCGGACGCAAGGGCCTCGCCCAATCTGCGCGACGAGGCCTGCCCTACCTGGCTTCGCCGATGGAGCCACTCTCCCTGATCGAGGAGAACCTGGACTTCCATCAGGAGGCCTGGGCCGCGTCTCCGGAGGCGAGGGGCGACGCGCGCGCCGTGGTCCCCATCATGCGCACGCTCTTCGTGAGCGAGCATGAGGGCGAGGTCGAGCGCGTGCGCGACGTCCTCGAGCGCGAGGCGCGCGCGGTCGGGGGCGCGCAGCTGCCCAAGGCGATCGCTCGCGCTGCCTCCGCGCCCGTCTCGGAGCGGGCCGTGGTCGGCGGGCTGGCGGAGGTCGTCGATCGCCTGGGCGAGTATCGACAGAGGCTCGGCATGAACCTGCTCGTGGTCCGTCCAGGTCTGGCAGAGGTCTCCGCCGACGCGCAGCGCGAGTCGCTGGCCCTGCTCCAGGAAGAGGTGCTGCCCCGGATCGCCTGAGCGACGCCGCGAGGACGACTCGGCGGGCGTGCCCCGCGGCGCCCGACGAGGCAGACTCGAGGCCAACGAAGCGCCCTTCGCGCGAGATCCGAGGCCCCCGATGAGCAGACCCTTCCCGCCGCACCGTTTCCTCTCCGGCAACTTCGCCCCCATTCGCACCGAGTGCGACGCGCCGGACCTGATCCTCGAAGGCGAGCTCCCGACCGAGCTGCGCGGCACCTACTACCGCAACGGCGCCAACCCCCTCCATCCGCCGCGCGAGGGCTATCACCCGTTCGGCGGCGACGGCATGGTGCACGCCCTCCGCATCGAAGAGGGTCGCGTCGCCTACCGAAACCGATGGGTCCGGACCGACAAGTGGAGGCTCGACGCCGAGCATGGCGAGGCGCTCTGGGGTGCCTTCGGCAACCCGATGACCTCCGACCCCCGGACGAAGGGCACGCCGATGAACGTCGCCAACACGGCCGTCGTCTGGCACGGCGGGCGCCTGCTGGCGCTGGACGAGGGCAACGGTCCCTTCGAGATCGACCCCCTCACCCTCGACCCCATCGGGCCGTGGCGATTCGGCGACGCGCTGCTGGGGCCCATGACCGCCCATCCGAAGATCGACCCCGACAACGGCGAGATGCTCTTCTTCGGCTACGGCGTCGATGGCATGCACCTGCCGGCCATGCGCTTCCACGTCGCCGACGCGAGCGGGAAGCTGATCCGCAGCGATGGCTTCGACGCGCCCCACGCCTCGATGGTCCACGACTTCATCGTGACCCGGGGCCACGTCGTCTTTCCGGTCTTCTCGGCCACCACCTCGCTCGAGCGCGTCACCAAGGGGGGACCCTTCATCGCCTGGGACGAGGGCACGCCAACGCAGCTCGGGATCATGAAGCGAGACGCACCGATCGAATCCATCGAGTGGAAGGGCGCGGATCCGATCTTCTGCTACCACCCGCTGAACGCCTACGACGAGGGCGATCGCGTCGTGGCCGACATGTTCGTCTACGGGGCAGCGCCGGGCTTTCCGGGGCCCGACGGCAGCCGGCCCGATCCGAAGAAGGCCTCGGCTCGGCTCGAGCGGTGGACCATCGATCCGGAGGCGACCGGCAACGCCTATACGGCGGAGCTCCTCGATCCGGTGGACTGCGAGTTCGGGCGGATCGACGAGCGCTTCCTGGGCCGTCCCTACCGACACGCCTGGTATGTCGCTACGGAGGGCGATCAGGGGCGTCATGGCCAGTTCGACGAGCTGATCCACCTCGACCTCCAGACCGGCCAGCGACGACGCCACGCCTTCGGCAGCGGCCATTGGGCCGCCGAGCCCATCTTCGTTCCGCGCAGCGACGTCGCGGAGGAGGGCGACGGCTTCGTGCTCACCCTCGTCTACCGCCCGGACGAGCACCGATCCGACTTCCTGGTCTTCGAAGCGAAGGCGATCGAGGGTGGCCCCATCGCCGTGGCCCGGCTCGAGACACGAGTGCCGAACGGCTTCCACGCGAGCTGGCGTCCGGCGGTCGGCCAGACCTGATCCGCTCGATGGATCAGGGCTGGCAGCGCCGAAGCGGGCGTCGCAATCCTCTCGGGAGTACATTCGGGGGCCGCCGCGCGTGGTGGAGACTCAGTCCTCGAGGAGATCGCCCTCGCGCGTGAACGTGAGAAAGGCCATGGCCGGTCTCTTGCTCGATTCCCGCATCGCGAAGTGCATGGACTCGAAGTGCCAGCCCTCGGCCGTCCGCTCGTTGAGCGCCGCTTCGATCTCGGCGTCGGAGACGGTGCTGAGCTCGACCACCTTGTAGAGAAGCGCCACGGCGGCTCCCGTCCCTGCGCTAGCCCAGCTTCGGCGCCAGATCGGCCGCGGCGTAGCTGAGGATCATGTCGGCGCCGGCGCGCTTGATGGAGACGAGCGCCTCCAGCATCGCCCGTTCGCCGACGATCCAGCCCCTCTCGGCGGCAGCCAAGATCATCGAGTACTCGCCGGAGACGTGATAGGACGCAT
>CAZQMY010000101.1:0-15929 GCA_964594405.1 uncultured Spirochaetaceae bacterium | reverse complement strand
CCCCGGCGTCCATGGCCTCCTTGATGGCCGCGCCCTCCGAGACCGGCCCCCAGATCATCTCCGGAGACGACCATCGCTGGGCCTTCGCCATCGACGGCGTCGGCGTGCCCAACGGCGTAGACGAGACGACCCTCGCAGACCGCGGCGAGCTCGGCGTGCTGGCCACTACGAGCGAGGACATCGGCGGCCGCAACTTGCTGATCTCCCTCGATCGATACGGCGCGTTGGACTGGACCGTGGGCTACGCTAGCATGCGCAAGCCCAGGTCCGTGCTGCCGCTGCCCGACGGTACGATCCTCGTGGTGGGCGCGCCCTCCTGGTACGCGCGCCATGGCATCGACGGTGCGCTGCTGGAGTCGAAGGACGTGATCGTCAGCGACGATGCACAGACCCGCTTCGAGTGCGTCGTCGGTCGCGCAGTCGCCATCGAAGAGCCGGCGGGCGGCTGGGGGTACGTCGCCGTTGGACACCACGGCTCAGCCGACATCCGCCAGCGAGACGCCTGCGCCTATCGGGTCGACGCGGCGGGCAACCTCGTCTGGGCCCGGATCTACAGCGAGAGCGGTGCGCAGGAGCTCTACGACGTGATCCATGCTTCGGACGGGCGGATCGTGGCGGTCGGTGAGGCGGAGACCGGACCGGACGTCTACTCCCTCGACAACCCCCTCATCGTGAGCATCGACGCCGAGACCGGGGATCCCGTCTGGGCGAAGACCATGCCCTTCAGCTTCAGGGGGGCGCACTTCGGCGCCATCGCCGAGGCCGTCGATGGCACCCTCTTCGCGGCCGGCGCCGCCGGGCGTCCGATCAACAAGACCGGCGCGGCCTTGATCGCCCGCATCGACGCCGACGGCGGAGACGCTCGACACGCCCTCATCATTCAAGACGAGGAGTGGGAGCTCGAGATCGACGCAGCCAGCTACGTCGACAGCGAGGGCGGCGATACGCCCTACGACGAGATCTTCGATCTCGTCGCCGATGGAGACGGCGTCTTCTTCGTCGGACGAACGGGACTCGGCGACGACACCTCGGCGTGGGCAGGAAGAGTCAATCTCGGTCTCGGCCTCGAGTGGTTTCGCAGCTTCGATGGCGAGGGCGCCGATGCGCTCGACGGGATCGCGCTCACCGAGGGCGGGCTGCTCGTCTCCGGATTCAGCCGCTCGCTGGCCAGCTACGCGCCCGAGGACGACAGCCAGCTCTGGCTGATGAAGCTCTCGCGCACGGGCAGCACGCTGCTCGAGGCAGGCGCGGGCGTGGCGTCGCGCTTCATCGCACCCGGCGTCCGCGCTTCGAGCGGTGATGCGACGCTCGTCCCGGGCGGCCTCGTCTCGATGGATGCGCCGCTCCTCGTCACGGACGCGATGCCCGAGTCCTCGACGCTGGTCATCGACGATCTGCTCGACGATCCCGGCGCGTTCTGTGTGACCCGACTCAGCGTGAGTGGACACGAGAGCAGCGCCAGCGCCTGCGATCCGATTCCGCTGCCCGAGCCGCAGGGGATGCTCGTGGTCGGGTGCGGAGTGCTCTGGGGGCTGCGTCGCGCGCGCGGCCGACGGAGCTCGTCGAACCGCTCGAACGCGCCGCGATGATCAGCGTTGGCGCAAGGGGCAGACCGCCCCTCCCGGACGCCGCGCGGTCCGGGCCCTCAATCGATTCCGGGGCCATGCAACACAGCGAAGCAACCGGCCGATTCCCCGTCGTGGACGGCCAGCCAGCGTATGCGGCGGCCCATCCCGGGGTGCGGCACCCCCGCCCGAATCGGGTAGCCTCATCAGGCGCTCGAGAGTGGACGCCTCGGAGGGATCATGTTCGAACAGCATCGTTGGCCTCGGCTCGCCTGGACGCCCATCGCGGCGGGCGGGCTCTGGCTCTGGTTCGCCGGTCAGTCCGGTCCGGCCGGCTATCTGCTCGCGCTGCCGATCGGCGGCCTCCTGCTCGGTGCCGGCGTCTCCCACCTGATGTGGCCCGGCGACGCGCGGATCCCCCAGACCTCGGCGGTGAGCGGACTCCTCGGGGTCTTCCTGGCACCGATCGCAGCGTTTGCCTTCGGGCTCTGGGCGGGGCTGCTGCTGCTCATGGCATCGGGCGCGGCCTTCGTGGTCTCCGGACAGCTCTCGGTGCAGCAGGAGCCGCACCTGCCCGGCGTCCCGAAGCCGATCCCCTCGCCCGTACTCGCCGCGAAGGTCGCGTTCGACGACCTGGTCCTCGGCTTCGAGCAGTTCGCGACCAGCATCCCGATGGACGGCACGGTCCGCCGCGTGCAGGAGGAGGTCACCGAGGCGCGGGCCCGCTTCGACGCCAAGGGCTTCCTCGAGAAGCCCGAGCGCTACCACGAGCGCCCGCCCGCGCTCGAGGACCCGCGCATCGTCCGGCGCACCCTCGGCTCGCTGGCCTACGAGCGCCTCTCCTTCGAGAGCGGCTACCGCGTCGATCCCGACGAGCCCGGGGCCGCGCGCTGGATGGCGATCGACGCGTGCCGCACGGGCTATGCGTACGTGCTGCGCCACGCGGACGGGCCGCGCCCATGGCTCGTCTGCACGAACGGCTATCGCATGGGCCACGCGGCGACGGACGTCCGCGCCTTCGAGCCCCTCCACCGGCGCCAGGGCCTGAACCTGCTGATCCCGGTCCTTCCGCTCCACGGCCCGCGCGTGAACCACTGGCGCTCCGGCGAGGGCTTCATCGGCGTCGACGTGCTCGATACGCTCCATGCCGAGGCGCAGGCGATGTGGGACGCGCGGAGGCTGATCTCGTGGGTGCGCGCCCAGGAGGCCACCGCGATCGGTCTCTACGGCCTCTCGCTCGGCGGCTATACCACCGCGCTCCTCTCCTGCTTCGAGGACGATCTGGCCGCCGTGATCGCCGGCATTCCGGCGGCCGACTTCGTGCGCCTCGTCCAGCGCCATGGACCGCGGCTGCAGGTCGACTATCTCTGGCACGCGGGGCTGGCCGAGTCGGCGGTGCGCGACGTGCTGAGCGTGGTCTCGCCGCTCGTGTTGAAGACGAAGGTGCCCCACGCGCACCGGCTCCTCTTCGGTGGCGTCGCCGACCGCCTCGTCACGCCCGACCACGTGCGCGACCTCGCCGCCCACTGGGACGACGCCCGCCTCGTCTGGTACCAGGGCGGCCATCTCTCCTTCTTCTTCGAGCCGGCCGTTCGCCGCGCGATGAACGAAACGCTGCGGGCGTCGGGGCTGGATGTGTCGGGTGCGGCACGGCAGGAGTCGGGCAGCCCGCCGGCGAGAGGCTGATCCGAGGAGATCGGGGATGGGCACCCGCTGCGTGAGACTTCGCGGAATGGCCACCCGGTCTTCATCCCTGCAGCATCAGGCGTAGCGAGCTTCAGAGGCCCTGATCTCCAAGGGGTCGCCGACATGCTGCACATCGAAACGCCCACCGCCCTCTCGACCCGCTCGTCGTTCGCCTCGCGGCTCGGTCGTGCCGCCGGGCTCGCCTTGTGCTGTACGCTGCTCGCCAACCCGGGCCATGCGGGCTCGCAGTCGAATGCGAACGAATGCCGCATCTCATCGCTGGGCCTCTCTGAGCGCGCGAACATCACGCTCGCAGGCGTGGCCGCGCCGAACCCGACACCGGATGGCGCCTCGTTCGAAGTCACCGCCGCGAGCCTGCTGGTCGAGATCTCCAGCGATCTGGTCCTGGACGTGTACGAGCTCGGACTGCTCTCTCTCGGCCCGAACCCGGTGCCCGCGAGCTTCTCGGTCGAGATCCAGGCGAGCAACACCGTCGAGTCCCTACAGACCCTCGCGGTCACGGACAGCCTCGCGTCGACCACGATCACCGATCCGGATGGGCAACCCGGTTCGGGCGACGAGAGCGCCACACCCCTCGTCTACTCGGAGGCCATTGCCAGTACGACCTGGACGGCCGACTCACCGGCCGGCGACCCGATCGCGCTCCGTCAGGCTACGGTGGAGGCCACCGTCGAGGTGAGCCTGCAGGGACAGCCCCTGCCGATTCCGCTCTCGTGCGATACGGAGCTGCCCGCGCTGCCTTTCGAGACCGTCGCCGTCGAGCTGCGGACGCGGGTGCCGGCGATCGGGCGCACTGGCCTGGCGCTCCTCAGCGCCCTGCTCCTCGTCACGCGATGGGCTTCCGCGCGCGGCTAGGCGCGCAAGGGCCCGAAAAGACGGTGGGCGGGGCCACCCAGCTGACTGCGTGGCCCCGCCCTGTCCTCCTCCGATCGCCTGGTCCGGTTGCGACTACATTGCCGGGCGCCAGCTCCCCATCGAGACGTCTCCGAAGGTCTGCCGGATCACCTCTCCCGTCGAGGCGTCCGAGGCCGACCGATGCTCCGGCTCGTCATTCGGATACCCGGGATCCGGGGGATGGCTGGACCCACCGTCCCCGCGCGTGGGATCGTTCGGATCTCCCCCACCATGCGTCGGATCGTCGGGGTCGTTGGGGTTGCCCTCGCGCGGCTCGCGGATCCAGATCGCAGAGATCAGGCCGTCGTAGTCGTGCAGCTGCCGGATCCTGAAGCCCGACTGCGCGTAGAGCTCGGCGTTGGTCTGGTAGGTATTCGCGGACTGCCAGGGGATGTGCGCGTAGTCCATCTTCTGCGGATGCCAGAGCGCCGCGTAGCGCTTGCCGTTCGGCGTCGAGTAGCTGTTGAAGCGGACCACCTCGTAGCCGTCGTCGTCGTAGTCCCAGAAGAGCGCCTGATAGTCGGCATCGGTCATATCGTAGTGGGCGATGAAGTCCATCGAGCCCTGATCCTCCCATGTGAAGTTGAAGCGCGGGGTATCGGAGCCCGGATCGTCCCAGTCGTCCATGACGTTGAAGTCGACGAGCTGCCAGCCCTTGTCCGTCATGTCCGTCCAGCTCTGGGCGAAGGTCTCGACCGGCACGCCGTGCCGGCTGGAGAAGTTCCCGTTGATCTTCGTCCACACCGCGCTCCAGCGCGGCTGCCCCTCGATCAACACACCCTGGACCTGCTCGGGGCGGTAGCCATCGTCTTCGGCGTCCTCTGCCGTCTCCTGATAGCGGTCGGAGTCCACCAGGTGCCGTACGTAGGTGGGCGAGCCCTTCTGGATCGAGGACGTCATCACGATCTTGCCCATGTCCGCTGCACTGACGGTGACGGGCCAGTGCCCCTTCAGCGCCCAGTACTCCACACAGCGCTGCCAATCCTCGACGGGGTAGCGGTGGTGGTCCTGCATACACACGGGCTCGATCAGGTGCCGACGGAAGTCGTGCTCGAGGGTCATGCGCATCACGAGGACCTGCTGGAAGGAGAACTCGATGTCGCCACAGCGGAAGTAGCTCATGATGTTCTGGCGAGCGGGCGCGATCAACGCAGTCCCGCTGATCGTGGCCGCGCTCGGCGCCTGGTAGACGCCGGTGCCGGCGCACGCCGACCCCGCTCCGGAGTTGGCCATGTAGTGGTTCGGCGCACCATCGGGCGGCGTGTCGTCGAGCCCGTCGCCATCGAGCCCGGTCGCGCCGAGGGCATCCAGGATCGGCTGGATGTTGGCGGCGTCGCCGCCCCACGTCGGATGGGTGTGGAAGAGACCGAGGTAGTGCCCGATCTCGTGGGCGAGGAAGCCGGCGCTCAAGAGGTTGGGCTGATTGAGCATCGCGATGAAGTCGACGTTGTCCACGGGCAGCGGCGCCGACGCGGGAATCGCCTGTCCCGTATCGGGCGGATAGGCGAAGCCGTTGCCCGCGATCTGCTGGTTCGGTCCCCATCGCAGGTAGACCACGAGCTTGCCCGGGTAGTGCCAGGCCACCTCGTTGGGCAGCTCCCACCAGCCCGTACCGCCATTCTGCATGCTGTTGAGATCGGTATCCCAGCGCTCCTCCCAATCGGAGCTGGCGTCGAAGGTGAACTGGATGCCGGCGGGCTGATAGAGGTCGTTCATGTCTTCGACGACCGCGGCGAACTCCGCGGGCGTGATGGTATTGCCGCGTGAACCGTCGTCGTCCGAGAGGGCGATCACGTGCAGCGGAATCGAGTGCACCTGGAAGTTGCATCCGGTGCCCAGAAGCAAGAGGCAGAGTGCGAGGCCGAGTGCCATCGATCCGTAGTTGCGTCCCATGGTGGTACTCCTCCGTGAGGGGTTCACCAGGGATGACCGCGGGGCTGCGGAATCGGATCAGCTTTTCTCGGGCGTGATGCCGGTGCTGTCGGATCGGCGAGCCTCGAAGGAGAGCGCCGCGTGTGGCCGAGCAGACCTACTCGGGACGCTCTTCCAGATCCGGATCGGGGCGGTCATCCGGATCCGCCGGATCCAACCCCCGATCGTACCCGTCACCGGTGGTCCCGATGTGATAGAGCGCAAAGCCGGGAATCACGACCTGGTCGTGGGCCCGGCCGATGATGCGCCCGGAGGTCTTCGCCCGGACCTCCGTGGTCTCGTTCGTGAAGGGATTGGTGATGGTGCCCAGGCGCTCGCCGCCCCGCACACGCTCGCCCAGCTCCCGGGCGCTGCGGAAGATCCCCCCCTCCTCGGCCCGGATCCAGTGGCGTCCGCGCAGGATCTCGAATTCGATGGGCGCCTGGCTCTGTGGATCCAGCATGCCGAGGGTCCGGAGCATGCTCAGCGTCCCGGCCACTCCATCCGCGATGGCCCTCTCGTCGAACGTCATCGGCTCGCCAGCCTCGTAGAGGACGGCCTGGATCCCGGCGTCCGTCGCGGCCCGGCGCAGGGTGCCGATCTGCCCGACGCTGTGGGTCACCACGGGCACCCGGAACCAGGTCGCGAGCCCCATCAGGAGGGGCTGGTCCAGGTCCGCGCGGACCTGCGGCAGGTTCGAGCGCAGGAAGGAGCCGGTGTGGAAGTCGACCACGATCTGGCAGTGGCGGATGACGCCGTCGAAGATGCGATGGGCCGCGCGCGCAGCCGCGCTGCCGTTGGACCGCCCGGGGAAGAAGCGGTTCAGATCGCGCCGATCGGGCAGATAGCGCGAGCGGCTCCGAAATCCCATCGGATTCGCGATCGGCATGGCGATGACTGCGCCGCGAAGCTCGTCCGGATCGATCGCGTCGACCAGGCGGCGCACGATCTCGATGCCGACGACCTCGTCACCGTGGATCCCTGCGATGAGGCAGATGGTCGGGCCGCTGACGTCACCGCGCACGACCTTGACGGGCGCGGTGACACGCCGGCCGGCGAATGACTCTCCGACCTCCAGCTCGAGGGAAGTGCGCGTGTGGACGTCGATCGACGCACCGAGGATCTGCAGCGGCCTGGGCGCAATCGTCGGCTGCCCTTCGACGGCGAGCGCCAGCGGCCCGCAGCGCACCGCTTCGAGGAGAATAGCCCCGGCGAGAGCGCCAGGGCGCATCCCTGCACCGGCGAGAATCCACCGAACCAGCCGACAGGCCATCCTCGACACCCCACACCCCTTCCACTCGCGCGAGCGGCCATCCATCGAGCACCTCGTGATGGGCGAAGCTACCACGGCGCGGCCGCATTCGGCCCGCGCCCGCCCGAGCGCAGCAGGCCGCAGCCGAGCGCCCCCGCGGCCGGCGGGGCCCAGCGCCCCAGCGCCCCTTCGCCGAGCCGAGCGCTAGCAGCGTCGAAGGGGAGATGCCATGCTCCGATCGGGTCACGATCGAGGGGCGCAGATGCACGAATTCCGCAACATCCTGGTGGCATCGAAGCGGGGATACGATGATGACGCCACGCTGCGCACAGCCCTCGAGCTGGCCGAGCGCAATGGGGCCCGCCTCACGGTGGCCCGCGTGCTTCCCGATTTCGAAGCCGAGGACTACTGGAGCGACGAAGAGGCGCGCTCGCTCCATACCGACGTTCGAGACGAGCTCGAGGCGAAGGTGCGGGCCCTCGGCGCGAGCGCCTCGGTGGATGTGGAGATCCGGGTCCTCACGGGCCGGCCGTACTACGAGATCGTACGCTGCGTGCTCCGAGACCGATTCGATCTGGTCGTGCTCACGGCCCAGGACAAGGAGGGGCTGCGCAAACGGCTCTTCGGGAGCACGATCATGCACTTGATGCGGAAGTGCCCGTGTGCGGTCTGGGTCTGCAAGGCCAACAGCGGCTCCCCGGATCGGATCCTGGCGGCGATCTCGACATTCGAGGCCAACGACACACAGCAGAGCGTCAACCGGAGTGTCGTCGAGCTCGCCTGCGCGATGGCGAGGTGGCAGGACTCCGAGCTGCTGATCGTCCAGGCGTGGACCTTCCTCGGCGAGGAGCTGCTCCGATCACGCGAGAGCATCCGGAGCCGGAGCGTCGACCTCGCCGTGGTCGAGCACAAAGCCAAGAACCAGCGGCAGATGGATCGCTTCCTCTCTTCCTTCGACTTCTCCGACATCAAGCTCACGAAGAGACTCGTCAAGGGAGATCCCGGTCGAGTCCTGCCCAGGGTGGCGGCCAGTGAAGACGTGGACGTCATCGTCATGGGGACGGTCTGCCGAGCGGGCCTGCCCGGCTTCCTCATCGGAAACTCGGCCGAGCGCATCCTCGATACGGTCGATTGCAGCGTGCTCGCCGTCAAGCCCGACGGCTTCGTGACGCCCATCGAGCTGGAGCGGGCCCGATCCTGAAGCACACCGCCGACCGATTCGTCGACGCGCTCATGGCGATCGCGTAGCGGCCCATCACAGAGAGCCCGGACCTGCACGCGGCGCGAGGCTTCGACGGCTCGCGATGCCTCGCAGCAGGCGCCCGAGGATGTCGGCTCCCGTGAGGATCCTGCGGTCGCTCGTCCAGAGGAGGATCAGGTCGAGATCGATCACATCGTCGTCATGGGCCCGCGCGTCGACGTGTAGCTTGCGCAGCACGGTGCCGAGGGGCGTCGCCGGGTCATGGATGACGACGGGCCGATGAGCGAATGCGTAGGGACTGCACGGCCCCTCGGAGAGCAGCGCCGCCCGCAGGAAGCTGTCCGCGTTGATTGCCAGCCGCGGCTCGCCCCTCGGATCGACGATGATCACCCACTTCTCGTCCGAAGCCTGGACTCGTCGGATGAAGGGGTCGGCAGCCGAGCGGTCGAAGTCGGGGAAGATCGGCAGCTCATCGCCGACCGGCAGCTGGATGATGCTCGTCGGAGTGATCGGCTCGCCTTCATCGGCGATCGCGAGGTCGTCCAGCGTCATGAAATTCAGGGCGCCGAGACCCTCCACATCTCCCAGCTCGGCCTCGTTCGAGTCCATGTGGAGCCGGATCACATGACGTAGATCGCGCTCGCGCATGAAGGTGATGCCTTCGCGTCCGAGCCACCAATCGAGCAGGAGCGCGCTCGGCCGGGCGACGGGATAGAGCAGGACCCGGTAGAAGCGCACGACAGGGAGGAGCCTGGAGCCGATCCTGAGCGCGTTCCTGGAGAAGTAGGCCTGCGGGAGGATCTCTCCGAACGCAGTGATCCCGAACGTCGAGAAGAAGAAGGCGCTCACGCCCGTGAGCACCGAGTCCGACAGAAGGGTGAGGAGGGTATTCACCGCAACGTTGCCCCAGAGCACCGTCGTGAGGAGGAAATTGGAGTCGCGACGGATCTCGAGGACGCGCCTCGCGTCTTCGCTGCCGGACTCCGCCTCCGCCTCGAGGCGCAGCCGGCTCAGGCCGAGCAGCGCAAGATTCAAGCCACTGAAGATCGCCGACTGCGAGAGGCAGAGGGCGATGCCGCCCCAGACCAGAACCTCCATGTCCGATGCCCCTGTCTCGCCGCCGCGCCCGAGTGCCGGCCGATCGCGCAGAACGAGACAGTACGCGTCTGCGCGAACACGCGCGACCTCGAAGACACCCACCACGCGATGCGGTAGCCTCCGCACGCCACTCAGGCGAGCCGCGGACGCAGAGGACCGTCCGTGGCGAGATCGCCGATCGCAAGCCGTGCCATGCGGATGCAGGCCAGAGGCAGGAGGTCATCGAGATGGATCGATCCAGGATGTCGAAGCCGCAGGGATCGTGGCTGCGCTGCCTCGTCGGCTTCTTGACGGCAGGCCTCACCCTGGCGAGCGCGAGCCCTGCAGCCGCCGACGAAGGGACGAGCCAGACAGAGACCAGGAAGGCGACTCGCTGCCATCTCTACTTCGAGATGGACGGGTGGTCCTTCGTGTACCGCGTGGTTCGCGGCGAGGGGCGCATCGAGTGCGCGGATGGCCAGAAGGCGGAGGTCAAGGTCGTGGCACACGGCGGGGGCCCGAGCTTCGGAACTCAGCACATCCGCAATGGACGCGGCCGCTTCTCCGGCACCTTCGACGTCCAGCACCTGATGGGCACCTACATCGAGGCAGAGGCACACGGCGGAGTGGGGGACGGCGCAGCGGGCAGCGCCCGCGCGATGTTCAAGGGCAGCAAGCGGCTATCGCTCGCCGGAGGTGGCGGCGGCATCGGCGTCGGCATCGTCTTCGGCGGCTTCACGGTCCAGCCGAGATAGACCGAGCCGGATGCCGGCCGGCAACGCGATCGGGTGGTGGCTCGGCGAAGATCCTCCATTGCCCGCTGCCGTGATGCAGCCGGTCGCGCGCCTTGGTCGTGCTCTCCATGCGCGCGCAGATCTTTCCCACAGGCCGGTCCGAATCCGCTGGGCGGGGTCGATGCGGTGGGGACAGCGGCGGCCCCGGAATCTTCCAAGCCCCCGCACGCCGTGTGGTTGCGCAAGGCGCACGCCATGCGCAAGTCTTGCCCGAGATGAGGCAGATCCTTCTCGCACGCGATGACCATCGGCCCCAGGCGCTCTCGGGCGAGACCGTCGACTTCGCCTTCTTCAGCCAGGCCAGCGCCGGGACCGCCGCGCGCAACGAGGATGGCGCTGCGATCTGGGAGCTGAAGTCGGGCCAGGTCCTGGTGGCCGTGGCCGACGGCATGGGCGGCCATCCGGGCGGAGGAGACGCCGCGGCGACCGCCATCGAGGCTCTGGATCGCGAGGTGACGGCCGCCCGAGCCCGGCCGCTGCGCGGCGCGATCATGGATGCCTTCGAGCGCGCCAATCGTGGACTCCTGGAGCAGGGCCGCGGCTCGGGGACGACGCTGGTCGTCGTGGAGATCGACGCCGGGACGGTGCGGAGCTATCACGCGGGCGACTCGCGGGCGCTCCTCGTCGGGTCGCGGGGACGGGTGAAGCTGGAGACCCTCGAGCACTCTCCGACCGGCTACGCGGTGGCCTCCGGATGGCTCGATCGGGACGACTCCCTGGTCCACGACGACCGGTCCTACCTCTCGAATTGTGTGGGGGCCTCGGATATGCGGATCGACGTCGGCCCGTCGATCAGGATGGCGCCCCGCGATACGCTCCTCGTTGCGAGCGACGGTGTACTCGACAACATCCGGCATCAGACGGTGATCGACTCGATTCGAAGCGGGAGCCTGCTGGACGCCGCGGAGTCGCTCAGGATGCAGGCCCGCTCGGCGATGAGCGGCGACGATCCCGATCTGCCCGCCCATCCCGATGACGCGACGGCCGTGCTCGTGCGTCTCCGGCGCCCCGATGCGGCAGGTCGATCATGAGGTCCTCGCTCCGAAGGGGCACCCGCCTCGGCAAGTATCGCCTCGAGCGGCGGCTCGGTGAAGGGGCCTCGGCCACGGTCTGGCAGGCGCGGGACCAGATCGAAGGAAGGCGCGTCGCGCTGAAGATCGTCTCGCCCGAGATCGTCGAGGAGTTCGGCCCCGTGGCCATCGAGGCCGAGGCGAGGCTCGCCGCCCAGCTCGATCATCCCCGCATCGCCATGATCCGGAACGCGGATTGGATCGGCGGCTACTTCGTGCTGGCCACCGATCTGGCCAGGTCGAGCCTCGACCGCAATCGCTCGATCCGCCGGTCGCCCGAGCGGATTCTCGCGATCGTCCTGGACGTCGCCGAAGGGCTGGCTCACGCTCACGAGCGCGGGCTGCTTCATCGAGACGTGAAGCCCGCCAATATCCTTCTCTACGACGACCGCCGCGCACGGCTGGCAGACTTCGGGACGGCGCGCCTCGGGCAGGTGAAGTCCCGCGTGATGACCGAGGCCGGAACGATGGGCTACATGGCCCCCGAACAGGCGTACGGGCGGCCCCGCTTCGCCTCGGACGTCTTCAGCCTGGGACTCACCGCTTATGAGCTCTGGGCCGGCGTCCTGCCGGGCTGGCCCTTCGAGTGGCCTCTCGACGGCTGTGAGCGTTTCGAGCAGCGATGCCCCGAAGCGGTCCAGCCCGTGATCCGGCGGAGCCTCTCGCTCGACCTCGATCGGCGCTACGGCGACGGCATTTCATTCCACCGAGCCCTGACCCGTGCGGCCGAGCGGCATCGAAAGGGCGGCTCGTCGCGATCGGTCCGACGCCGAGCACCGCGCCGGCGGAAGGTCGAGCCGGATCCGTTCACGCTCGAGGCGGACTGGTTTCGCAAGCGGTTCGGCAAGGCGCTCGAGACGTCGTACGACTGTCACGCCTGCGGCGGGCCGATCTCCGAATCGATGCGTCACTGTCCGTGGTGCGGGACGACGCGCAACTCCTTTGCGGAGGTGACCTCGTTTCCGCTGATCTGCCCCGATTGCGAGCGGGGTGTCCGTCCCGAGTGGGGTGCATGTCCGACGTGTACGACCGGTCGCTTCGAGCCCGATGGCCGGACGATCCCGGGGGCATCGACGGCCGAACGGCGCTGTCGCCGAAAGGGCTGCGGTGCTCCGATCCGGCGATTCATGCACTACTGCCCGGGCTGCAAGGCACGTGTCGCCAAGCCTTGGAAGGTGGAGGGAATCGGAGGATGCTCGCGTTGCGCGTGGCCCTTCGTGCCCCGATGGCGCTTCTGCCCCTGGTGCGGTCGGCGGAATGCCCGTGCCCTCGTCGTCGGCCAGCGGCCGGAGCACTAGCGGCTCTCTCACAGATGCCTCGAGAGGAAGCAGAGGCATCCAAGTCGGAGGAAGCTGTGCGAGTCCTCCAGCTGCCGCTCCAAGCGGATGACGAGCCGGTGAGGGTTGTGGAGCCAGACGAAGAGTCGTTCGATCCCCCAGCGACGCTCGTCGACGAGGGGGACCTCAGCCGGTGGCGCACCCGGCGACGTCGATCCCGCCCCGTTCGTACAAGTCGCGAGCGAGAGCGTGGAGGACCTTCTCGAGTGTTCCATTGTCATTCCCGAGGACTTCGTCGAAGCACTCGACCGGCGGGCAGCCGACATCGCCGTGATGCGGCGCCGGCTGATCATCGAAGCGGTCGAGCGCGCTACTGGACCAGTCGGCCTGGTCTTCGGCGTTCACCGGGGCCATCGACAGGCCCGCCCCGAGCTGGACGACGTGGCCGACGAGATGGCGGTGCGCTGCGCGAGCACCGGGCGCGATCGGATGCGCCTCATCACAGGATCTGGAGACGAACACGACACGCGGAAGCGCTGCCCGGACACGCGAAGGCGCCCCGTCCGATCAGGCGGGCACCGCCTCGATCACCACCGACGTCGACAGCGTCGGCACGATCCGTGATAGACGGAGCCCGGCCCCGGCGAAGAGCGCGGCGAACTCCGACTCGGTCCGCTGTCGTCCGCCTGCGACGACGAGCATGTTCACGTCGTTCGCGGCCGCGCCGCGCGAGCGGATCGATCGATCGATCTGCTCCGGATAGATTCCCTCGACGATCCAGAGCTTCGATTCAGGCTTCATGCCCTCGCGGCAGCGCTCGAGGATTCGCGTGGCATCCGCGTCGTTCCAGTCGTGGATCACGTGCTTCGCGAGATAGGCATCCGCACCGGGGACCGTGGTGGTGAAGAAGTCGCCCGCCTCGGCGCGACAACGATCGGCGAGACCAGCGCGCTCGATCTCCTGCCGAGCCCGCGCTGCGACCTCCGGACGCTCGAGGACGACGCCGTGGAGCTTCGGCCACTCGCCGAGGAGGCCGATCAGCAGCGCTCCGTTTCCGCCCCCGACGTCGACGACGAGCTCGACGTCCGAGAAGTCGATGGCCGCAGCGACGGCGAGGGCCGTCTGGCGGGTGAACGCGGCCATGGCCTCGTCGAAGACCTCCACCTCATCGGGTGTCCAGCCGGCGTGGTCGAAGGGCGTCGCCTTCGGGTCCTTCTCGAGGAAGTAGGGGTTGCCGGTCCGGACGCAGTACTCGAGGTGGGACCAGTTCTCCTGGATCCCGGGCCCGGCGAAGAGCATGACGGCGGCCCGCATCGAATCAGGCCGGTCGCGACGCAGCGCCTCGGCGACCGCATTGTTCGCGAAGCCGCGCCCCGCCTCCTCCTGAAACACGCCGACGCTCACGAGCAATCGCAGCACACGAGCGAGCGGACCGGGCTCGCAGTCGAGGCGAGCGGCGAGAGCGGCCGCGTCGAGGGGACCATCCGCGAGCTGGTCGGCGACACCCAGCTTCGCGGCCAGGGCGAGGGCACGAGACACGTAGTGACCGACAGCCAGCTGATAGAGCTGGAGTCCGGGCGGAAGCGAGGCAGGAGCGGATGCAGACATTGGAAACCCTCCAGGAGGTGAGGCCCGAAGATTCGTCTAACGCACGATCGCCGTCTTGAAGAAAACCGCCCCCGGATCAGATCGACTCGCTCGAGGAGGCAGGGGCGTCCGGGAGGAATCTCTCGAGCAGCGCGGTCGGCGAGCTCCCCGAGAACGTACGCACCTCCCGCGCCAGGTGAGCCTGATCGGCGAAGCCGCATCGAAGCGCGAGCTCGGTCCAGCACGGTCGGGCGGATCGGGCGAGCTCGACGCAGCGCGCGAACCGCATCAGCCTCGCGGTTTCCTTGGGAGCCAGCCCGAAATGCTCTCGAAACGAGCGAACCAGGCGCTTCTCACTCCATCCGAGCTCGTCGGCGAGGCACCGGATGGGGATGCTGCCATGCGCCGAAGCGAGTCGGGACCACGCGCGCGCGAAGGGCGCACCGGCCCCCTCGTCGCCGAGCCGCGTGAGCAGGAACCCCGCGACGCGTGCGAGTTGCTGGGATGGCGTCGGATCCTCGAGAAGCCGGGCCATGAGTTCGCACGCGTCGCGGCCGAGGAGGTCGCGGAGCGGGACGCCACGGTCGCGGAGCTCGTGGAGGGGGCGGCCTCCGAAGAGTCGATAGGCACCGAGCGGAGTCAGCCCGATCTCGATTCCCCGATTCTCGCCGCGCATCACACTTCCGCCTGGCCGCATCGAGGGTCCCGCCACGAGTCCCTCTCCGGCGTGCAGCGGCAAGGACCACCCGTCGACCGCGTGCGGCCAGAAGCCGTCGCCGAGGTTCAGGATCAGCGAGATCGAAGGACGCGGGAGATGCTCGCGGTGTCGGATACCCGGTCCGCGCTCCTCGTACCAGACTGTCTCCGTGACGAGGCCCGACAGACGGAGATCGACCGGCGCTTCCAACATGCGCCAGCCGCCGATCGGCGGCGGCGCGACGTGGCGATGGGCTTGCTCGGCTTGCGTCATGGGGCCCTCGAAACGGTCCGATCGGCGCCATTGTATCCGGGCCCGACTCAGTCGTGTAAGCAAAATGGAGCATCGCATTCCTGGAGCGCTGATCCGATGGCCGGCGCTGCGGCTACCTCTCGTGGGACCGGGATCGATCTTCCCGGAAAGGAGGATTCCACGAGTGCCTGCATGCGCCATTGGTCTGCACGCCGGCTGAATCCGGCGCTCCCCCCGACTCAGCTCGTCCGCAGTGACCGGATATCACTGAGCACCCCGCTCGCGATCGCTCTCGACGTTGTCGCCCCGACATCTACAGAATGCTGCGGAGGGCATGCAGCCGGCTCTCGGGATGTGGCATGGCACGACTCCAATAGGTATGACAGGGGCCTCCATGCGCATGACCTCCAAGGGCCAGGTCACGATCCCCGTCGAGATCCGAGAGAAGCCAGGACTTCTCCCCAGCAGTGAGGTGGAGTTCGAGGTCGTCGGTCAGACCGTGCGCATCCGCAAGGCGCGAAAGCCCGGAGGCGGCGGGCGCGGCGGAAGGTCCCTCGTCGCCCGGCTGCGCGGCCGCGGATCCGTTCGAAGGACCACCGATGAGATCCTCGCACTCACCCGAGGCAAGAGCTGAGCACCGTCCTC
>CAZQMY010000100.1:0-15942 GCA_964594405.1 uncultured Spirochaetaceae bacterium | reverse complement strand
CCCGGCATGACGCGACGGGTGCTCCGGCGATCGAGTGGCCTTCTCGTCCCGCTCCGCCCCGGTCCCGACGAAGGGGCGCATGCCGATCATCCCCCGCGCGGCCCGCCGGTCAGGTCGATGCGCCCTCGTCGGCGAAGGGCCAGCTGGTGCGCAGGTCTTCGCGGTAGTGGGGCCAGCTGTCGAGCAGGTAGAGGCCGAAGGGGATCCACCAGATCAGGTCGTTCGTGAGAATCACCGCGATGGTCCGCGGCGGCCACTCGCCGAGCGCGATCATCACGGCGAGGCCGATCGGTCCGAAGACCTTCCCCAGCAGGCCGACCAGGGCGAGCATGAAGCCACGCTCGGGCCGCCGGGCGATCTCGGCATAGACGACGCCGTAGAGCCCGATCACCATGCCCACGCACGCGAAGACCACCGGGTGCTGCATGGGCGGCATGTCGGCGAAGCGGAAGATCCACTGCGGATCGAGGCCCGCGTAGAGCCCCCACAACACGTTGTAGAGGGCCGCCAGGCTGAAGGTGGCGCGGTGCAGGCGGAGCCTTCGGATGGGCGCATCGGGCGTCATGCCGGCTTGACCACCGCCAGGTAGAGGGTGAGCGGGATTCCGATCGTCACCGGCGGGATCGTCGCACGCAGGAAGAGGTCCTGCCAGCGCGCCGCGCGCGCCGCGTTCGCGCCGCGCTCGCCCTCCGGAAGCGAGGCGCGTCTGCGATCGGCGTGCTGCAGCCACGCGGTGAGCGCGAGGTCGATGATCTCCATGGGGACGAAGACGAGCATCATCAGCGCGACCTTCCAACGCAGCCACGCCTGGCCGCCGCGCAGCCACGACTCGGCCTCTCCGAGCATCAACCCCGTGACGAGGAGCACCGCGAAGGCGACGTGCTCGAGGGCGACCACCTGATTGAAGTATCTGCGGACCCACGCGTCGCGACGCATGGCCTCCGCATCGTCGGGATGGCGCCGCGTCTGGTGGGCCGAGACGTGGACCAGCCACGAGGCTCCCATCGCCGGGCCGATCCATCCGATCGCGGCGCATAGATGCACGAAGAGCAGGAGCGAGCGGTGCGGCGCGAGCTCGAGGCCGCCGAAGAGGCCGCCGGCGAGCGCACGGGCGATGTCGAGGGCCCACTCCATCAGCGCGCGCTCCGCCGCCATCGAGTCATCGCCCTAGAGTCGCGGATCGCCCGAGGGCGATCCAGGCCGGCCCGGACGAGCCGAGACCCGGCGCCGGGTAGATGGCTGGCGCGATCGTTCGGGAAGCTGCGATCGACGCGGTCGATCGAGCGGCTGGCGCCCGGTCCCACCGAGAGCCGCGATCGCCTCGATGCGGTTTCTCCGGCCCCGGGCGGTCGCGGACGGGCGAGTGCAGGCCATCCTTGTCGGGCACCCCGGTCGATCCGTGCAATCATCCGCAACCAGCCGGCAGGAGAGGTGCCGCCAGCGGAATCGAGAGGGCAGATCCCAATCCGCGAAGCCGATCCATCGGCGCTTGAAATGCACCGACAGGAGAGTCGGCGACGTGCGTCCGAAGACCATGCTGCCACCCAAGCGTCACCTTCATTGACGTCGAAATCGCACAGCGCTTCGCGTACAATGGTGGGAATTTGCGGCGACCCACGGGGGCAGGCTCAGTGAGTGCGGCGAGGCCAAGATGATCTGGGAGCACGACTTCGCACGGCCCGGTCCGTCTGAGGCCGATGTCGCCTCCGCCAGCTCGTCGCCGGAACCCCGGGAATCCGCCATCCGCCGCGAAGACGTCGAGGCGGTCTATCTCGCCCACTTTCGCGAGCACTGCCTGGAGTGCGCGCCCCCCCACTGCTACGAGTCCTGCAGGCTCTACGTCGCGCGGCAGGATCGCAAGTGCGCGCGTCTCGTCCGCGGCATCCAGCGCAATCCCCTGTTCCGCGGGCTGCTGGACTTCGGGGCCGACGTCGAGTTCCGCCGCTGGGCGCAGGTCGGGACCTACCTCAAGTCAGGCGCGGTGTCGCCCGATCGTCTCCGCGCGCTCGATCAGGTGCACCGTGGCGCCATCGCGACGGCGAACGGGTTGGCAGCGCCGCTGACGCGCATCGATCCGCGCCGCCGGGTCAATGGCGCGTTGATCGCCGGGCGCGAGCATCTCTTGCGCCGGCTCGGCTCGAGCTCGGGCCCCGAAGACCTGCGCTTCGACGAGCTGGTGATCGAAGCCTGGAACCCGGGAGATCAGGCCTTCCGGCTCATCGTCTCCGTCGGTCAGGAGTTCGAGGTCTTCCGCGACGCACTCGAGATGGCACCCGGCCACAATCTGCACCGGATCCCCTTCGATCGCATCGGCGTCGATCTCAGCCGGCGGCTCGGTGGGCTCAAGGTCTTTCCCGAGAATGATGCCGAGGTCCGGCTGATCTTCACCTGGCTCGACTTCGTACGCTATCGGCCCGGCGCGAAGCCGGCCGCGGCTTCGCGTGCGGCCGCGGGGGCGGCGAAGCCCGCGGAGAAGGTGAAGTGTGTCGTCTGGGATCTGGACAACACGCTCTGGCAGGGGACGCTCATCGAGGATGGCCCGGAAGGCGTGCGTCTCAAATCAGAGAGCAAGGATCTGATCCGGGCCCTCGACGAGCGGGGCATCCTGCAGACGATCGCCAGCAAGAACGATCACGACGTCGCCTGGGGGTTGCTCGAGAAGCTCGGGCTCTCGGAGTACTTCCTCTCACCCGCGATCCATTGGGGTCCGAAGAGCGGGAGCCTCAAGGACATCGCCGAGCAGCTCTCCATCAACGTCGATACCTTCGCCTTCATCGACGACTCGGTCTTCGAGCGGGAGGAGGTCCGGAGCGAGCTGCCGCAGGTCAGGATCTTCGCGGACACCGACATCTCTTCGCTCCTCGATCGACCGGAGTTCGATGTCCCGATCACCGAGACGTCGCGCATGCGTCGCCGGTCGTATCTGGCGGACGCCGAGCGCAATCGCGTCTTCGCTTCCTCGGCGGACAACTACCTCGACTTCCTGCGCGGCTGCAGGCTCGAGGCCGAGGTCTTCTCCCCCGAGAGTGCGCCCGATCGGGAGCGTTGCTTCGAGCTGCTCCAGCGATCCAATCAGCTGAATCTCTCGACCCGCCGCTACGCGCAGGCCGAGTTCGACGAGCTCGCGCGATCGGGCGAGGTGCTGACCGTGGCGACATCGTGCCGTGATCGATTCGGCGAGTATGGCACGATCTCCTTCGCGACCCTGCGCATCGTCGAAGGCGTCCCGCTTCTCGTCGACTACGTGCAGTCCTGCCGCGTGCAGCGCAAGAAGCTCGAGGCGGCGTGGTTCGCCTGGCTCGGCGATCAGCTCCTCAAGCGTGGCTATGGCGAGCTCCACGCGAGGTTCCTGCCCACCGAGCGCAACCACGTGCTCCTCGAGTCCCTCCACGAGGTGGGCTTCCAGGTTCGGCGGGAGGCCGCCGACCACAAGCTGCTGGTCCTCGGGCTCGAGTCGCCGCCCGAGGACGGTGACATCGTGACCATTCGCGACGCCGGCGTGGATCTCGGGGCCGTGATCGAGGCGGAGAGCGAGGGATGAGTGTCGTCGTCAATGCCGACGATTTCGGACTCTCCCCAGCGACGAACCAGGCGATCCTCCAGAGCTTCGACAAAGGAGTGATCTCGAGCACTACGGCCATGGCCAACATGCCCGCGTTCGAGGAGGCCTGCGCCCTGGCCCGCGAGCGCGGGATCGCCGCCCATGTGGGGCTGCATTTCAACCTCACGACCGGGCCGCCGCTGACCGATGCCATGAAGAGATCTCCACTCTTCACCGACGAGGACGGTCAGATGCGGCTCACGGTGCGCGAGGGCCTCTGGCTCGGTCCTGCGCAGCGGCGTTGCCTGGCCGGCGAGCTGGCCGCACAGTGGAACGCGCTGCGTCGAAACGGCATCGAGCCCAGTCATCTCGACTCGCACCACCACCGGCACTATGCCTGGTCGGTGATGGCCGTGGTCGTCGGCCTGAGCCACGAGCTCGGCATCCCGACAGTGCGGCCCGCGCGGCTCGGCACCGTGCGGGGGCGGGGGGCGCTGCGCGGAGCCTACTCGGCTGCCCTGAATCGCCGGCTCCGGGCTTCGGGTTTGCTGACAGCCCGCTTCATGGTGGGTGCGCCAAAGACCGTGGCGGCCTGCGATGGAGTCCCGCCCGTCGACGAGTCGGAAGAGGCCTACGAGATCATGGTCCATCCCCACCTCGATGAATCGGGAACGGTCTGCAACTACGCCGGGGGCGACGCGCTCGACGCGATCGTTCAGCAGCTCGCGCCGACACGTCGCTTCTGCTCGTACGCGGATCTCAGCCGGCGCGGGCGCGTATGAGGCTGCTGATCGGATCATCCGCGCCCTGCGATGGCGGACAGGGGATCAGCGCCTATGCGCGGACGCTGTCCTCGACGCTTGCGAAGGCCGGTCACGAGATCCATTCCGCCTCGCCAGCGCCCCGGGACCGCAGCTTCCTCGAGACCCTCGGGATCGGTCTCCTGGTCACCGATCCCGCGGCGTCCGCGGCGGAGGTCGCCGCGGAGGTGCTCCGCTACATGCGAGCCCATCGGATCGAGGGAATCATCAACAACGACAATGCCGCGCTGCAGAACATCGCGCCCGCCTCGCCGGTGCCCTTCGTTGCCATCTGCCACATGGACCGCTGCAGCGTTGCGACGCTGTGTACTCATCATCGGGAGTGGGTCGACCATCTGGTATGCATTTCCAACGACATGAGGCACGCGATGGTGACGCGCTACGGATTTCCGAACACCAACTGCCGCATCATCCACAATGGCGTTGGTGATCCGGGCCACGGCGGCGACTTTGCGCCGAGGTCGCCCGGCAGGCTGCGCCTGGTCTGTGTCGGCGGCATGAGCCCGGAGAAGGGAGGGCCGAAGATCCTGCGGGCGATCGAGCGTGATCCCGCCCTCTGGGAGTCCATCGAGCTGGACTGGTTCGGATCGGTGCCCGAGAAGGTGCAGGCGCGCGTCGCAGCGCTCCCGGGCGTCCGGTTCCGGGGCCAGGTCCCGCAGGCGGACTTTCACGAGACGCTCGCCGCAGCCGACGTCCTGGCCTTCCCCTCGGTGAAGGAGGGCTGCCCGATGACGGCACTGGAGGCCATGAGCTTCGGCGTCCTGCCCATCATGACGGACGGCGTCGGTGCCATGCGCTGGCTGATCGACAGCGGTCGAGAGGGATTCATCTGCGACATCTCGGATTGGCAGCGCCAGTTCACAGACTGCCTCCGCTATCTCCTCCACAGGCCCGACGCCGTGGCGGACATGAAACGCGCCGCCCGGGCGCGTTTCATTGCGAGCTTCCAGTCCGAGGACAACGCCCGGGCAATCCTGGACCTGGTTCGGCGTCCCACCGTCGATCGCTCCTCACCGCCCCGTCGCTTCGGCCTGGTGGCCTGGCACAGGCCGCCGCGGAAGCTCTCGCTCGTGGAGCGCATCCGGTACCGCATGGGCTGGCTCGAGTCGGCGGGCGAGTTCGATCTCGACGCGCTGGAGCGCGAGGCGACCGGCGTCTAGGGCAACGCGTTCGAACGCAGAGGAGATCCATGGCTCAGCTTCCCCTTCGCCAGTGGGCGTCGGCGATCTTTCGCCGGCCCAGCGCCCTTCTCGAGGAGATCAACTCGAACGCTGCGATGGTCGCCTGGTCGCGCGAGAACGAGACGGATCGGATCTTTCCGCATCGCTACGAGCTCTATGACTTCCTCCAGACGCAGGTCATCGGCACGGGTCCCATCGACTATCTCGAGTTCGGCGTCTTTCGCGGCGACAGCATCCTGCGCTGGGCGGGCCAGAACAGGGCGCCCTCGAGCCGTTTCTTCGGCTTCGACTCCTTCGACGGGCTGCCCGAAGCCTGGAGCGGCGCGCGAGAGGCCAAGAAGGAGGGGCACTTCACGACCGGAGGCGCCATTCCCGCGACCGACGATCCGCGGGTGCGCTTCGTCAAGGGCTGGTTCCAGGAGACGCTGCGCCCCTTCCTGGAGGACTTCGAGCCCCTCAATCGCATCGTGCTGCACAACGACAGTGACCTCTACTCCTCGACGCTCTACACGCTGACGATGATGGATCGATTCCTGAAGCCGGGCTCGATCATCATCTTCGACGAGTTCTACTCCTCCTCCCACGAGTTCCGGGCCTTCGTCGACTACACCCGCTCCTACCTGCGGAGCTATCGCGTCCTCGGAGCGGTGAGTCAGCACCCCTATGCGCAGATCGCGTTCGAGCTGGAGTAGGGGCCGGGCAGCCGGGGCGGCGCTCGCGCAGGACGATCAATACACTCGTCCAGTGGACGGCCGCCGTCCGCGCTGCGCATCCCGCTCGAGGACTCCCTCATGAAGTTCGGCGTCACCTTCTTCCCCACCGAGTACTCCATCCATCCCGCCCGGCTGGCCGTGGCCGCCGAGGAGCGCGGCTTCGAATCGATGTGGGTCGCCGAGCACTCCCACATCCCCGCCGCCCGAACCTCGCCCTGGCCGGGCGGCGATGAGCTGCCCCAGATGTACTACGACGTCATGGATCCCTTCGTGGCCCTGGCCATGGCCGCGCAGGCCACGAGGACGATCAAGCTCGCCACCGGCATCTGTCTGGTCGTGCAGCGCGACCCGATCCAGACCGCGAAGAGCGTGGCCAGCCTCGACGTACTCTCCTCCGGCCGCTTCCTCTTCGGCATCGGCGGCGGCTGGAACGCCGAGGAGATGGGCAACCACGGCACGGAGTTCGTCGGGCGATTCAAGCTGATGCGCGAGCGCATCGAGGCGATGAAGGCGATCTGGACCGAGGATCCCGCGAGCTACGCGGGAGCGCACGTCCGGTTCGACGAGATCATCGCCAACCCCAAGCCGACGCAGAAGCCGCATCCACCCATCCACGTGGGCGGCGCCTTCCCGGGCGGTCTGCGGCGGGCGCTGCGCTACGGGGACGGCTGGATTCCGCTCACCGGCCGCGGGGACGACGACATCGTCAAGCACATGGCGGCGCTGCCCTCGGAGGCCGAGCAGGCCGGGCGCGATCCGGCGAGCATCGAGGTGTCGATCTACGCGCCGCCGCCCGAGCCGCGGCTCATCGAGTCGTACGCCGAGGCCGGCATCGCGCGCCTGGTCTTCGGCGTGCCGCCCGCGGGCGCCGACGAGGTGCTTCGATACCTCGACCACCTGGTGAAGGTTGCGCAGCTCCGAGGGTGAGGGCGACACTCGCAGTCGAACTCCACCCCGAGAAGGAGGCCGCCATGACGAGCCCGGAACCCGCGCTCCGAGGACGCACCGCCATCGTGACCGGTGCGTCGAGCGGTATCGGCCGCGCCATCGCAGAGATCCTCGGGGCTGCCGGCGCCCATGTCTTCCTGGCGGGCCGGACTGCCGCGCCCATGGAGGCCTCCAAGAAGCGCATCGAGGAGGCCGGGGGGCAGGCCACGGTCCGGTCGGGCGACATCCGCGACGTGGCCGAGGTGCGTGCGCTGGTGGATGGGGCCACCGATCAGACCGGCCGGCTCGACATCATGGTCAACAACGCAGGGCTCTCCTTTCCCGCGCCGATCCTCGAAGGCGATCCGGAGGAGTGGCGCAGCATGCTCGAGACGAACGTGCTCGCGCTCCTCGTGGGCTGCCAGGCGGCGGTGCACGCCATGCGCGCGTGCCGGGCGGAGGGACACATCGTCAACATCTCCTCGATCGCCGCGCAGCGCGGTGACTCGGGCGTCTACGGCTCGACCAAGCATGCCGTCAACACGATCTCCTCGACGCTCCGGAACGAGCTCGAGGAGGACTCGATCCGCGTGACCACCATCATGCCCGGCGCCATCGGGACCAACTTTGCGCGCCACTTCGATCCGGCCTTCGTGAGCGGCATCATCAAGATGGCGGGGCTCGACCTCCAACCGACGCCCGGCGAGCGCCTGCCGGACGAGGTCTTCGAGCGGCTCGGCGATCTGCGCAAGCTCCTGGGAGCGCCCGAGGACGTCGCCCGGGCGGTGCTCTTCGCCGTCACGCAGCCCATCGACGTGAACGTCGCGGAGATCGTCGTGCGACCGCCGAAGGCGATCCAGCTCTAGTGTCGTGTTCCGGACGTCTGGCGCCAAGGTCAGCAGGCCGAGACGGCTTGCCTGGATGTGCACCGAGAGCGCGGGGTCGGCGCGCCGGCAAGGCGCGCGACCGAGGCATGGCCGTCGTCGTGGCGCAGGCAGCGCCACGCAGCCTGCGGTTCGCCGACGCGTCCCAAGGCCGCCGGACTGCCGGGAGGGAGCACCAGGCTGCGAGTGCGGAGCACCGCATCCGGCCGGTCGCCGCTTGCGCAGAGCGTCGGCGTGCCGAGTCGTAGGAGAGTGGAGTCGGAGAGAGCGAGGTCCGGGAGGCGGCGAAGGAGAGGAGGGGGGCGTTGACCAGTTCGCGGAGCATGATTCTCGAGGGACCGGGTCCCCTCGGTGGGATGCAGGTCGTGCGGCACGCGCAAAGGGCGCGGCGTCTACGGCTGCAGCATCCGACGCTCCGTTTCGACCGGGAGCGAGCGCGCGCGTTGGAGCGCGCGCTTCGAGGGGCCGAGCTCGGGATCGAGCGCGTCCACGTCGATTCGCGCACGGGCCGTGTGCTGATCGAGTACCGGCCGGGGGCCCGTGTCGAGGAGGAGCTGAGGGCCACGATCCGGTCTGCCGATTCGAAGCATCGGCGCTCGGGCGCGCGACACCAGGAGGGCGGGGGATCGGCCTCGCCTCGGAGGCGTCGCCGACGGGCCAGGCGCGAGGCGCAGATCCAGGCCGACTGGCACGCGTCCCCGCTGGAGGCCGTCTACGCGCAGCTCGAGTCGCGACGGCTGGGTCTCGGTGAGGCGGAGGTCGAGGAGCGGCGCGCCCGTCATGGCGCCAACGCGCTCGAGGAGACTGCTTCACGCTCCCGCCTCGCGTTGCTGGCCGATCAGGTGATGAACCTGCCGAGCCAGATCCTGATCGGGTCCTCGATGATCTCGCTGGCCAGTCGCGACCTCCTGGACGCCACCGGCATCCTCGCGGCGGTGGGCATCGACGCCGCCGTGGGCTATCGGATCGAGCGTCGCAACGAGGCGCTGCTCCGGGCCTGGGCCGAGATCGAGGCCGGCGAGGCGCGCGTGCTCCGCGATGGCGTGATCCGGAAGATCCCCGCCAACGCGTTGGTGCCCGGTGACGTCATCCTGGTCCGCGCGGACGAGCTGGTGCCGGCGGACGCCCGGGTCATCGATGCGCACCGCCTCTCGTCCAACGAGGCCATCCTCACCGGTGAGAGCGCACCCTGCAGCAAGAGCGTGGAGCCCGTCGCAGCCGACGCGCCGCTCGCCGAGCGCGCCTCGATGCTCTACTCGGGCACCACTGTGGCCTCGGGCCGCGGCCGAGCGGTGGTCGTGGCCACTGGGTCTGCGACCGAGGCGGCGCGCATCCGCACGCTGCTCGAGGTCGAGCAGCCGCCTCCAACGCCCTTCGAGCAGCGCTTCGAGCGACTCTCGAGTCAGCTCGCCCTGGCGGGGGCGGGCGCGGGGGCGCTGACCTTCGGCCTCTCGGCGCTGCGCATGCGGCCGCTGGGAGACTCGCTGCGAAGCGCCGTGGCCCTGGCCGTCGCCGCGATTCCGGAGGGGCTGCCGATGGTGTCGACCGCCGCCCTGGTCCGATCGATGGAGCGGATGCGCGAGAGCGACATGGTGGTTCGCCGCCTGGTCTCGGCCGAGACCCTCGGCGGCGTGACGGTGGTCTGCGCCGACAAGACCGGCACGCTCACGCGAAACGAGATGACCCTCGAGGTGGCCGATCTCGGCCAGGGCGCTCTCGATGTCTCGAAGATCCGGGCCGAGCCCGAGAAGTTGCTGGCCGATCCCGCCACCCTGATCCTGGCCGCCGCGTTCCTCAACAGCGACCTCGACCTGCGTCGCCACGAGAGCGGACTCGGTGTATCCGGCACGCCCACCGAGAAGGCGCTGCTCCACGCCGCCGAGGCGGCGGGACTCGACTGCGGGGCGCTGCGCGGGCTCTATCCGCGCCGCCTGCTGCAGGAGCGCGCGCCCGGGCGACACTACGTGGTGAGCCGCCACGAGACGCCCGAAGGGGGACAGATCGCCTTCGTGAAGGGGGCGCCCGGGCAGGTGATCGAGCTCTGCGATCTGGATCTCGAGGGGCCGATGGACGCCGAGCGCAAGCACGCGCACATCCTTCGCAACCGCGAGATGGCCGACGAGGGCCGCCGCGTGCTGGCCGTCGCCTGGCGTCCGGTGGCCGAGGACGACGAGGACGAGGGGGGCTTCACCCTGCTCGGGCTGCTCGGTCTGCGCGATCCGCTGCGCGAGGGCGCCCGGGAGACCGTGGAGATGGCGGCCAGGGCGGGCATCCGCACGGTCATCCTGACGGGCGACCAGATCCCGACCGCCCGCGCCGTGGCGCGAGAGGTCGGTCTCGAGGGCGAGGTGCTGCGCGCCGACGACCTGATGACGCTCATCGAGCGCGACCCCTCGCAGGCCTCCGAGCATCTGCGGCACGTCGCGGCGATCGCGCGCGTCACACCGAGCGACAAGGCAGCCATCGTGCGCGCGCTGCGCGATGCCGGCGAGGTGGTGGCGATGGCGGGAGACGGGCTCAACGACGCGCCCGCGATCCGCGCGGCGCACGTCGGCATCGCCATCGGCCGACGATCCAGCGACGTCTCGCGCGAGGCGGCCGACATCGTGCTCGCCAGCGAGGATCTGGCTGCGGTGCTGATGGCCGTGGGAGAGGGGCGGGTCGTGCAGGACAACCTGCGCCGAGCCGTGAAGTACCTGCTCGCCACGAACCTCTCGGAGTCGATCCTCGCCATCGGCAGCGCGGCCCTCGGCTGGCGCGATCCCTTCACGCCGATGCGTCTGCTCTGGCTGAACCTCGTCACGGACAGCGTGCCGGCCGTCGCGCTCGCGCTCGAGCCCGCGAACGGTGACGTCCTGGCGCGCCCCCCGGCGCCGCCGGACGCGCCCATGATCGATGACGAGGCGCGGGAGACGATCACCCGCGACGCCCTCTGGATCACGGCCCTGGCCGGCGCCTGGCTACCGGTCGGCGGTCCGCCGGCGGCATTCAGCGCGCTGGTCGGTGCTCAGCTGGGGTACGCGTTCGCGTGTCGGTCCGTGGACTCGGAGCCGCCCGAGGATGCCTTCGTCGGCATGATCGGCGCGACGGCGGCCCTCCATCTCGCCGCCATCGCGTTTCCACCCTTCCGTGTGCTGCTGCGTCTGCCCCCCTTGGTCTCGGCGACCGAGCTCGCCGCCTTCGGGGTGGGCTTCACGCTGCCCTACGCCCGTTCGCACTCGAAGCGGGACATCGTCATCGTGCGCCGCGGTGGGGCGCGATCCGAGGAAGAGATTGAGGAAGAGGAGGAGCAAGGATGAGATTCCACTTCACGTCGTTCATGCTGGGTGTGGGCGTCGGCGCCGCGGGCGTCGTCGTGGGCAGACATCTACGGCCCGTCGCCGTCGAGATGGCCAAGACCGCCTATCAGATCACCGATGCGATCTCGGCGCGCATGGCCATCATGCAGGAGGACGTCGACGACATGCTCGCGGAGGCACGTGCGCGCGCCCGGGGCTGGGTCGACGACGATGATGCCGCCAGCGCATGAGCGGCTCGGCGGGAGTGGAGGAAGGATCGAGATGACCAGACCTCGACGTCGGGTGATCGAACGCGCACACGCTCTGCCCGGGCGCCTGCGCCTGCGCCTGCGCTGGCTGCGCGACGAGCCGGAGAGCGGCGAGCCGCTCGCGGAGCACCTCGCCGGGCTGGACGAGAGTATGGAGGTGGTGGTGCGGCCGTGGACCGGGAGTGTGCTCTGCACCTTCGACCCCGAAGCGGTCACCGAGGCCAGGATCCTGGCCGCCGTGCGGCACCACACCCAGGTGGCGATCGTCGAGGAGCCGGGCGCCGCCCCCGAGCCGCCGCCCACGCCGCCGCCGGAGACCAGCATCGAAGACGGTGGGGCGAGCATCCGCGGCGCGGTCTTCGGCGCCTTCCGATCGATCAGTGACGACATCCGGGAAGCCACCGAAGGACACCTGGACCTCGGCTCGCTCACCGGGATCTCGTTCCTCGCGATCGGGGCGGCGGAGCTGCTCTCTCAGCGCACGGTGCCGGCGCCGCCGTGGTTCAACATGGCGTGGTGGGCCTATCGTACCTTCACGCTCTCGGGCCCGGAGGAGTCCGCCGCGGCCGATGACGACGCGGCAGACATGGATCTCGGAGACTGAGGCGCGCCACCCTGCAGCCGGCCGGATCGCCGCCCCGCGCCACACTCGAGCGGAAGCCCGTTCGAGACGGAGGACGCGTGCGGTGCACGCCTGCGCCCGAGTCTCGAGCGCCCTGCTGATCGTAGGGCGTCCACCGATTCAGGGGCGCTCGGCGGTAGCGGCCATGGTCGTCACCGGAGAACCGCCAGAGCGATCCTCGACCCTGAGCTGCGCGACGTCCGATCCAGAGAGCTGCAGAGTGAGCCGGTAGTGCTCGGGACCCGCTCGCTCGTCGAATCGCAGCACGAAGGCGTCCTTCGCGAGCCACTCACCGACCAGGCCCACCTCGAGGCCGCGCGGGCCGGAAGAAAAGCGCGGCACGCCGTCAAGGCCGACCGGGAGCCGGTACTCGTCTGGCCCGATCCAGAGGGCGCAGATGGCCTCCGCCGCCCCGTCGATGAACTCCAGAGACAGCGCGGAGAGCCCGAGCGCGTTCTCTGCCAGGCGATATCGACGGCCAGACATGGCAGCCGCCATGGCCGGCAGCGCCGGCACCGCGGCTGGATCGGGCGCGCGGCGCAGCTCGCTCAGCAACGGGTCGAGTGCGTCTCCGGTCCCCGCGTCCGCCGCGCTCGCGCCGACGCCCCTCAGCGCTTCGATCAAGAGAGGCGCCAATCGGCCACGACCCTCCGACCCGCGACCAGTCCAGGCGATGACGAGGTCCTGGCGCGGCCAGACCGTGATCGCCTGCCCGCCGCGACCACGCGCCTCGAAGACACCCTCGTAGTCACCGACCAGCACCCACCACCCGAGGCCATAGCCCGCAGAGCGGTCGCTCGTATTCTCGACACTCGAGCGTGTGGACCGGCGGATCCACTCCTTCGACACGATCTGCCGGTCCTTCCAGCGGCCGTTGCGCAGGTAGAGGTAGCCGAGGCGTGCCATGTCGTCCGGGCGCAGCTGCAGATCTCCCCAGCCGTGCGAATGGCCCTGGGGATCAGCGGGCCAGTGCACATCCGTGATGCCGAGCGGACCGAAGAGGTGATCGCGCGCATAGTCGAGCGCGGGTCGACCCGTCGCAACGGTGAGGATGATCGAGAGCAGGTGCGTGCCAGGGCTGCAGTACGAGAAGTCCACGCCCGGAGCGGCGTGCATGGGCAGATCGAGGATGTACTGCGTCCAGTCGTTCGAGCGGATCATGGCGAAGAGCTCTGCCTCACCGGCTTCGCGACCGCAGTCCAGGCCACTCGTCATCGACAGCAGATGCGACAACCTCATCGCCCGCTTCCTGTGGTCGACGTGGTCGACGGGCCGGTCTGGGAAGAACGAGAGCACCGGTGCCTCGAGATCGGGCAAGTCTCCGCGATCGAGGGCGATCCCGATCAGGGTGCTCATGACACTCTTCGTGACGGACGCGACGTCGTGGCGGCGCCCGTCGTATGGGTAGACGGTTGCGTTGACCACCTGCTGGCCGTGGCGGATCAGGAGCAGGCCATGGATATCGAGCTCGAGGTCTGGAATCGCCCGCAGCGCGGAGTTCAGGGCACGCGTGTCCATCCCCACGGATTCGGGCTTCGTGCTCGGCCAGGTCGAGGTCGGAAAGGTGTCGGCGCCGCGTGGCCGCCGCCCGGCGCACCCGTAGAGCAACATCGCGGCCACGACGACGATCGAGGCGAGCGCGAGCAGCACGCGCTCACGATGCCGATCGGGGCGTACTTCTCCGCCACTCCGCATCAGTCGATGCCCAGCCACCCCGGCAGGTCGGCGATCGAGTCGAGCACGGCCGTAGGGGAGGGCGATACGCGATCCTCATCGCCCGCGCGATACTTGCCCGTACGCACGAGGACGCCCCGAAGGCCCAGCGCAACGGTCGCGGCCACGTCGAACTCGGCATCATCGCCGACCATCACGAGGTCGCCGCGTGCGAGCCCGGCCTCGTTGGCGAGGGTGTCGAAGAGCAGCTCGGAGGGCTTGCCGAAGATCTGGGTCTCCTTCTCGGCCGCATAGGCGAGGAGCGCCGCGAGTGGCCCGACGTCGGTCCAGAGCGCGTCCCCCTTGCGGAAGTAGCGGTTGCACTGGAGTGCGTAGAGCTCTCCGCCGTCGAGCAATCGCCGGAAGGCGGGCTGGAGATCTCGGATGCGCAGGTCGTGTCCCTCGGTCGCTAGCAATACGGTCTGCCCGGACGGGTCCTCGCGGAACCACTGGAGGTCGTCTCGGACCGGGCCGTCTGCGATCAGGATGCCGGAGGCGCGATCTCCCTCGAGCATCCTGCGCGCCGTGGTCGCGGGTGTGAGCAGCTGGTCCTCGCTCTCGAGCATGCCGAGCTCACGGAGGTGCCGGGCGAGCTCCGCAGCGGGCCGACTCGTCACGTTGGTCACGAAGCGGACCGGCCATCGCGCGGCGATACGCCGGACCGCGCCCGCCGCACCGGGCAGCTCCGGTCCGAGGCTCCCCTCGACCAGGGTGCCCGAGATGTCGAGGCAGACGAGCATCGAGAATCATGATCGCGTTCTCGCCCCGCGGCGGCAACACCGGGCGCCGTGCAGCCGTCAACATGGTGCGCGTCCCGCCGCCTTCCGCGGATCCCGCATGTCGATGACGGATACGTCGATTCCGTAGGTAATGAAGTCTCCCTCCGGCGAGACCTCGATGACGCACGTCCCCGCGACGCGCTCTGGATCGTCCGCCATGCCACGGGTCAGGTCTTCGATGACGTCGGGGGGGATATCGCCGTGCTCGATGATCCGCGCCCTTCCGTGGAAGGTGATCGTGGCGTCGGGAATCTCGAGCCAGGGCATGAACCAGACGCGCTTCGCGACGGTCGCCGTCAGCGACACGCTCGGATGCAGGCGAATATGGCGCGCCTTCCAGGAGTCGGTGTCCGCTCCAATCAGGAGCTTGCCATCGCGGACCAGGTAGACGATGCCAGCGCTGCGCGCGCCGCCTCCGGGCGTGACCCAGGAGAGAACGGCGAAGGCGTGCCCGGAGAGCGCGCGCCAGACGGATTGCGTCGTGACCGGTGCAGCCATGCGGACTCCTGTCGCGAGGACGGGTCGGTTCGAACGAGGAGGCGAGCGCCGCGAGGATCGACCTCCGATGCCATTCCGACGCCCGGAGGAAGGTCGAAGCGCTAGAGATCGTGCTCGAGGATCTCTGTGGCACGGCGACACAGCTCGCGACCGTAGTCGGTCCACTCGCCCTGGCCCCATTAGCGGTAGCAGCTGGTCTGGGAGGTGAGCAGATAGAAGAGCGCCTTGCGATACGCCGTGCTGTCGGTGGGCAGGGCGGGCTGGATCACCTTCTCGTAGAACTTCGAGCTGACCTCCTCCATCGGGCCGAGCACGTTGTCGTAGCCCGCCACCCAGGACAGGTCGCTGGTCCAGCTGCCGCCATCCATGTGGAAGGCGTGGTCTTCCTGCTGGATCTCGGCGATGGCCTTGCCGAGCGCATCGGGCCCCGCGCCGGGGCTGATGCGATCCCAGATCTTCTTCTGCTGGGTCGGCTGCAGCACGGGCAGATCGTCCGCGGTGATGCCGGCCGCATGGAGGTGCTCGAGGTACTCGCTGCCGAGGAGTCCGACGGTCTGGCTGCCCGCGGTCCCGCGCACGACTTCGTGGAACTTCGGCGGAAACTCGTTCATCATCACGCCGCCATTCTCGCCGTCTGCGATCTGCGAGACCAGCGGCGGCACATGCTTTCCTCCCAGCGTCTCCCGCCCCAGGCCGGCCGCCTCGTAGTAGGGCTG
>CAZQMY010000099.1:0-16132 GCA_964594405.1 uncultured Spirochaetaceae bacterium | reverse complement strand
CGCCCAATGATCCTTCGGCCCCCAGATGAATGTGCACTCGATCTGCTTGCGAAGGATCTCTTCGCGCAGATCGTCGTCGAGGCTGTACGTGGTGACGTCGTCGTAGTTGAATTGGGTCAACGGGCACTCCTCGGTGCGCCCGGCGTTCGCGGATGACGTGTGGCGGGCGGGGTGGGAGGGCCCCCAAGGATACCGGTTCGCGCCGACGACTCCGGCGTGGTTCGTATCGGATCCTGCCTTCGATACGGCCACGGCGGCTCTATTCGCGCTATTCGGGCGTGATCTCGAGCTCGATGATCTCGCCATCGCGGCGCACGGCGATCGAGACCGCTTCACCCACCTTGAGCGCATCGAGGGCGTAGGTGTAGTCGTAGATGTTCTCGACCTTGCGACCGGCGACCTCCACGATCACGTCTCCGCCCCGGATGCCGGCGCGCTGGGCGGGCCCATTCATGGCGACGTCCGAGAGAAGGACGCCGGAGACCTCGGTCTGCGCGTAGTCGGGGATGGTTCCCAGGTAGACCCGCATGGTCGCGGCCCCGCTGCGACTGCGCGGTCGCGCCATGGCGACGTAGTCGGGTCGTCCTTCGGCGCGGGCGAGGGTTCTCGTGATGCTGCCGATCAGCCTGGCGGTCTTCTGCAGCCCGTCGAAGTCGATGAGCTCGGTGGTGTCGCGAGGCGTGTGGTACTCGGAGTGCGCGCCGGTGAATGCGGAGAGGATGGGCACGCCCCTCGCGTAGAAGGAGGTCGCATCGGTCGGCAAGTAGGAATCATCCTTGGTGACGATGGGAAGCCCGATGGGAACGTTGTGCCGCTCGATGCTCGCCATCCATTCGCTGCTCGAGCCCGTGCCGAGCAGCACGAGGTGGTCCTCGAGGCGCCCGATCATGTCCATGTTGAGGTAGGCGACCACGGGTCCGGGCGGCGCGGGCACGTGCGGATCATCCGAGGTCGGAAGCCGCTCGCTCACGAAGTGGTGCGAGCCGAGCAGGCCCATCTCCTCACCCGACCACGCCGCCAGCACGATGTCGCGCCGCGCACGGAGCCGCCCGCTGCGCTGCTCCTCCGCCAGCCACTCTGCGATCTCGAGCAGCGCCGCGACGCCCGAGGCGTTGTCGTCGGCGCCGGCGTGGATCTGGCCGCGCGCGTCCTCCTGCGCGAGCGAGGAGGCGCCCTCGCCGCGGCCCAGGTGATCGACATGGGCCCCGACCATGACGACGTCTTCGCTCGGGCGCTCGCCGACCTGGATCCGGCCGAGGACGTTGCGTCCCTGTCCCCGCTGCTTGGCGAGGTCGATCTTGGCGGCCAGTCGCAGGTCCTGCAGCGCGAGCCCGGGGCTGGCGCTGTCACCGTCTGCGGCGTCGTGGAGCTCGGCCAGGGTGACGCCCGAAGAGGCGAGCATGCGATCCGCCAGTGCGTCGGAGATCGAGATGGCCGCGATGCTCGTTCCCGCGAGCGACACGTCGAATCGAAGCGGGGCCAGCTGATCGCGCACCGTTGCGCGCGGGCCGGTGACGATGATGAGCCCGAGGGCGCCCCGATCCCTCGCCACCATGGCCTTGTAGCGAAGGCTGCTGAAGCGGTGGAGGTGCTGGCGCGACTCGGCGCTCAGCTCTTCCGGGATGAAGCGCAGCGCCATGGCCCACTTGCCTTCCACGTCGACGTCGGCGTAGTCGTCCACAGCGCGCTGCCCCTCGGCGGCGGGCGCGACGATGCCGTAGCCCACGAAGACCACCTCCGCGGCAGGGATCTCGCCCTCGCGGGAGAACGCGAAGGGGCGCCAATCGACGTCTACCGTCGGCGGCGGCGCCGCGACCTGCTCGAGCTCGAGTCGATTGTCCGGCCCCAGCGAGACGCCACCGGTGAATCCGAAGCTCTGGAAGTAGCTCCCCTGATCGCCGTCGGGAAGCAGGCCGAAGCGGCGGAACGCCCGGGCCACATAGCTCGTCGCGATCCGCTCGCCGGGCGAGCCGGTGAGCCGCCCCTCCGTGGTGTCGCTGGCGAGCGCCGCGAGATGCGCCCGCAGGTCGCCCGTCTCGATGGCCGGGGCCGTGCGCGAGGGCAGCGGCAGGAGTGGCGCGACGGCACCCGTCCGGATGGCGGGCAGGCCGAGGGCACGCCGCGCCGCCGCGTCGTCCCACTCGGCCGCGAAGAGCTGAGAGGTCCGGTTCGCCGTGCGGTTGCTCGTCCAGACGAGCTCATCGCCGGAGGGCGAGAAGACCGGGAGTCCGTCGAAGCCCTCGCGCTCGGTCACGCGCACCGGCGTCCCTTCGCCGAGGGCGTCCACGATGTAGAGCTCGAAATTCTCCATGCCATGGAGGTTCGTGGCGAAGACTACGTAGTCGCCGGAGGGATGATAGAAGGGCGCCCACGACATGGCGCCGAGATTCGTCAGCCGGCGCACGTCCGTGCCGTCGGTCTTCATGGAGTGGATCTCGGCGGTCGCGCCGTCCGGGGCGAAGCTGCGCCAGACGATGCGCTGGCCGTCGGGGCTGAAGAAGGGGCCGCCGTCGTAGCCCACGCCCGTGGTCAGGCGGCGCGGGGCCCGGCCGCTGCGGTCCATGACGTAGAGATCGACGAAGGCCGCGGGGTCGCGCTCGAAGTGGCCGCGGTCGACGAGCAGCTCCGCGCCGTCGTCGGCGCTCGCGAAGACGTGGCGGTTCGAGGCGAAGACGATCTGCTGGCCGCTCGGCGAGTACGATGCCTCGGCGTCGTAGCCGAAGTGCCGCGTGAGGCGTTCGGGCGGCGCCTCCGGATCCTCGCGGTCGATCGCGTAGATCTCGTAGTAGGCGTCGTAGTCCCAGGCATAGCGCCGCTGCTTCCCCGATTCGCGCAGCTCGATCTCGGCCTGCTGCTTCTTCGCCGCCGACGGATCGTGGTGCGTGCTGGAGAAGAGCAGGGTGCGCCCGCCCGGATGGAAGTACGCGCAGGTCGTCTTACCGACACCAGGAGACAGACGCCTGGTCTCCCCGTTCGAGAGGTCGAGCTCGTAGATCTGGTAGAAGGGGTTTCCGGCTTCGCGCTCGCTCTGGAAGACGAGGTGGCTGCCGTCGCGGCTGAAGTAGCCTTCGCCGCTCCGCCGGCCGGCGAAGGTCAGCTGTCGCGGCGACCGGATCGGCGTAGGCGGTCGAGAGGGAGCGCGCTCGGCGTCGGCGTTCGTCGCCGCGGGCACGGTCTGCGGGGGCGGCTCACCGGTGAGCGCGCACGCCAGTGCGCCGGAGGAGAGCAGGGCGGCGAGCAATCGAATGGACGCCGCCGTCCGCGTGCTGGGCGGGGATCTGCGGCAGGCACCGGGACCGGGGGCACTGCGGAGGAAGGCCTGAAGGGAAATGGGGCGCTGCTCCGAAGCAGTGGGCTGGAAAGCCCCGATTCTCGCGAAAGCGCAATGCGCGTGCAAGACGCGCCTCAAGTGGCCAGCGGCGTTGCACGAATCAACGGGGACCCGCCCGCGCCCGTGAGGATCCGACGTGCCGCCTCCGAACCCATCGACCCCGCATCCCGCGAGACGTGCCCTCCGGCCATCGCGGCCCGCCGCGCTGACGGTGCTCGCGCTGGTGCTCTCGGGCTGTGTCTCGAAGGGCGCCTATTTCGATCTGCTCGACGAGGTCCAGCTGCTGGAAGAGAGCCGCGATCAGTTGCTCGCGCAGGGGGTCGCCGGCCAGGAGGCGCAGCAGAAGGCGCGGGTCGAGGTGGAGCAGCTCGAGCGTCTGGCGGCCGATCTGGACAGGCGACGCGCGTTGGCGGTTCGTCGCGTCGAAGGGCTCGAGCGGCAGCTCGAGGATCTCGTGGTGGAGAGTGAGTTCCTGGCCGCCGAGCAGTCCACCACGGAGGCGCGATCGGAACGCGCCACCCGCGCGCTCTCCGAGCTGAAGGGTGACTACTACCACTTCGATCGTGCCTTCCGAGACCTCTTCTACGACGAGCTCGCCGAAGGGCACGTGGAGATCGAGGCCCTCGGTTCTGGCCTGCGCATCCGCCTGGCCGACGAGCTGCTCTTCGCGCGTGGGAGCACTCACCCCACCGATGCAACGGCCGAGCTGCTGGCTCGCCTGGCGATCATCCTCGCGCCCATCCGAGATCGCATCGAAGTCGAGGGGCATGTCGATACGACCCCGATCGGCGCACCCTCGTCGCCGGGCCGGATCGGGAGCTGGGAGCGCGCCGCGGCTCGCGCCAGCGCGGTGGCGCGGTGGCTCGCCGCGCACGGCGTCGCGGAGGGGAGGCTCTCGGTGATCTCGTACGCCGAGCATCGTCCCATCGCCGACAACGCCACCCGCGAGGGGCGCGCGCGGAATCGGCGCGTCGAGATCCGCTTGATGCCCGAGCGCGCCGCGCTCCAGCAGGAGGGCGACCCGCGGGTCGCCGGCGCCGCGGCCCCGGAGGCTGCCGGCCTGCCGGCGGTGAGTGCGCCGGGCGGTCGCTGAGGGGCGCAGCGATCGGGCTGCACCTGCCGCGATCGGCCTGCAGCCGGAGCACTGCAGGCCGGCCCTTGCGCCGCCTCGGGCCGTCCGAGCGTGGCATGCGGCTTGCTCTTCTCGCCGGTGAATCGCGCCGGGGCCTCGGGCCGCGGTGCCCTGCCAGGAGGAGCAAGCGCATGAGCTACCGCTACGACTACGCCACCGACGAGTTTCTCGACGACGACGATCCCTGCATCCGGCGCCAGGAAGTCGTGATCCGCCGCGGCCCCTCCCCGGGCATTGCCGCGGTCCTCTCGGTGCTGCTGCCGGGGCTCGGGCAGGTGTACAGCGGCCGGCTGCTGGCCGGCGCGATCTGGTTCTGTGCCACCTCGCTCGCCTACTCTGCCGTGCTCCTGCCGGGCTTCCTGGTGCATGCGCTCTGCATCTGGTCTGCCTATCGAGGCACTCCCGAGCGCTGATCCGCGCGCGCCCGTCGTCGAAGATTCTCGCCAAAGTCCCGGGATCTTTGGTCGTTCCGTGGCGCCAGAGCGCCTGACGGACTACCTAGCGTCCTTGTCAATGCACGAGGACCCCCCCATGATCCAAGAGACCGACGATCTTCGAATCGAGAACCTCCGACCGCTGATCTCCCCGGCGATCCTGATGGAAGACCTTCCGATCGACGAGGCGACCTCCGAGGTCGTCGCCCGCGGGCGCAAAGAGGTCGCAGCGGTCCTTGCGGGCGAGGACGATCGACTCGTCGTGGTCGTGGGGCCCTGCTCCATCCACGACCCCGAGGCCGGACGCGAGTATGCCCGGTGCCTCGCCGAGCAGCGCCGCCGTCACCAGGCCGAGCTCTGCATCGTGATGCGCGTCTACTTCGAGAAGCCACGGACCACCGTGGGCTGGAAGGGGATGATCAACGATCCCGATCTCGACGGGAGCTTCGCCATCAATCACGGCCTGCGTCGGGCGCGGCGCTTCCTGCTCGACGTGCTGGCCCTGGACCTGCCCGCCGGCAGCGAGTTCCTCGATCCGATCACGCCCCAGTTCTATGCCGACCTCGTGAGCTGGGGCGCCATCGGCGCGCGCACCTCGGAGTCCCAGGTGCATCGCGAGCTGGCCTCCGGCCTCTCCATGCCGGTGGGCTTCAAGAACGGAACCGACGGCACCATCCAGATCGCAATCGACGCCATCGGCTCGAGCGCCCACCCGCACCACTTCCTCTCGGTGACCAAGCAGGGCGTTGCCGCCATCGTCGCCACCCGCGGCAATCCCGAATGCCACGTCATCCTCCGCGGCGGCAGCGACGGGCCCAACTACTCCGCCAGCGACGTGGCGGCCGTGGTGGAGAAGCTCGACACCAAGGGGCTCGCGCCGAGGGTGATGGTGGATTGCAGCCACGCCAACAGCGGCAAGGATCACAAGATGCAGCCCTTGGTCGCGAAGGACGTGGCGTCTCAGGTCGCCGCGGGGGGGCGAGGCATCTTCGGGGTGATGCTCGAGAGCTTCCTCGAGAGCGGTCGCCAGGAGCATTCGCAGAAGGACCACGATCACGACTCGCTCCAGTACGGCCAGAGCATCACCGACGCCTGCATGGGCTGGGACATGACGATGCCCGTGCTCGAGCAGCTCGCCGAGGCGGTGCGCGTGCGTCGCAAGAGATGAGTCCGCGGAGGGAAGAGGTATAGTCGATTCCGTGCTGCTGCTGCAGCCGACGTGTCTGGAGGGATTCATGACCATCGGTGAACGCATCAAGGGATTCGCCATCCGCGAGGCAGTCGCGATCGTCCGCCGGATCCTCAACGGCATCAACTGGCTGATGGCGATCCGGTCGATCCACGGCAAGCGACGCTTCTTCGATCGGGAAGACTTCCCCTTCGTGGCCGATCTGGAGGCGAATTGGAAGGTGATCCGCGCAGAGCTCGAAGAGACCACGCGCGACATGGATCGCATTCCGCACTTCTCGGACATCTCCGAGGACCAATCCCATCTGACCGGCTACGGGAACTGGAAGACCCTCTTCCTCTATGCCTACGGGTTCAAGGCGGAGGAGAACTGCCTGCAGTGTCCGGAGACCACTCGCCTGGTCGAGCGCATCCCCGGCATGCAGACGGCGATGTTCTCGATCTTCCGTCCGGGCACCGACGTCATTCCGCATCGCGGTCCCTATCGCGGGGTCCTGCGTTACCACCTGGCGCTGATCGTGCCGAGGGAGGTCGAGAAGTGCGGAATCAAGGTCGGGGGCGAGGTCGCGCACTGGCACGAAGGGCAGAGCCTGATCTTCGACGACTGCTTCGAGCACGAGGCCTGGAACCACGGCGACGAGGAGCGGGTGGTGCTCTTCGTCGACTTCGAGCGGCCGCTGCCGCCGCGGCTGGCGCGCTTCAATCGCATGCTGCTCCGCATCATCCAGGCTTCGCCGCTGGTCCAGAACGGCCTCCGCAACTACGAGGCGTGGATGAAGGCGCATCCGCTGGAGGCCGCGAAGAGCGTGGGCGACTGAGGGCCGTCCGGCCGGACGGCTCCGGGACGAGTGGCTCCGTGATGCGGACGCGACACTTGGAGGCTATTCGTGACGTCGAGCGGCGCGCCCCGGGCGATGCCGCGCCGCTGGCGCGGAACGCTCTGGTCGGGCGCCGGATGGCCGTGGGTCGATCGAATCGAGAAGCCGAGCGAATCGAGAGGCCGAGCGAACCGAGAGGGCGAACGGAGTGAAGCAGATCGTCTACGACGAGCCCGACAACTACTGCTTCGGGTGCAGCCCGCGCAACGAGGCTGGTCTGAAGCTGTCGTTCGCGGAGAGCGCCCCGGGTGTCGTGGAGAGCCGCCACGTCGCGGCGAAGCATCATTGCGGGGCGCCGGACGTGGTGCACGGTGGCATCCAGGCAGCACTGCTCGACGAAGTCATGGGCGTCGCGATCCACTCGGGTCTGGGCGGGGGCGACCGGCGCGTCGTCACCGTCGACTTCCAGCTTCGCTACCGGCGTCCTGCACTGGCTGGTCAGCCACTCACCCTTCGCGCCCGCTACCTGCGCAGCGAGGGGCGCAAGCACTTCGTCGAAGGGCGGATCGAGGACGCCGACGGAGAGGTGCTCACGCGCGCCGAGGCGTGCTGGTACAGCCTGCAATCGGAATAGGGCCCGCTCAGGGCCTGGTCTCGGCCCCTGCCGCCGCGAACGCGATGTCCACGCAGAAGCCGCCGCCCTCGGCATTGCGACCCTGCACGGCCGCCTCCATGCCACGCGCGAGATCCCGCACCAGCGCGAGGCCGATCCCGCTGCCCTTGGCGCTGCGGGTCATCTCGTCCCCGGCCCGGTAGAAGGGCTCGAAGACGCGCCCGATCTGATCGCGAGCGATGCCGGGGCCGAAGTCGCGCACCCGGAGCACCACGTCGCCGCCCGCAGCGCGATGCAGGCGGATCGTGATGCGTCGGTCCTCGGCCCGGCTGGCGTACTTCATGGCGTTGTCCACGAGGTTGAAGACCATCTGGAAGAGCGCGTCGCGATCGAATCGGATGGCGGGCAGCCCGGCCTCGCACTCGACCTCGAGCACGAAGCCCTCGCGCGCGGCCTGTGGACGCAGGGTGTCGACGATCTCACGCACGACGGGCTCGGCCTGGCCCACCGTGAAGCGGAAGGGGCGCGCGCCGCGCTCGAGGCGAGAGAACTCGAGCACGTTGTCGATCAGCCGCGACAGGCGCTCCGACTCGTCGGTGATGGTGCTGAAGTACTCCTGCTGCTTCTCCGCGCTCGGCACGAGCCCGTCGCGCAGCATCTCGCCGTGCATGCGAATGGCGGTCAGGGGGGTCTTGAGCTCGTGACTCACGGCCGCGACGAAGTTGTTGCGCCGCTGGGCGAAGTGCAGCGCCACGGCGACCATGCGGTAGAGGGCGAAGAGGCCGACGAGGGCCACGACCACCAGCACGGCCGCGAGCATGTAGATCGTGCGTGCGCTCCCGACGCCCGCCAGCGGCGCGAGCGTGATCCGTGCGTCCAGAGCCGAGAAGGGCGCGGCGAATCGGTGCGTTGCACCATGAGCGGCAGCGACGGGCGTCGGCCCGGTCACACCGAACTCGAGCCGCACGGCATCCGCCAGGCTGCTCGGCGCGATGACACGTGTCTCGAGCCAGCGACCGAGCGCGGTCAGGTCGATCACCATGCCCTGCCGATAGCCCTCGCGGCCCACCAGCACCGTGCGATAGAGCAGCAGCCGCTCCGCGTCGAGGCGCTCGCCCGCCATGGGATTGCGGACGATCCGGATCGGCTCGGCGTCTTCGAACGCGTCGATCCGGGGGCGCGTCGATGGCGGACGAGCGGCCGATGGTGAAGGCTCGGAATACGCCTCGCCAGAGCGTGAGGGCCGGACGTCGTCGGCAGTCGCCCCGTACACCGCGGACGACCGGGACTCGGCAGAGGCCTCCGGCGGCGCGGTCGGCGCCTGGACCGCCGAGGAGAGGAGGCGGTCCTCATCGGAACGGTTCGCGTCGCGGGGAACGCGCTCTCCTCGCTGCCTCGAGTCATCGCGCGCGGCGTCTTCCTCACTCAGCGCCGTCTCCTGCTCCACCACCACCTGCTTGCGCTCCAGGCGCTGTCGTGCGCCGAGGTTGAAGCTCTCGAGCACCTCGTAGGCAGTAGCCGGCCGCTTCGCGCGCTGCTTGCTCGGAGCCGGCGCTTTCTCGTCGTTCCGGACGCTGCCCCCATCGGCCGGCTGGAGCGCCCCCTCTCGCTCGCCGCCTCCCGGCGTCGGAACATCGGAGCGCGCGAGCAGATCGCTCCCTTCCACGCGCGAGGACGCCGCCCCCGTACCGGCTTCGCGCTCGTGCGAGGACTCCAGCTGCGCCTGGCGCCGCCAGAACGGTGCCACCACACCCTCGAGGGTGCGTTCCTCGAGCGATGTGTCCGTACCCGGCGCGGGAGGCCAGTGGCCGCGCGCGGTGGCCAGCGCCATCTCCTCCTGGCGGGGCACGCGCGGTGAGCGTATTCCGCCATCCGGGTCGACCTGGAAGTAGGCGACGATGAAGGGCTCGGCAGGGCGCTCGCTCAGCGGCGAGCGCAGCGCCTCGTCTCGGCGCATGTAGAAGCGGTAGTGATCCACGGGCCGGCCCTCTTCCCGGGCGAGCCACTCGGAGAGCGCACGTTCGAGCTCGTCGAAGATTCGATCCGTCACTGCACGGTGTCGCATGGTGCGCTCGAATCTGATGCTCTCCACGGCGCGATGGATGAGCAGTCCGATCGGCACGGCCAGGCTCAGGGCGATGGCGGCGATGGCGATCCGCAGGCGTCTCATCCCGCGTACCGATAGCCCTCGCCCCGGATCGTCTCGATGAGCGATCCTTCGGGGCCGTCGAGCTTCTTGCGCAGCTTGGCGACGTGCATGTCGACGGTGCGGGTCTCGACACGGTCGGGGTCGGGGAAGCCCCAGACCTCGCAGAGGAGCGCGCGTCGACTCACGATCCGCCCGCTCTCCCGGCACAGCGCGGCGAGCAGCTCCACCTCCCGACGCGTCAGCTCCACGCGATGGTCACCGCAGGCCGCTTCAGCCGGCCCGGGCGCTATGGTCCAGGGTCCGAACGCGAAGGGCTCCTCCGCGGCTTCGATGCGGGCCACTGCGCCCGAGCGTCTGAGCAGGGACTCGACGCGCGCGAGCAGCTCGGCCACCGAGAAGGGCTTCGTGACATAGTCGTCGGCACCGGCGCGGAATCCGCGCAGCACGTCCTCTTCGGCACCCCGGGCGGTGAGCATCAGGATCGGCAGCGCGGGCCTGGCCTCCCGCAGCGCGGCGCAGACCTCGAAGCCGCTCATGCCCGGCAGCATCAGGTCGAGCAACACGAGGGCGTGGTCACCGCGCAGCCCGTGATCCAGCCCGTCGTCGCCCCGCTCCACGCCCTCGGGCGCATAGCCGTTGAAGGCCAGCACGTCGCAGAGCCCACTGCGGATCGCCGCCTCGTCCTCCACCACGAGAATGGGCAGCCTGGCCTTTCCCGGTCTTCCGGCGTTCTCGCTCATGCGCGTCGTTCCCTTCGCGCGCAGTCTAGGGACTTTGCAGCGCCGTTTCCGTAAACCGCGCGTAAACACCGAGCAGCGCTCTTTACGCCCTCTTGACGGTGCGTCGCGCGGGCCTCGTCTACACATCGATCCATCGTCTAGCAAGGTGCAGGGCGATCCCGGGGCCGCGGCCCCGATCAGCAAGCAGAGGAGTTCGAATCATGATGGAAGAGATGGAGAATGCCGAGAATCCGATCGGAGGCTCGGAGAGCGAATCGCGCTATCGACGACGCGTGATGGGCGTCGTGGTGCTGCTCATGCTTACCCTTGCCGGCGGTGTCGCCGCGCGCATGGCGGGCCACGGGAGCCCGGCGGCGACGTCCGGGACCGGTCCCCTCGAGTTCACCGCGCCGAAGACCGGTCCCGTGCACTTCTCCGGACGGCTCGATCGCACATCGGTGCTCTCGGGCGGCGACGGGCTGGTCAACATGGAGCTTCGGCTGGCGGCGGACGCGCCCGCCGACCGAGCCGCGACCGGCGTGGCCACCGATCTCGTGGTGGTGCTCGATCGCAGCGGATCGATGGCGGGGCAGCCCATCGCGCATGCCAGGGCGGCGATCGCGACGCTCCTCGAGCAGCTCGCCGACGGCGATCGCTTCGCGCTGGTGAGCTACTCGAGCGGCGCGGAGATCGAGGTTCCGCTGACCGCCGCGGCGCCCGCCAGCCGCTCGGGCTGGCGTCGCCAGCTGATGCGCATCGAGGTGGGCGGCGGAACCAACATGGCCGCCGGTCTCGATGCCGCGATCCGCATGGTCGAGGATCAGCGCCTGTCCGGTCGCGCCACCCGCGTCGTGCTGCTCTCCGATGGGCACGCCAACGAGGGCGATCACTCCTTCGAGGGGCTGATCTCTCGCGCTCGAAGCGCGGTGCGCGGGGAGTATGCGCTGAGCGCCGTCGGCGTGGGCGAGGGCTTCGACGAGCGCCTCATGAGCTCGCTCGCCGACGCGGGCACGGGCAACTTCTACTACGTCCGGCACCCTGAAGGGCTGGCCAAGGTCTTCGCCGGCGAGTTCAGCGCCGCGCGACAGTCCGTCGCCCGCGCGCTCGAGGTGCGCGTCGAGCTCGCGCCGGGCATCGAGCTGATGAGCGCGGCCGGCTACCCGCTCGAGCGCAATGGCCGGGTCGTCAGCTTCCGTCCAGGCGACCTCTTCGCCGGTCAGGAGCGCCGGATCTGGCTCGGCCTCCGCGTCGACGATGGGCCTCGAAGCGAAGGAATCGAGCTGGGCGAATTCGAGCTGGGCTACCGCATGGCGGACGGAGGCCGACTCCAGCGGCTTCGCTTCGCGCAGGCGCCGGCCGTGGCGCGGGTCGTTGCCGAGGAGCAGTTCCTGGCGGAGCTCGACGAGGGGGCGTGGGCCGATCAGGTCACCGACGAGCAGCTGGGCGCGCTCAAGCAGGCGGTCGCCAGTGCGCTGCAGCGCGGCGACGGCGAGGCCGCGCGGGCCAGGCTGGAGCACTTCGAGACCCGGCAGGAGCCCATGAACGCGAAGCTGAAGAGCGAGAAGGTGAGGCAGGCCCTCGGCGAGGTTTCCGCCATGAAGGAAGAGCTGGGGCGCGCGCTCGAGGCGAAGGACGACGCGTCGATCAATCGGATGCGCAAGCGGTACGTCGACGAGGGCTACGCCGCGCGTCGAAAGGGCGCGCGCAACGTCGAGGACTAGACCCAATCATGTCGATGCCTCTCCCACGGCATCGAGGAGGAATCGAGATGAAGCTCCTGGATCGGATGATGACGCTCCTACGCGCCGACGCCCACGGTGTGATGGACCAGCTGGAAGAGCGCGGGCTGCTGCTCAAGCAGCACCTGCGCGACGCCGAGCAGGCGCTCGGCCGAGAGCGCGCCGAGCTGAGCACCCTCAGCGAGGCGTTGAGACGGGATCGCGAAGAGCTCGCGCTCATGCGCAGGGATGCGGACGCCCTGGACGAGGACGTCGGCCTCGCCCTGGCCCGTGGCGAGGAGGAGCTCGCCCGCTTCGCCATCCGAAAGCTCCTGCCCCTCCGCGAGGCACTGGCGCGCCTGGCCGACCGCATCGAGCGGCGCGAGGCGGAGCGCGAGCGCCTGACGCGCCGGACCACTGAGCAGGGCGCGGCCTTCGAAGCGCTCGAGCAGCGGGTCGCAGCACAGCTCGCGCGCATGCGTGCGGAGCGCGCAGAGGGCGCGGAGGGGATCCGCGGTACGGGGGCGCCCGTTCGCGAAGAGGAGGTGGAGCTCGAGCTGCTCCGCCGCCGCGGGGCGGGCACGAACCTGGAAGGAGCCGAGTCATGAGCGGCGATCGAAGGCTGGCATGGTCCATCGCTCTCGCGGCGCTGGCCGCAGGCGCGCTGCCGGCGACGCTGATGCTGGGGGCCGGCCGGCTGGGGACGGGCGCTGCGCTCGCCCTCCACCTGCTCGGCACCGCCGCGGGCGCGGCCGCGGTGAGCGCCTCCCGCTGGCGCGGGTCGGTGGGGCGCGCGCTGGGCGTGCTGCTGGTCGGATGCGCGGCCCTTGCCATCGTCCCGGATGCGACGGGTCGCGGACTGGTCGCGCTCGCCGTCCTGCTCGCGGGGGTCCTCGCCGCTCAGCGTGCGCTGCTGCACGCGGGGCGGCGGCGAGTGCGTCGGCTCGTGGTGGAAGGGCTGCTCCTGATCGCCGGCCTGGCGCTGGCGGGCTTCCTGGTCGGCCCCTCGCCGATCTCCTGGGCGTTCGCCTTGTGGGGCTTTCTTCTGATCCATGCTCTGCACCCGCTCTTCATGGGAGCGCCGAGGCCTCGGCGAGGCCCGAGCGGGACCGACCCCTTCGAGGCGGCGCGTCATCGACTCGAGCAGCTTCTCGAGCAGGCATGAGGGCCCGCGAGCCCGCCTGAGCGCGTGCCCAGGGCTCGAGGTGACGCGAGCCCTCTCCGGGCGTGATAGTCTCGGGTCACCATGACGACGAAGCTCAAGTGGTTCCTCGCCTTCCTACTGGTCTCGCTGCCGCTGGACCAGATCAGCAAGACGATGATCGTGCATCGCTTCCACTACGGCGAGCGGCTCACGGTGATCGATGACTTCTTTACGATCACCCACGTGCGCAATCCCGGCGGCGCCTTCAGCTTCTTCGCCGATGGCCCCGTCGAGTACCGGATGCTCTTCTTCATCGGCGCGGCCCTCGTTGCGTTGGTGCTGCTGGTGGTCTTCCTGCGCCAGCTCGAGCCCGACAGCCGGCTGGCGGCCTCGGCCCTGGGCATGATCATGGGGGGGGCCGTCGGCAACCTGACGGATCGCCTCGTCTACGGCGAGGTCATCGACTGGCTCGAGTTCCAGCTCACGGCCACCTACACCTGGCCCACCTTCAATATCGCGGACAGCACCATCGTCGTGGGCGTCGCGATCCTGATGGTGGAGGTCTTCTACGCCGAGGAGCCGGCCGAGTCCGAGGAGCCGGTCTCGGGCGATGTGCCGCCGGCTTCGCCCAAGAGCGCGGGCTGAGGGGCGCCGCCCGGTCCCGAATCCGCGAGCACGCGGCCGCGCGAAGACCCGAGCGGCGCCACCGTGGATGAGCCCAGAGGACGCCGGGCAAGAGCCCGATTCTGCGCAGGATCCCGGAGCCCAGTTCAGTCGGTGCGGGATCAGGGCGATAGGGATTCAGCGATGCGAGTTCCATCCGTGCTACGGGAGACGACGTCTTCATGAGTGATCACGACCCGGCTGCCATCGATGAGGAAGCCTTTGCCGGCCTCGAGGAGCTCGCCGATGGCGACGTCGAGTTCATCGGCGAGCTCATTGCGCAATACCTGAGCGATGCACGATCGCTGGCCGCCGGCATCGATGCGGCCAGCGCCGCCGGGGACGCCGAGGGCCTGCAGCGTTCGGCGCATACGTTGAAGTCTGCCAGTGCAAACGTCGGAGCGCTGCGTCTGGCCGCACTCTGCGACGAATTGCAGCACCTCGGGCGCGCCGCGGATGTCACGGGCTGCAGCGACCGTGTGGCGGCCTGCCTCGAGGCGTATGCACGGGCGAAGCGCGAGCTCGAGCAGCGACTCGAGAAGTTGGGCCACTGATCGGACTTCGCCCTTCCCATCGGCGCGTTGCGTTTATACTCGGCGCATGCGAGAACAAGACGACACGCCGCTGCGCAATACGAGCCACGACGAGGTCCTGCGACGATCCCTCGAGGAGCCCGCGGCCTTCTGGTCCGAGCAGGCAGAGGCCCTGGATTGGGAGCGGCGCTGGGACACGGTGATCGAACCCGATGTCGAGCCCCTGCCGCGGTGGTTCGTCGGGGCGCAGATGAACACCTGTCACAACGCCCTGGACCGTCATCTGCCGGAGCGATCCGCGCAGACCGCGTTGATCTACGACAGCCCGATCACCGGCACCCAGAAGCGCTTCACCTACGCCGAGCTGCATGACGAGGTGGCCCGGGTCGCTGGTGCGCTGAGGGCGCTCGGCGTCCAGCGCGGCGACCGCGTGCTCGTCTACATGCCGATGGTGCCCGAGGCCGTGATGACGATGCTCGCCTGCGCGCGCATCGGCGCCGTGCACTCTGTCGTGTTCGGCGGCTTCTCGTCTCGCGAGCTCGCCACGCGCATCGACGACGCGGAGCCGCGCCTGCTCGTGATGGCTTCGTGCGGCCTCGAGCCCAATCGCGTGGTCGAGTACAAGCCGCTCGTGGACGGTGCACTCGAGATCGCAGAGCACGCTCCCGAGCGGTGCCTGGTCCTCCAGCGCAGCCAGTGCCCGGTGGAGCTCGAGCCGGGGCGTGACGTCGACTTCGAGCAGGCTGTATCCCAGGCCGAGCCCACCGAGTGCGTGACGGTGGAAGCGACGGATCCGCTCTACATCCTCTACACGTCCGGGACGACGGGGGTTCCCAAGGGCGTGGTGCGCGACAACGGTGGCCATGCGGTGGCGCTTCGCTTCAGCCTCGAGGCGGTCTACGGCATGAAGCCCGGCGACGTCTTCTGGGCCGCGTCGGACATCGGCTGGGTCGTCGGTCACAGCTACATCGTCTACGCGCCGCTGCTGCTCGGGTGCACCACGGTCCTCTACGAGGGGAAGCCGGTGGGGACGCCCGATGCCTCCGCGTTCTGGCGTGTGATCGCCGAGCACGGGGTGAACGCGCTCTTCACCGCGCCGACTGCCTTCCGCGCCATCAAGCGGGTGGACCCGGAGGCCAAGGGAGTGGCGGGACACGATCTCTCGAAGCTGCGCGCACTCTTCCTCGCCGGTGAGCGCGCAGATCCCGACACCGTCGACTGGGCGGAGAAGGCGCTCGGCATCCCGGTGATCGATCACTGGTGGCAGACGGAGTCGGGCTGGCCCATGGCGGCGAACTGCATGGGCATCGAGCTGCTCCCCGTGCGGCACGGCTCGCCCACCCGCGCCGTGCCCGGCTACGACATCCGCGTCTTGAGCGACGACGGTGAGGCCGCGGATCCCGACGCAGAGACGGGCAACATCGTCGTGAAGCTTCCTCTGCCTCCGGGCTGCCTGATCGGCCTCTGGCGGAACGAGGAGCGCTGCCGCAAGTCCTACTTCTCACGCTTCCCGGGGTACTACGAGACCGGCGACGCCGGTCGAATCGACGAGGACGGCTACCTCTGGATCATGAGTCGAACCGACGACATCATCAACGTCGCGGGACATCGGCTGTCGACGGGCGGCATGGAGGAGGTGTTGGCCCACCATCCCGATGTGGCCGAGTGCGCGGTGGTCGGCGTGCAGGAC
>CAZQMY010000098.1:0-16179 GCA_964594405.1 uncultured Spirochaetaceae bacterium | reverse complement strand
CCATGCAGTCGAGCAGCGCCTGGTAGAGGGCGGCGTCCTGCTCGGATTCCTCGAAGAGGCCGAGCTGCGCTCGCATGCGGGCGAGGTACGCCCGGCTGAATCGATCGGGAAAGGTACGGAGGACTCCGTTGCCCGCCTCGACCGCGGCCTCCTCCTCGGGGGCCAGCAGGGGGAGGAGGGCCTGGGCGAAGGTCGCGAGATTCCACTGCGCGATGCCGGGCTGGTTCGCGAAGGCGTAGCGGCCGCCATGGTCGATGGAGCTGTAGACCATGGCGGCTCGGTAGGTGTCCATGAATGCGCAGGGGCCGTAGTCGACCGTCTCGCCGGAGATCGGGGTGGTGTCGGTATTCATGACGCTGTGGATGAATCCGATGGATAGCCAATGCGCGACCAGCTCGGCCTGCTTCTGGAGGACGGCGTCGAGCAGGGCGACGTAGGGGGCATCCTGCTCCCGGCATGACGGATGATGTCGGTCGATGACGTAGTCGGCGAGGAGCGCCAGGCCCTCTTCGTCCCGGCGGGCCGCGAAATACTGGAAGGTGCCGACCCGGACGTGGCTGCTGGCGACGCGCGTCAGCACGGCGCCCGGGAGGGCCGACTCGCGCATCACGCGCTCGCCGGTGAGCGTGAAGGCGAGGGCGCGCGTGGTCGGGACCCCGAGGCGTGCCATGGCCTCGCTGACGATGTACTCGCGCATCACGGGGCCGAGGGCGGCTCGGCCATCCCCGCCGCGGGAGAAGGGGGTGGGGCCCGAGCCCTTGAGCTGGATGTCCCGGCGATGGCCGGACCGATCGAGCACTTCGCCGAGCAGGATGGCGCGTCCGTCGCCGAGCTGGGGCACCCAGTTCCCGAACTGGAAGCCCGCGTAGGCCATGGCGAGCGGGGCCGCGCCCTCCGGCACGGCGTTGCCCGCGAGCATGGCGATCCCCTCTGGCGATCGGAGCCAGCCTGCGTCGAGACCGAGCTCGTCGGCCAGGCGCTCGTTGAGGGCGATCAGCGTGGGCGCCCTGACGGGCGAGGGCGGCAGCGCCGCGAAGAAGCGCTCGGGCAGGCGCGCGTAGCTGTTGTCGAAGGGGAGGGGAAGTGTGCTCACGGGGACCTTCGCGTCGGTGGCAGAGGGTCTACCTTGATGCTCGAGACCATAGCGCCTCGATCGGTCATCATAGGGGGGCGGGCCGACGCGAGGCGGGAGGGAGGGAGCGGCGATTTCGGGTTGCAGGGGCGGGCAGCAGCAGGGCAGGGCGAGGGCCTGGGAGCAGCTCGAGGGAGACCTCGCGCGCGCGACGCTGCGCGCGCTGCGCGACGCGCACCACGAGCTGAATGAGCTGCTCTTCGAAGGGCGCCTGTCGCTCCCGGCCTTTCGGCTCGGGGATTCGTCGCTTCGCCTCGGGCGCTGGGATCCCAGCCATCGCACCATCGAGATCTCGCGTAGGCTCCTCTTCGAGCGGGGCTGGGGGCCGGCGATGGAGGTGCTCAAGCACGAGATGGCGCACCAATACGTGGCCGAAGTGCATGCGGCTGTGGACGAGCCTCCCCACGGGCCCACCTTTCGTCGGATCTGCCACGAGCGGGGGATCGAGGCGGCCGCCACGGGCGAGCCGGGGCAGGGGGATGGTGACCATCCCCTCCTCGATCGCGTGCGAAAGCTGCTCTCGTTGGCGCAGAGCGCGAACGAGCACGAGGCGCAGAGCGCCGCGCGCGTCGCGCAGCGGCTGATGCTGCGCCACAACATCGACCAGGCGAGCGCGGATCGCGCAGACGGCTATACGAGCCGGCAGCTGGGCCGCGTGACGGGGCGCACGTCCGAGGCCGAGCGGCTCCTGGCGACGATCCTCCAGGAGCACTTCTTCGTGGACGTGATCTGGGTGCACGCGTTTCGCCCGGGGGACGGACGTTGGGGGCGCGTGCTGGAGGTCTGCGGGCGCCGTGAGAACGTGGCCCTCGCGGACTACGTCCACGCGTACGTGAGCCGCACGGCGGACAGGCTCTGGGACGAGCACAAGCGAGCGCAGGGGATCCGGGGCAATCGCGATCGTCGGCTCTTCATCGCGGGGGTGATGACGGGCTTCCGGGATCGCCTGGAGGCGCAGCGAAAGGAGCACGTGGGCATGGGACTGATCTGGATCGGAGATCCCCAGCTCGGCGCCTACTTCAAGCGGCGGCACCGCCGCGTGAGCGTGCGCACCTACCACCATGGCGGGGGGCACGAAGCACGCGAGCACGGCCGAAAGGCGGGGCGCGAGATCGTGCTGCGCCGCGGGGTCGAGGGCGCCTCGGCGGCGAAGGGTTCCGGACTGCTGGGCTCGGGGGAGCGCGGCTGAAGCGCGGGCGCCATTCTCAGGAATCGCTGTCTTCGCGGGGAAGGAGGCGTCGACGGCCAGCGTCGACCCTGCAAGAAGGCGCCCCCGGCGGCGCATTCTCGCGCGACCTGATGGCTCCGCCCGCCCGCCTCGATGATCCCGCCGGCCTCCAGCGGAGGGTGCTCGGGGCCGATGGCTGCCCGAGCTGCGGCAAGGATCGCGACTGAGGCCCCCGGGCCTTCGGCGCTCCACCATGGGCAGCCGTGGGGCAGAGCGCTCCGATCTGATCGGAACCGTCAGACAGGCGCCGTCGACCCCTTCCCTCGCCCGACCTTGCCGCCGCCGCTCTGCATCACGTACGGGCGCTCCCGGCTGCGTCTACGCTCGAAAATTACTGTGTCAGTAGAGAGCCGTGGAGAAACTTCAGGGGACCCCCTTCCTTGCCGATATGAATGTTCGGTCTTCACCCGATTCCGGGATTGGAAGTGCGGAACATGGCTGCATCGACGAAGAGATCTGGCGGTGATCGGCGGGCTACGAGGCGCTCGGGCTACTCGATCACCGAGGTGATGATCGTGGGCGCGATCATCGCCGTGATGATGTCGTTGGCGATCCCGAGCACTCAGCGATATCTCACCGATCAGACGGCCAACGACATGGCCTTCGCGGTGGCGAGCGCGTTCAATCTGGCCCGGGTCGAGGCGATGCGGACCGGTCGCAACCACCTGGTCTTCTTCGCCATCGGTGGTGCGGGGGACGTCGCGGGCAACGCGCTGCTCGACACGAGCGGCGACCCGGCGGCGGTGCTCATTCTCGACGACGGGCCGACCGGCTCGCCCGATCAGAACTGTCAGATCGACGCTGGTGAGCCGATCCGGACCATCGCACCCGTCGACGAGCTCTCCTGGGGCTACACGCTCGCGGGCACGACGAAGGCGCCCGGCGACGTCTCGCCGCGGCCTTCCGCGAGCGGCTCGAGCTTCCGCACACCGGCGGCGACCGCCGCCACCTGGGTGCTGTTCCGGCCCGACGGAACGCCCGTCGCCGTGGACACGGCCTGCGCCTCCGGGCCGCTGGGCTCCGGGAATGGCGGCATCTACTTCACCAACGGCACGCGCGACCAGGCCGTCGTGCTGGGTCCCCTCGGAATCGCCCGGGTGCACGTCTGGGACCGCGCCAATGCCCGATGGACACTCTGAGGATCCTCATCGTGCCGAGATCGAAGTGCAATATCGAAGCGCAATGAAGTGCAATGATGTCGACACCCGCGCCGCGCGCAGCCCCCGATCGCGCGCTGGACTCACGCTGATCGAGCTGATGATCGCGTTGATGATCCTCAGCTTCGGACTGCTCGCGATGGCGAACGTCCAGCTCGAGTCCATGCGTGGTAGTCAGCGTGGGCGTCACTTCACGCAGGCCTCGGTGATCGCGGCCTCGCAGCTCGAGCGCTTGCAGGGGCTGAGCTGGGCGAGCATCCCGGTGGCGGCGTGGACGGCGCCGGGCCCCGCCCAGGCGGTGATGGCGCGCACCGAGCCCGATGTCACCTATACCGTCCAGTGGAGGGTCACGGCCGTCGTGCCCGGGCGCGTCCGCGCCATCGACGTACGCGTCGCCTGGACCGAAGCGAGCGGCCGGGCGCGGCAGTTCACCCTCTCCGGCGTGCGCAACAACTTCGAGGCCCTCTGAGCCATGAGACGAGCCGGCTTCACATTGATCGAGCTCATGATCGTCGCCGCGGTCCTCGGCGTGATCCTGATGATGGTCTTCGGGACGATGACGACCTCGCAGCGAAAAGCGCAGGCGATCGAGGACTCCGTCGACCTTCAGCAGCAGGCTCGACAGATCGCTTCGCTGATCGAGCGGGACTTCAGGCACACCGGATTCATGGTCGAGGACTCGCTGGCCTACTGCGGCGTCGATTCGACGGACAAGGCGGACGAGTTCTACGTCTCCGACTGGCAGGTGATCACGCCCGGCGTGGATCTGGCGCCCGTGCTCGCCACCACCGTCGTCGGCGCGGTCAACGTGCCCGGCAACGGCAGCCTGGTCACCGTGGATACGCTCGTCCTCGAGACCGGGACGCCCGACCCCGCCTTCGACACGAATGGGGACATGGTCCCCGATTCGGATTACCGGGTCGACAACCACGTGATCGTCGCCGACGTTGCGAATCCGGGTCGAGGCTCTGCCTGCGGCCGCATCGTCGCCGTCGACGCACCGAATCGCATCGCCGTACAGCTCGACAGCGGCGGGCTCGGGCCCGTTCCCGTGCCCGGCGAGGTGCCCAACATCGTGATGGCGCCCGCGATCCGCTACTCGGTCGACAACAACGGCAACCTCTTCCGGGGTCCGCTCCAGCTCGCGTCGGGCGTCGAAGACATCCAGATCGCTCTCTTCTTCGATCTCGACACGGACAATGTGATCGACGCCGGAGAGTACTTCGGCGACGGCACCGGGCCCGACTACACCGCGCTGGGTCGCGACGCAGGACAGCTGCGCGAGGTGCGCGTGAACGTCGTGCTTCGCGGACGCACGGTGGATCCCGACTTCGCGGGCTACAGCCCGATCGCCACGGAGAATCGGATCTTCCCGGCCGGTACGGATGGCTTCCGTCGACGGGCCTACACCGCGGTGGTCCGACTCAGGAACCTCGGTAGAAGGGTGCAGATGTGAGCATGATGGACGACGGCACGCGAGTCCGTGAATCGGGCACCGCCATGCTGGTGACCATGGTGATCATGGTCGCCCTCTCCCTGCTCGGGCTCTCGACGCTGCGAACGGTGATGGGCGATCAGCAGGTGTCGGGCTTCCAGGCGCGGAGCCGAACCGCACTGCACGCCGCCGAGGCCGGTCTCGCGCAGGTGCAGGCCGACATGAACGGCGCCGCGGCACCCGAGATCACGACCTCGACCCTCGGAGACAGCACGCTCTATCCCCACGGTCAACCTTCCTACGGACCCGATCCCACCGTCGCGCAGCCGGTAGAGGATCTCGGCGCCGTCGGTGCGAATGGTATGAACCTTCGCGTGGGCGGAGGGGGCCCGCGCTACCAGGTGCAGTACTGGAAGCTGAACGTCCGAGGTACCGGCCCGGGTGGCTCCGTCGCCCGGGTCGAGGCGGCGATCGGCATCATGCGAGGAAGCTGATCCGGCCTGGCGCCGGATGGAGTTGGAGTGACCATGTCGAAGCTCGTTCGCCCCTCTATTCACCCCAGTGGAAGGATGCGAAGGTGCGCCGCCGCGGTGATCGCGGCGTGCTCTGCGCTCGTCCTGCCTCGTCCCGCCGGCTCCAGCGTCGATGCCGATCTCTTCCTGTTCACGACGTCCGTCTCTCCGAACGTCGCGATCCTGATGGACAACTCCGGCTCGATGAACAATCTGGTCTGGCATCCCAAGTTTGATCCCACGGCGACGCCCACGTGCGCGCACTACAACAACGACTCCGAGTACTCGCTCGGTAGCAACGTGACGATCGAGCGCTGCGGAAACACCCGGACCGTCTACCACGATCCGAGCTCCAACGGGAATACGCGCGTCTCGGGCCGCTACCTGAACTGGCTCTTCAGCGACGCGGCCGATGCGTACCAGAGCGACATCGACGACTCCGCCAACGGCACGCGGACCTGCTCGAACGGCGGCCTCCCGGTGACCTACGCCAAGTACCAGCGCAACCGCATGACGGCGGCCAAGCAGGTGGTGCTGGACACGATCTGCCGCATCGAGGCGGCCAAGTCGGTGCGCTTCGGCCTCTCGGTCTTCCGTGAGCCGAACGACAGCAACGGCAACGACCCCAACGGTGGCTATCTCCGGGTCGGAATCGCCGACAGCGACGCCACCCACAAGGCCGCCCTCGAGACCGCGATCGTGGGCGAGAAGGGCGACAGCTGGACGCCTCTGGGCGAGACGCTCTTCCAGATCTACACCTACTTCATGGGGCGAAGCGCGACTCAGCAGGCCGCTGGCGTCACATCGGGGACCTTCCCCATCTACGACTACTCGACGTCGACAGCGAATCGGGGCGGCGCCGAGAGCTCGGCAGGGCCCCCTACGGTGCCCGGCGATCCGATCCAGTACTCCTGCCAGAAGAACTTCGTCATCATCATCACGGACGGTGAGGCGACGCGCGACGACTTCGACGCCGCCCCGTCCTCCACCGCGGCCGGCTTCAGCAGCTTCGGCAACCTGATCGGGAACTACGATGGCGACTCGGAGACCGAGACGCCGGGCGACAGCTCGGAGTCGGGCTTCTACCTCGACGATATCGCCAAGTTCATGCACGAAGAGGACATGCGACCCGACATCACCGGCACGCAGTCCATCGACACCTACACGATCGGCTTCACCACCGCGGGCGCAGCGAATACGCTGCTCTCGCAGACGGCCGACAACGGCAACGGCATCTTCTTCACCAGCAACAATGCCGAAGAGCTCACCGAGGCCATCGTCAAGGCGGTGACAGACATCATCGAGAAGTCGCAGTCCTTCACCGCGGCCACGGTGCCCTCGACCCGGACCGCGGCCGGCGGCGACTTCTACACCAGCTTCTTCCTGCCGAACGCGAAGTCGGCGTTCTGGCAGGGCCACCTCCGGGCCTTCGGCATCGATGCCGTGGGCAACCTCTTCGACAGCAACAACGCCTGTCCGCTGACCGATCCGGATGCGGGCGAGTGCAACAGCGGGCCCTTCGTTTCGGGAGCGGCCCCCTTCTGGGATGCCGGGAACCAGGTCCCCACCGCGAGCTCGCGAAAGCTCTATACGACCACGCTGAGTGGGACGATCACCAGCCGCGCCGCATTCACGAACGCCGCGCTCACGTACACCCACCTGGACCTCCAGGCCTTCGCAGTCCCCGGCATCCCTGCCCCGAACCCGATCTATCCCGGCTCGAAGGCCCTCAACGCCGAGGGCCTGAGCGAGGAGATCATCAGCTACGTGCGGGGCTGCGAGTTCGGCACGGGCGTGAGCGGCAGCAACGTGAGCGCTGCCCGCAGCTGCACCGAACGGAGCTGGCGGCTGGGCGACATCTTCCACTCCGCCCCTGTGATCGTGGGCAGTCCGAACGCGGCGATGGGCGAGCCGTCCTACTCGACCTTCGCGACCACCTTCAAGACCAGGCCTCGCGTCATCTACGCTGGGGCCAACGACGGATTCCTCCACGCCTTCGCTGCCGGAGCCTGGCAGTCCGGTGCGACACCCCCGGGCTATGACCGTGGCACGGGCGTAGAGGTCTTCGGCTTCATGCCGTGGGAATCCCGCAAGAACGTCAAGCAGCTCTATATCGATGATCCGACGAGCCGCCAGTACTACGTGGACGGTTCGCCGCAGGCGGCGGACGTCTGGATCCACCCGATGCCGACGAGCACTACGAAGGCCGCTTCCGGTGTCGAGTGGCGTAGCTACCTCTTCGGTGGCCTTCGCGAGGGTGGCCGTACCTATTACGCCCTGGACGTCACCGACCCGTCGGATGCGAACTATCCGGGACACGTCTGGGACTTCCCGCCGGAGAGCGATCCGGACGACGTCAACGTCGCGACCTCGATCCTCCCGTACCTCGGCGAGTCCTGGAGTCAGCCGATCATCACGCGCGTGCGCGTGGCGATCGACGGCGACGACAACCTCGGAGACGGCTACGAACGCTGGGTGATGATCGTGAGTGGCGGCTACAGCGCCAACGGCGATCCGAACGATCGGACGAACTACGACGCCACGGCCATCGAGGGGCGCGCGATTCTGATGGTGGACGTCAAGACGGGCGAGCTCCTCGCCATGAAGAAGTTCGAGCCCGGCGCCGCGGCGGGGGATCCGCAGCGCGACATGGTCTACGCGATCGCGTCCACGCCGGCGGTCTACGACCTCGATTTCGATGGGTTCGCCGACGTGGTGCTCGTGGGAGACCTCGGGGGTCAGCTCTGGAAGTGGGTGATCAGCGACGTCGGTGAGGATCGCGTCAACGACAGCTCGAACGTCGGCGACTACACCCAGCCGAGCTGGCCGCTCAAGAAGTTCTTCGCCGCCCCGGTGGTGAGCATCGGTGCGGACCAGTACTACAAGAGCATCTTCTTCCCGCCGAGCGCGGGCTTCGCGAGCGGCAACCTCTGGTACTCCTTCGGGACGGGTGAGCGCAACGCCATCAACGCGCCGGGCGATGCCAGCGCGGACGAGAACAACCGCATCTACACGCTGCGCGACGACGACCCCTTCGAGATGCTCTCGCCGGCCCTCTCGACCCTCGATGAGGCGAGTCTGACCGACCTCTCGGCGACGCAGGCCTGCACCTCCATCCCCACCCGCGGCTTCTTCTTCAAGCTCGCGGATGGCGAGAAGGTCGTGACGAACATCGAGCTTTTCGCGGGCTTCGTCCTCGTGGGCACCTTCATGCCCTCCAGCAGCGGTGATCCGTGTACGGCGAAGGGCACCGGGAAGCTCTACGTCTTCAACGTCGCCTGCGGGGGGGCCTACTTCAACGACTCGAACGGCGCGCCTCAGCGGGGCGTGAGCATGGGAGATGGCATGCCCACCGATCCGCAGGTCTCGGTGGGTGTCGACGGCAAGGACAACATCGTCTTCATCGAGAAGAGCGGTGCCGATCTCGAGAGCTTGAAGGCGCCGGACATTCCCTCCGGCGGCAAGACGCTCCTCTACTGGCGGGAGATCTACTGATGACTGTGCAATCGTGTTGGATCGGTGCGCGGTGCGGACTGCTCACGGCGGCGATGGGGCTTCTGGTCGCCGCAGTCCTTGCGATCGCGAGCCCGGCCGCGGCGGACTCGCGGGTGTACGGGAAGGGCGTCGTGATCAGCAAGGACCTGCTGGCCGGCACGATGCAGATCGACGGAGCGACCTTCGTGGTCGGGCCGGGCACGACCTTCGAGGATCTGGACGGAAACGCGCTCAGCTTCGAGGCCTTCGACGTCGTGAGCGCGAAGGGCAGGATCGTGGCGACCGCCGATACGACCATCGTCGAATGGGTGGCGGAGAGCGACGGCGCGCGCCTCGTACTGGTCTCCGTGAAGCGGGTGAGAGAGGTCCCGCGGTGACGCAGGCCCATCATGGGGCGTCCACGAGCGGCGCTCGCAGGGGAGAGCCGCTCATGTGGACACCGAGCGTGAAGCGCGCGCTGGTCTCGACGCTCGCGGTCGCGGCGGCGCTGGCCTGCGGCGACTCGACGTCCGATCCGTCACCCAGCGGTCGGTCGATGGTGCAGGCGGTCGATGCTCCGGCGAGAGATGGCCGACCGGTGGTCGAGGCGATCACCTTCTCGCCGGGCAACGCGATGCCCGGCGAGTCCCTGCACGCGATCGTCGAGGCGTACGATCCGGACGGCGATCCGATCGAGCTCGAGTACGAGTGGCGGGTGAGCGGAAGACGTGTGCTCGGCGAGGGGCGCGCTCTGGTGCTGGACGAGGACTGGACCCGGAAGACCATCGAGGTCCACGTGAGGGCCAGCGACGGGAAGCTCGTCAGCGAGCCCATGTCGGCGAGAGTGCGTACCGCCAACCGTCCGCCGAGGGTGACCGAGCTCGCCGTCGAGACCATCGAGGGGGCCGACGGCCGTGGAGGCGCGCCGCACTGGCAGGTGCGACCCGTCGCGGAAGATCCCGACGGCGATCGCGTCGACTTCGACATCGAGTGGCTCGTGAACGGAGGGGTCGTGCTCTCGGGCAAGGACGTCTTCGACAAGAGCCGGGTGGGGCGGAACGACGAGATCCGCGTTCGCGTCACCGCGAACGATGGCCGGGTCTCGAGCGCTCCGCTCTCGAGCGCCGCCATCGTGATGGAGAACGCCTCGCCGCGAATCACATCCGCCCCGCCGGCACCCGAGTCGACGGGCCTGTTCCGCTATCGCCCCGAGGTCAGCGATCCCGACGGCGATACGACCTTCACCTTCCGGCTCCTCGAAGGTCCGGAGGCCGCGCAGTTCGATCCAGAGACCGGTCAGATCACCTGGAAGCCGAAGCGGAGCGCCACCGGCCGGCACGCCGTGGTGATCGAGGTCGCCGATGCACATGGCGGCCGCTCGACGCAATCCTTCGAGATCGCCGTGAAGGCCGCGCCCCCGGCGGCTGCGGCGCCCTGAGCCGGAGCGCCGGTCAGACCGCCTCCGGTGGCCCTGGAGTCCGGCCCGTGCGAGCCCCGACTCCGACACGGCAGCAGGCGTGCATCTTACCAGCGCCTCGCGCCGAGGCGCTGGTGCGGCGAGGCCCCGCCGGCGTAGAATGAACCCGGTCATCTCCTGGTGATCGGGGTCGAGCTGCCGATGAGTGCCACTTCTGCGTCATCCTCACCGGGCGAGCGAGGTCCGTGGCTCTTCGGGCCGGCGGTCGACCTGGCCCTCGGCGCGGGTCTCCTCTACGTCGCCATCTTCGTGGTGCAGAGCGTCGCGGGCAGCACCTTGCGCGCCGCCGTGCCCCTGACGGCCATGGCCGGCATCACGCTGGTCTTCGGAGCCCCCCACTACGGCGCGACGCTCCTTCGGGTCTACGGTGATCGCACGGATCGCCATCGCTATGCGCTGGTCGCCCTGCATGGCAGCGCGCTGCTCTTCGTCGTCTACCTGGCCGGGATGCGCTGGCCGCTCCTCGGCTCGCTGCTCATCACGCTCTACTTCACTATCAGCCCATGGCACTACTCCGGGCAGAACTTCGGCGTGGCGATGCTCTTCCTGCGGCGCGGAGACGTCGCCCTCGATCGGGCGACCCGAGGCGCGCTGCAGCTCTCCTTCGTTCTCAGCTACGCGCTCGTCTTCCTCGCCCTCCACATCGGCGGCGGGCGCACCGAGCAGGCGGTGGGCAGCACGAAGGGCACCATCTACACCTTGACGACGCTCGATCTCCCGCGTGCGCTCGGCGCGCCCCTTGCCCTCGCCGTGGCCATCGCCTACGCGCTCTGCCTCGGGTACTTCTTCGTTCGCGTGCGGCACGGCCAGCGGCGCGCGCTGCTCGCCGCGTCGTGCGTGATCGGTGCGCAGGCGCTCTGGTTCGCCCTGCCGATGCTGATCGTCCTGTTGGGAGGCTCCGGCATCCTCGATCCACTTGCGCCCGAGTCGCGCGCCTACTCGTTCATGTGGATCGCCACGGCGCACTTCGTGCAGTACCTCTGGATCACGAGCTACTATGCGGCGCCGGAGGGGGGCTCGAGGCAGATAGGCAGCTTCTACGTGAAGACCCTGCTGGCCGGCGCAACGCTCTGGTTCCTCCCCCTGCTGATCTTCGCGCCCGGCTACCTCGGTGAGCGCCCGCTGAGCATGGGCACGCTCATCCTCACGGCGGCCGTCGTCAACCTCCATCACTTCGCGCTCGACAGCGTGGTGTGGAAGCTCCGTGACGGCCGGGTCGCGCGCATCCTGCTGCGAGAGGCCGGGGGCGTCGACGGGGAGCGTTCGCCGGTGTCGAGGGGAGCGCCGTGGCTTCGACGACTGGGATGGGCCGGGGCCGCTCTGCTCCTGCTCAGCGTCCTGCTGATCTTCCACGAGCAGGGGCAGCTCGAGCGAGCGGTGCTGGCCTCGGATCCGGTGCGCATCGAGCGGGCGAAGAGCAGGCTCGGCTGGCTCGGGCGGGCGAACCCCGCCCACGAGGTGGCGCTCGCCCAGGCGCTGCTGCTGCGCGGGCATCTCGACCTGGCTCGTGAGGCGCTCGATCGGGCCGACAAGCTTGCGTCGACGGCGGAGGGCGAGTACACGCGCGCCCGGATCCTGATCCACGATGGGCGCCGTGCGGAGGCCCTGGACGCTCTGGAGCGGGCGCTGGCCCTCGAGCCCGGGCATGCCCGGGCCTTGCGGGAGAAGGCCGCCCTCGAACGGAGCATCCGCGGCGGAGCGTACACGACTCGATGAAGTCGCGACGAGCGTCTCCTCGGGCGCTTGGCGGTCTCGGTCGCAGTCGCTACCCATTCGTCGTCCGCGCGCGCGGCATCCGTCGTCGATCGCGCGGTCTCGCTCGAGAAGGCCAGCATCCCATCGCTCGTCGAATCGAACGCCAGGACAGAGGCGATCCGCGAACAGAGGCAGCCACAGAGGGATGACCGAGAGATGAGGAGGCGAGGATGACCGGGACCTTCACACTGATCGACGATGGCCAGGTCACGCTGGTGGACGCGGCGGTCGAGGCCGACGCCGTAAGGATCGCTCCTTCCTCCCTCGAGCGCGCGACGGGATGGGTCCTCAAGCTCGAGGGCCTGTGCAGGGCAGAGAGCTGCGTGCCGGTACGGGATCGCGACGCGCTCGTCGCCCACGACGGCCTCGACCTCGCGGCCTTCGCAGAGCTGCTGGGGCGGCCGCTGGCGCTCGATGTCGAGGAGCGGGCGGCAGCGCTCGGAACGCCGGCAGCGAATCGCGCGGCGCTGCTCGACTCGGGCGAGGCGCCGGACTTCACGCTCCCCGATCTCGAGGGCAAGCTCCACTCGCTCTCCGATCATCGGGGCAAGAAGGTGCTCCTCATCGCCTACGCGTCCTGGTGAGGCTGCCGCGAAGATCTGCCGGTCTGGCAGGCACTCCACGAGGAGCTGGGCGACGAAGGGCTCGTGCCCTTCACGGTGGCGCTGGATCGCGCCGATGACGTGAGGCCCTTCATCGAGGGCGCCCGGCCAACCCATCCCAGTGTCGTCGACGCGGATCATCGCGTGGCCGAGCTCTATCACATCGTCAACATCCCGACGATCATCTGGATCGACGAGGAGGGGCGCATCTGCCGACCGCACGACGCGCAGTTCGGCACCGATACATTCACCGAGTTTCATGGCAAGCGCTCGGCCCCCTACCTCGACATGATCCGTCGCTGGGTCCGGGAGGGCGAGGGCACGCTCTCCGCCGACGAGGTTCGCGCCCGTCGCCTCGTGCCGACGGACGAGACGCAGCTCGCGCGCACCGAGCGGGCTCTGGCCTGGCATCTCGCGCAGCAGGGGCGCGCCGAGGCGGCCGAGCGTCACTTCCAGCGGGCCGGCGAGCTCGCGCCCAGGGACTGGACGATCCGTCGCGGCTCCATGCCGATCCGCGGCGAGAACCCCTTCGGTCCGAAGTTCTTCGAGCTCGCGGCAGAGGGCGCCTCGGTCTATCCGATGGACGAGATCACGCCCACGCGCGAGTGAGGGCCGTCAGCGGTCGCTCACTTCCTCATAGTCTTCGAAGCGGGGCGCACGCATGTCGTGGTGGAAGCGGCGCGCGCTCCACGGCCAGAGCGTGGGCACGCCGTCGGGGTCGAGATACCAGCTGTTGCAGCCGGTCACCCAGACCGTCCCCATCATGGCCACGAGGAGCTCTCGGTGGAAGGCGCGGGTGGCGTCTTCCCTGGGCATGATGGGCGCGGCGCCGGGCCGCAGCAGGCGCTCCAGGCAATCGATGATGTAGCCGGCCTGTGTCTCGGAGACGTCGATGACCGAGATGTTTCCGATGGGGCTGTTCGGGCCGCACATCATGAAGAAGTTCGGAAAGCCGGGCACGGCGATCGAACGATACGTGCGCGTGCCCCTCGCCCACGCCTCCTGGAGGGACTCGCCGCCTGCGCCGACGACGCGATCGACGCCCCATTGATGCGCTCGGAATCCGGTGGCGAGCACGAGCACGTCGAGCTCGTGCAGGCGCCCGTCGGCGGTGACCACGCCCCGGCCCTCGACGCGCTCGATGGGATCGACCACCAGCTCGACGTTCTTGCGCTGCATGGTCTCGTAGAAGTCTCCCGAGATCACCAGCCGCTTGCAGCCCGGCTCGTAGTCCGGAGTGAGCCTGGCGCGAAGCTCGGGATCGGAGATGGTCTCGAGGTGCTTCTTCACCGTCCGAGCGAGGTTCATCCGCAGGAAGCCGGGCTTCGTGACGATGGTCGACGAGAGCTCGAAGATCTGCTTGTAGAACTGCCGAGCGAGCCAGGCGAGGACGGGTAGGCGCCGCTTGCGCGCCCTCTGTGCGTCGGTGTAGGCGACGTTGGAGAGCGGATAGATCCACTGCGCCGTGCGCTGGAACATCGTCACCTTCGCGGCCACCTTCGAGAGCGGCGTCATCATCTGGACGCCCGTCGAGCCGTTGCCGATCACGCCGATCCGCTTGCCCTCCAGCGCGATGTCCTCGTCCCAGTCCGCCGAGTGGAAGCACGCGCCTCGGAAGTCCTCCAGACCTTCGATGTCGGGGTCGTTCTTGTGGTGGAGGGGCCCGGTTGCCGCGATCAGGACCTTGCATCGGAGCGACTCGCCCCCGCTGGTCTCGATCCTCCAGAGGCCGGTCTCGTACTCAGCACGCTCCACGGCCGATCCGAATGTGATGTAGGGTCGGACGCCGTACTTGTCGGTGACGCGCTCGAAGTAGGCCCGGATCTCGGGTCCGGGCGAGAAGCGATGGCTCCAATCGAGGTTGGGCTCGAAGGAATAGGCGTAGAAGAACGAAGGGACGTCGCAGGCGAGCCCGGGATAGCGGTTCTCGCGCCAGGTTCCGCCGATCGAGTCCGCCTTCTCGAAGATGCGGAAGCTGCGGATGCCGGACTCCATCAGGCGTATGCCCATGAGCAGTCCGCTCATGCCTGCGCCGACCACGACGACGTCGAGGATGTCGCCTTCGGGGGAGTCGTCTCGATGGACGACCCGCGTGGCGTTCTTGCGCGCGATCATCGCGATTCCTCCGGCAGCGCAGCGAGCCCGGCGTGCGGCCCGCTCGGCCAGGATCATAGCCAGCGGCCTCGCTTACCTGGTGAGGTAGAATGCGCAGACCATGAGGACGGAGCAGGCCGAGGAGATGCCCGGGAGCGAGGAGGGCGCGGCGCAGAAGCGAAGGGACAGCCGGTGGGCGCCGACCTTCGTGCTCGCGATCTTCCTCGGCGCCTTCCTGATCTTCCTGGTCCAGCCCATGGTGGGCAAGCGGATCCTGCCCTGGTTCGGGGGCGCGCCGAGCGTCTGGACCCTCTGCCTCGCCTTCTATCAGACGACGCTCTTCCTCGGCTACGCGTACGCGCATCTCTTGATCCGCGGGGCGCGCCCGGCGCGGCAGCTCGCTGTTCATCTCGTGCTCTGTATGGCGGCTGCGGCGGTGCTTCCGACGGTGCCGGGCGACGCCTGGCGTCCCGACGGCGTCGACAGTCCGAAGCTGGACATCCTGAAGATGCTGGCGGCGAACGTCGCGCTGCCCTTCCTCGTGCTGGCCGCGACGGGCCCCCTGATCCAGGCCTGGTTCGCGCGCGGCTTTCCGGGGCGCTCGCCCTTTCCCCTCTACGCCGTCTCCAACTTCGGCTCCCTCGCCGCGCTCCTCGCCTATCCCTTCGTCGTGGAGCCCGGTCTCAGTCTCGGGGCGACCAGTCGGCTCTGGTCCCTCTCGTTCTGTCTGGCAGCGCTCTGCACGATCCTCTGCGCGCGCGTCGCGATGACTGGGGAATCGGCGATGGATCAGCTGCCGGACGAGGACGAGGGCGATTGCCGGCACAGCCTCGTCGAGATCGCCGGCTGGCTGACGCTCTCCGGGAGCGCGGTGATGATCCTGATGGGTGTCACCAATGCGCTCACCCTCGACATCGCCAGCGTGCCCTTCCTCTGGGTGCTGCCGCTCGCGACGTATCTGCTGACGTTCATCCTCGCCTTCGCCTCGGACCGGCTCCACCGCCCGGCGCTGGTGGCGCCGATCGCCGCGCTCGCTCTGATCGCCGTCTTCCTGCCGGACGTGGTGGGCGAGTCGCTTCCGCATGTCTGGCGCGCGCACGCGGCCACCGTGCCCTATCAGATCGCGGCCCACTGCGTGCTGCTCTTCTCCGCCTGCATGCTGCTCCATGGGGAGCTGCACGCCATTCGCCCGCCGCCGGCCGGGCTGACGGGCTTCTATCTCTGGGGCGCGGGGGGAGGTGCGCTGGGCGGGCGCTTCGTGGGGCTGCTCGCACCCCGGAGCTTCGACGACTACTACGAGCTGAGGCTGGGGT
>CAZQMY010000097.1:0-16187 GCA_964594405.1 uncultured Spirochaetaceae bacterium | reverse complement strand
GGGCTGCCGAAGGCTCGAGGACGTCGACCTCGCGGACCAGCGCGATCGGCAGGAGAGCCGCGAGGCGGTGGAGGTCTTCGGCCATTGCGAGCAGCGCGACGAGTGCGCGGGCCAGGTGGAGATGCTGAGGGCGAGGCGGGTCGTCCCGGGTCGCGAGGGCACGCTGCCCCCGGTGGCCATGCTCGCGGCAGCCCTGTTCACGCTGCTCGTCGCAGGCGCGAGTGTCTATCTGATGCGCACCGCGCCCATCCCCGAGCCCGAAGCCCCCGCGGTGGAGCCGTCCGAGCACTCGCTGCTGGGCCACCAGGACGATCATGCCCGTCTGGACGGACCACCGGGAAGCATCGATGCCTTCGAGATGGTGGTCGGGCAGGACGTGGTCGTCTCGCTCGACGCACTCGCCGGTGATCGGCCGATCCGCGCGACGCTGAGTCTGCCGGTCGCGTCGAAGAACAGCGAGCCGAGGCCGGTGCGCGTCCTCAGCGCGCACCAGGGCTACATCGAGACGCAGGGCGAGCTCTCGGCCGACGATCTCGGTCGCCTCGCCGTCGAGATCCCGGCCGGCTGGCTCACGCCCGGCCGCTACATCATCGAGGTGAAGACCACCGAGGAGTCGCACTTCTCCGCGCGTCGATTCCAGCTCTACGTCGTCGAGTAGCGGCCCCAGCGACCTCCTGAGGCCCGAAGGCCCGATGCACCGTGGTGCACCGGGCCTTCGTTGGACCCGGCGGCCTTTCCCGCGCGTGGCTCAGCTTCGTCGGCTGCGCAACGGCCCGCCGGCAGCCGCCATCAGCGCTGCCACCAGGCCAAGTCGGCCGGTCAGCGGCAGGAGCGGAAGGGGGGCCGGGAAGCTCTGCGGATCCGTGAGATCCGGGCCACTCGTCCGCTCATCCTATTCGCTGGCCGGCGCAGTGAGAAGAAGGCGGGAAAGATTCCCAGACTCCGCCGGCTCCACCCCCGGGCCGCGGTGCGTCGCTCGTCGTTCCGCTCAGACGCCCAGATCCAGCGGGAGCACCAGATGCTCGCGATAGATGAAGTCGCGATGTGCGAGCAGCTCCGGGTCGAGGGCGTCGTCGATCACAGGGTGATGCATGGCATATCCACGGCGCACGTGATCGGGCATCGGGCACAGCTCCGGCGGCAATGGATCGACGAGCGCCGCGAAGGCCGCCCAGTAGAGATCGAGGGCCGAGACCGCATCGCCGAACAGGTAGCGACGCCCCGCCTCGCGCTGACGGCGCAGCTGCTCACCCAGCACGCGAAGGATCGCGGCGCAGCGCTCGGGGGCCGCCGCGGCGCCCGCTTCGTCGAATCCGTAGCGCCGGGCCATCGTGACGACGCCGGCCAGCGCGGGAGTGTCGGCGGCGCCCGGCATCGCCATCACCGGCGCGAGCAGCATCAGACGTCGGTTCCAGCCAAAGCCCTGCTCGCCCGCGAGCTCGTGCACCCACCCGAACATGCGCGCCCTCACGGCGGGATCCGTGGGGATCAGGCAGGGTTCCGGGGCCAGCCCCTCGATACGCAGGATGAGATCGTTCCAGCGATCGAGCGGCGGCTCGTCGTCGATCACCAGCTGCGGGGCGTTGCTCTCGCCCGTCCATGCCGCCAGCTCGGCGTTGGGCTCGCCGGGGCGCTGACACACAGCTGTGAACCCGATGCCCTTGGCTTGCAAGAGCGCCTTGGCGGCCTCGCCCCAGGGCCCCGGGACACCGACACTGAGCACCAGCCGCACACCGGCGGCGCTCCTGGCTTCCGCCACCTCGAGCCACTCGGCCATCTTCGCCTCCGCGCTGGATCGCCATTCGATCTGCTCTGCCTGCCCCGCTACTCGGCCAGGATGTCCACCGGGTCGCAGTCGAGGCCGCGCGCGAGGAGGCGGAGCTTCGAGTAGGGGATGCGCTCGCTCTTCTCCTCGATCCACTGCAGCTCGTTCGGGGTGAGCGTCTCGCGGAGCCCGCTCGCCACCCAGCTCGCCTCGGCGATCGCCTCGACCAGATCGCGCTTGCTCCAGCGATGATCGTGACGCAGCCGGCGAACGGAGAGGCCGTCGGGGCGGACGAGGCGGTCGTCGTCGTCCAGATACTTCGGCAAAGGGGGCGGAGCTCCGCGGGCGCGAGTGTGAAGAGAGAATGCAGCCCCGCAGCATAGGCGCCCCGGCCTCCCGGCGAAATCGTTAGACTCTGCCCGAACGCCGCGACGCGACGATCGGGCGTCTGGACGGGGAGGCCGCGTGGGCATCGAATTGTTGGAGCGGGCCGCGGAGGCGGGAGGGCGCATCCTGCGCGCCGAGCTGCTGGCTGCCAGCGAGGCAGAGGCCGTCGATCCGCAGCGCGGCGATGCCTTCCTGCTCACCTTCGACGTCGGTCGCATCGTCGTGGAGCCCGACCAGGACGCCAGGCACCTCGAGCTGCGCCACATCGAGAACCCCGCCGAGGCCAGCGGCGCCCGTGTGCCCCTGGACGAGGAGGAGCCGTGGTGGCGCGTGATCGGCAACCCCATCGCCCGTGCCTGGCCCGGCGCCAGCGAGGCCGTCACCGCTTCCGCCCCGATCGACGATCTGCGCATCCAGTTCCGAGAAGACGGGGACGATCCGCGCATCGTCCGGATTCGCATCGACCGCGGCAAGGTGGCCGTCGCGCTCGAGCCGGCGCGCTAGGAGGAGACCATGGCCGATGAGAAGCTCGAGAAGACCGACGCCGAGTGGCGCGATCAGCTGAGCGAGGAGCAGTACGTCGTCACCCGCCAGCACGGCACCGAGCGGGCCTTCACAGGCCAGTACTGGGACACCAAGGATGCCGGCAGCTATCGCTGCGTGTGCTGCGGGGCGGAGCTCTTCCGCTCCGAGACCAAGTACGACTCGGGCAGCGGCTGGCCTTCCTTCTACGCGCCGGTGAGTGATGAGGTGATCCGCGAGAAGCGCGACGCGAGCCTGGGCATGGTCCGTACCGAGGTGCTCTGCGCGCGCTGTGATGCGCATCTCGGACATGTCTTCCCGGACGGCCCCCGGCCCACGGGCCTGCGCTATTGCATCAACTCCCTCTCGCTCGATCTCGAGCGGGACCAGGAGGGCAGTGGCGAGGACTGATGGTCGAGGCGCTGCTCTTCGACAACGACGGTGTGCTGGTCGATACCGAGCCGCTCTTCTTCGAGGCGTGTCGCGAGACGCTGCGACGCCGCGGCTTCGACCTCGGCCTGGAGGCCTTCCAGCGGATCTCGCTCGTCGAGGGCCGGAGCTGTCTCGAGCTCGCCCGCGACGACGGGATGAGCGACCGCGAGTTCGAGGCGATGCGCGACGAGCGCAACGCCATCTACGACGAGATGCTGCGCGCCGGCGTGGCGCTGATCGAGGGCGTCGAGGAGACGCTCGCCGCGCTGCACGGCCGCGTGCCCATGGCCATCGTCACCAGCTGCATCCCCCATCACTTCGACGTGATCCACGCCCAGCACGAGGTCCGCGAGCTCTTCGAGTTCACCTGGACCCCCGACTTCTACGGTCGACACAAGCCGCATCCCGAGCCCTATCTCACCGCCGCCCAGCGCATGCGCGTCGATCCGGGGCGTTGTCTGGTGGTCGAGGACACCGAGCGCGGGCTGGTGAGCGCCCATCGGGCGGGGATGCGCTGCCTCGTGGTGCCCCACGGCCTCACCCATGGCGCGAACTTCGAGCTGGCCGAGCGGGTGCTCGAGAGCATCCGCGACGTGCCGGGCGAGCTCGACCGCCTCCTCGGCGGCGGCTGAGCATCGCCGCGTCCGATTCCGGCGAGCCATCCTTGCATCCATCTCCGAAGCTCCGTCCCGCACGGCCGAGCCAGGCTCGGCGAGGGCGAGAACGCGGAGATGACGGGAGGGCGCGAGGATGAACACGCGTGTAGAGACGATCCACCTGGGGGGTATTCGGACTTCGCTGGGCTGGCTGAGCTTCGCCACCGGCGAGCGGGGGCTGCTGGCCGCGGCCTTCGAAGACGCCGAGCCGTTCGAGCGGCGTATCGCTTCGCGCAGGCCCGATGCCCTGCTCGCTCGCGATCCGCGGCAGGTCGCCGAGATGGCGCGCCAGCTGGGTGAGCTCGCGGAGGCGCGCAGGGAAGGACTCGACGCCCCCCTGGACGCGCATGGCAGTGCCTTCCAAGAGCGCGTCTGGGCGGCGCTCCGCGCCATCCCGCCCGGCCGCACCATTCACTATGGTGCGCTCGCCGCCTCGCTCGGCGCGCCGAAGGCTGCGCGCGCGGTGGCGCGGGCCTGCGCGGCCAATCCGGTCGCGCTCGCCATCCCCTGCCATCGCGTGACGCCCGCGACGGGTGGCGTCGGCGGCTATCGCTGGGGGAGTGAGCGGAAGGCAACCCTCCTGGCGCGCGAGGGCGCGGCCTTCGCAGGCGGCTCGCTCGGGGATCAGTCGGCCGCGCTCGCCCAGAGGTAGAGCGCCGCATAGGCGCGCCAGGGGCGCCAGGTCTCGGAGGCCCGGTCGAGGGCGCGGGCCGTGGGCAGAGCCTGCTTGTCGGCGATGTCGGCACGCGCCGGGCGCATGGCCTGGCGAAGCACGAGGTCTCCCGACGGAAAGGCGTCGGGATCACCGAGTGCGCGCATGCCGATGTAGCTCGCGGTCCACGGCCCGATGCCGCGCAGGCCGAGCAGGGCCTCGCGCACCTTCTCGGGATCGCCGCTGCCATCCAGCACGAGCTCACCCTGGCTGATCGCCCGCGCGAGGGCGCGGATGGCTTCGGCGCGCGCCTCCGGTAGACCGATCGAGGCGAGATCCGCAGAGGCGATGATCTCGGGGAGCGGGAAGAGGTGTGTGAGCGTCGTGCCGGTCGGCCGTTCGAGGGACGGATCCACGGGCTCACCGAAGCGGCTCACGAGTCGCCCGGCCAGCGTGCTGGCGCCCCGCACCGAGACCTGCTGGCCGAGGATGGCCCGCACCGCCAGCTCGAACCCACACACGCAGCCCGGGACGCGCAGGCCAGGCAGGGTGCGAAGCTTCTTCTTCATGCGCGCGGGCGTCGCCTTCGAGGTGGCCAGCGCGCCCGAGATCACGTCGGGCTCGGCCGAGAGATCGAAGAGGCGCGCGAGCTTCGACTGGATCTCGCCGAGACCTCGAGCGCTCGGAAGGCGGAGCGTCGCGATCAGCTGCGGCCGCGCCTCGTCGGCGCGCACCTCGACGAAGGCCGCGCCTTCCGGGGTGCGCAGCGTGCGCCGGTACGCGCCCTCCGCGACCTCTTCGACGCCCGGGATGGCGCGCAGGGCGAGGAAGTCGAGGAGCTCTGGCAGCGCCAGCGGCGGTCGGTAGGGCATCTTGATTTCGATGGCATCTCCGCTGCGCCCGGCGCGCCCCGCGCCCCGCGTGCTGCGCAGCTCGCCGGGCGTGCGCCCGTAGCTCTCCCGCACCACGTGATTGAAGCGGCGCACGCTCGAATAGCCGGCGGCCAGCGCGACCTGGGTCATCGGGAGCGCCGTCTCGTCGATCAGCTTCTTGGCGAGCAGCAGGCGCCGGGTCGCCGCGACGGCCAGCGGCGATGCGCCGAGGTGCTCACCGAAGAGGCGCCGGAGGTGGCGCTCGCCCACGCCGAGGCGCGCCGCGAGCGCGCCGACGCTGCCGCGATCGAGCGCGCCCTCGTCGATCAGCCGAAGCGCGCGACGGACGGTGGTGGTGGTGCCGTGCCAGGCCGCGCTGCCGGGCGCGGACTCTGGACGGCAGCGCAGACAGGGGCGGAAGCCCGCCTCCTGGGCGGCGGCCGCGCAGGGCAGGATCAGCACGTTCTCGCGCTTGGGGCGCGGCGCCGGGCAGATCGGGCGGCAGTAGATGCCGGTGGAGCGCACCGCGATGAAGAAGCGGCCGTCGAAGCGCGCGTCGCGCGTCTCGAGGGCGCGCCAACAGGCATCGGTGTCGAGGGGCATGCACGGGGTGTAGCGCAGGCGGGCGGGTGGGTTGGCCGGAATCGGCTGTGGCCCTGGTCCTGCCTCCTCAGTCCTTCGCGTGGAGGTGGGAGCAGTCGTCCACGTAGCCGAGCAGCCGCAGCTGCTCGCACTCCTCGAGGCTCATGCTCGCCTCACCCGCGTCGGCCACGGCCTCCCCTTCGGCGGCCCGCTTCTGCAGGTCTGCATACTGGGTCAGCTCCCGCCGCACGTTCGCGTAGGCATTGCCGTCGAGGGGGCGCTCCTCCTTCGGATCGGCTGCGATGTCGAAGAGCTCGGTCTCGGGCAGCCCGCGCGGGTTGCCCGCGTTCGCCTTGATGAGCTTGTGCTCCTCGGTGCGCATGGCCCAGAGCACATTGCCCTCGTGATCCTCTTCGGCGAAGACCTGGCGATGCTTCTCGGCGAGCCCGGCACCGCGCGCACGCAGATCGATGCCCTGCATGACGGCCGGGATCTCGGTGTCCGTGCTGGCGATGAGGGTCGGTGCGACGTCGAGCATGCGGGCGAGCCCGCGCTCGCTCTCGCCGCTCGGTCTGCCCTGGCTCTTCGCCCACTTGATGAGGAAGGGCACGTGGATCTGCTCTTCGTAGAGGGTCGTGCCGTGCCACCAGCCGCCATGCTCGTGGAACTCCTCGCCGTGGTCGCTGACGAGCGCGATCACGCTGTCTTCGTAGAGGCCGAGCGACTTCAGCTTGTCGAGGAGCTCTCCGAAGTTCTCGTCGAGGTAGTCGATCTCGCCCTCGTAGAGGCGCTGCATCTCGGCCGCGAGGGCCGCGTCCGGGTGCTGATTCGAGACGCGGGCGATCGCGTGACCGTTGTAGGGGTGCTCGAAGTACGGGTCGTGTACGTCCATGTAGTGGACGAGCAGGAAGAAGCGGTCGCTCTTGTGACGGTCGAGCCAGTCGAAGGTCACCTCGTTCACGACCTGCGAGTCCTGATAGAACTCGTCGAAGGAGAGCCCCTTCTTCACCTTGAAGGCCACGATACGGCCGATGTTGTAGATGACCAGCTTCGAGCTGGATTCGTCGGCTCCGAAGAGGTAGCTCGGCCCGAGGAAGTAGTACTCGTCGAAGCCCTGTCGAAAGCCGAAGCTCTCGGCGAGGTTGATGTTGCTCACGACGCCCCCGGTCGCATAGCCACGGCGCTTCATCGTCTCGCTGATCATCTCCACCTCGTCCGAGAGGATCGAGGGCTTGCTCATGGCGCGATGCGTGGAGGGCAGCAGCGAGGTCAGGATGGTCGCGGTGCTGGGCTTGGTCCAGGACGCGTGGGCGAAGCCCTGATAGATGCTGCCGCCATCCTCCGCCAGGGAGCAGATGTTCGGCGTCGTCGTGTGCTCGTAGCCGTAGCACTCGAGGCGGTCCGCGCGGAGCGTGTCCATCATGACGAGGATGACGTTGGGCTGGTCCTCCAGGCCCTTCGGAACGCCGGCGGCCTCCACGTAGCTGCTCTCGCCGCGCTGGGTGAGGCCCGCGAGCGCGCCGAGCACCATCACGGCCACCAGGAGCGCCACGGCGATCAGGGGCTTGAAGACGGCGCCCGCGCGGCCCGCGAAGCCGCTTCGGCCGAACCAGAGGATGGCGAGGGCGACGACGCCGAAGGTGGCGAGCACGCCGAGCAGCACGCCCACTGGCGGCATCTGCTCCTGGAACATGTCGCGCTTCAGCCGGAAGACGGTGATGAAGAGGCCCATGGGCACGAGGCAGGCCACCAGACCGAGCGTCGGCACCCAGCCGCGCATCTCCTCGCGCTCCATCGGCAGAACGCCGAGCACCGCGCCGCCCGCCACGCCGAGCCCCCCGAGCACCGCCGAGTAGGCGAGCGCGCCATACCAGAGCACCTGGCCCTCCATCAGCTCGCCGGTGGCGACGATGAGGATGCCCTCCGTCACGCCGATCACGATGCCGGCGATCACGCCCGAGCCGAAGCCGAGACCCGCGCCAAGCATGACGCGCGCGCCGATCGGCATGAGACCATCCGCGGCGCCGCGCGCCTCGCGGGCAGCGCGCTCCTCCTCGGTCTCGAGCGAGGCGGCGGCCTTGGCAGCGGCCTCGTAGTCGACCTGCTGACCATCGACGAGGCAGTAGTCCGGCCGATAGTCCTTGCCGCGCATCCACCAGAAGATCACGCCCAGCATGGTGGGCGCCTCCGCGGCCCAGAAGCCCAGCGCCGCCGAGACGATGGCCGCGCCCGGACCGATCAGGTTGCCGAGCAGCACCAGCTGCGCGGCCTCACGGATGCCCTCGCCCGCGATGGTGAATGGGCTGATCACCGTGGCGAAGATCTGGATCGACGAGCCGAAGGTCACCTGCCAGAAGTCCGCGCCGGTGGCGCCGATGGCCAGGGCGGTGAAGTAGTAGAGGACCGCGGTGGTGAAGTGCACCATGAAGCTCATGAAGAGCACCATCACCATCAGGCCCTTCTTGTCCCGGTAGGCGCCCGCGGCGGCGCTGATCCGGGTCAGTACTCCGTAGAGCCGCTCCTTGGCGGGGATGGGCAGGTTCTCCAGCAGCCACTGCACGGCGCCGGGATACCAGAGCACGAGCAGCAGGCCGCCGATGATGCCGACCGCGATGGGGATCGAGAGCGCCGCGAAGAGCAGTGCGTTCTCGCCGAAGATGCTGATGCCGAAGGGCAGCGAGACGAGAAAGGTGAGGAAGACGCCGGAGAAGCCGCAGATCTTCTCGAGGAACTTCGCGGCCGCCGCCTCGACGGTCTTGCCGGAGAAGCGGGAGGCGTCGAAGAGCGTGTAGCCGTCGAGGCCGGCGGTGCTCGGCAGGAAGGTGCCGATGAAGCGGCCGATCAGGAACGCGCCGAAGATGTGACGGAAGGGCAGCTCGATGCCCTGGCCGCGCAGCACCAGCACCCAGCGATACATGCTCGAGAGCATGCCGATCACCTTCACGCCGGTGCCCAGCAGCAGGAAGGTCCAGAACGTGGCGGCGTCGATGTTGGCCAGCTGCTGCTTGATCAGATCCCAGATCATCACGACGCTGCCGTCTTCGAGCGTGAACTCGTGGGTGAAGAGCAGCCAGAAGACGCGGACGGTCAGATAGGCCTTGATCGCGTTGAAGACGCGGCCGCGAGTCGGATCTTCGACGAAGCGGCGGTTGAGGAGGGCGAGCACCCCCACCAAGGCGATTTCGAGCAGGATCATCATTGGGGCGCAGACTCCAGGGCGGGCCCTGCTGCCCCGTCCGACGCACGGATCGTCGGTCTGGGCGCGGCCCGCGATGCCGGGCACCGGGCCCGACCGCTGAGCGGGAATAGCAGCCCATGATGCCTGAACCGCGCTGGAATGTTCAAGAAATCGGGCCCGCTCCTCGGGATAAAGTGCCCCATTGCGCATCGCGACGTCGGCGCGGCGCGCCCTGCCCGCAGTCCGTGTGCAGCCCGGGGGTGAGACGCTGGTGGTGCGTTCGCTCCCACTGGAATCGCGCCGGCGTCACGCTCAGCGCAATCCCATCAGCCGATCGCGCTCGCGCAGGTACTCGCCCTCGGTGATCTCGCCCGCCGCGCGCGCGTCCTCGAGATCGGCGAGCTTGCGCAGGCTGTCGGCGGAGAGACCCTCGATGCTCGGCGCGCGATCCCCCGACGTCGGCGCCTCGCGCAGCTCGGCCTCCGGCACCGGCTCGCTGCCCAGGATCTCCTTGCGCCCGAGCTCGCGGTCCACGGCGCCGGGCAGGGTGAGCGCGCGCGAGAAGATCGGATCGCGCCATCGCACCTCCACCCCCTGTCGCCCCGCGGCGCGGTAGTGCTGGTTCACCACCACCGTGAAGTTCATCGGATGCTCGTCCGCCCAGGGCTCGGGAATGTACTCCTCCTGACCGACGCCCACCTGGCGCTTGCGCAGCTCGGTGGGCCAGTCGAGTCGTGAGAGCAGCAGATAGAGGCGGTCGTCCCGCATGTAGGCGATGAAGCTCGTGAGGAACTTCCGCGTGAAGATTCCCGTGGAGGCCTGCTTGCGCAGCGCGAGGACCACGATCTCCTGGCTGCCCTCCGCCTGGGCGAAGGCCTCGGAGAGCCCTTCGGAGATCCGCGGGAGCAGCTCCTCGGAGATCGCCGGGCGGCGCTCGCGAATGAGCGAGTCCTTCTCCTTGGGCACGTCGACCTCGATGGCCCTGAGGATGTTGGCCAATCGCTCGGGCGCAATGATGGTCGGGTGCTGGAAGCCGCGGTCGATTCTGCTGCCCAGGAGCTTCTTCTGCGCCCGCAGTCGGACCTCCAGGCCGTGGCGATCGATGATCGGGTCGTTCACCGTGCGTGTCGTGCAGGCGGCGGCGGAGAGTGCGATCGTCAGGCCGAGCGCGAGCACGATCGCCCTTCGCATGGGGGGAGCGATGGGACGGGATGCGGGGCTGTGCATCGGCTCAAGGCTGTCCATCCGCTCAAGGCTGTGCATCGGCTCAAGGCTGTCCATCCGCTCAGGGCTGTCCATCGGCTCAAGGTAGCAACATGCTCGGGGCTTCGACGTTCGCGCAGGCTGGCCGCCGGCTACCGGCGGCTGAACTCCCGCTCGCTTCGCAGCTGGCGGGTCATCAGCCGCAGCCCCGCCTCCTCGGGGCTCAGCTCTTCGTCGATCACCTGGCGGACCATCTCGGCGATGGGCAGCTCGACGCCGAGGCGCGACGCCAATCGGCACGCGCCGCGCGTGGTGGAGACGCCTTCGGCCACCTCACCCAGCTCGGCGATGATGTCGGAGAGCTTGCGCCCGCGACCCAGCGCGAGACCCACGCGGCGGTTGCGCGAGAGATCGCCCGTGCAGGTGAGGATCAGGTCGCCCATGCCCGCCAGCCCGATCATGGTGTTGGGCTCCCCACCGAGGGTCACCGCCAGGCGCGTGATCTCGGCGAGTCCGCGCGTCATCAGCGCTGCCCGCGAGTTGAGCCCCTTGCCCATGCCGTCGGAGATCCCGACAGCGATGGCGACGACGTTCTTCAGCGCACCGCCGACCTCGACGCCGACGACGTCGCTGTTCGTGTAGCAGCGGAACGAATCGCAGCTCAGCATCGCCTGCACGGCGGCCGCGCAGGCCTCCTCGCGGCAGGCCAGGGTGACCACGGTCGGCTTGCGCTCGGCGATCTCGCGCGCGAAGGACGGCCCCGACAGACAGACGATCCGCGGGTGATGGACCGCCGGAAGGACATCCATCAGGACCTGATGCATGGTCAGCCCCGACTTGAACTCGATGCCCTTGACGGCGGAGACGATGATGGCGCCCGGCGAGATGCTCGGGGCGGCGCGCTTCATCACCTCCCGCAGGCTGTGGCTGGGCACGGCGACGATGATCACCTCGCGTCCGATCACCGCCTCCGCGAGATCGCTGGTGGGGAGGACCTCGGGCGGCAGCTCGAACTCGCGCAGATAGCGCGGATTGCGACGCGTCCTCCGCATCGCCTCGGCGGCCTCTCCGGACCGCGCCCACAGCGACGTCGGATGGCCACTCTGCGCGCAGAGCATCGCGAGGCAGGTGCCGAAGCTGCCCGCGCCGATCACGGCGGTCGGAGTACTCACGCGGCGTACGATACCACCCCGGGCGTCCTCCGGGTCCCGCGACTTTGCGCCGCAACCATTTGATTTCATTGACTGAAAGGGCTCTCGAGGCTAGCTTCGCGGCAAGCGGGAGGCGCTCGCGGGGATCGGGGGGAGTGGAGTGGCGGGCTACGCAGGCGTGCTGACGAGCTTTGCACTCGCCGTGCTCGGGCTCGGCGTCCTGCTCGCACTGCGCGCGCTGGCGCGCCGCCGCGCGGCCTCGATGCTGCCCCCGCCTCCGCCTGGCCCGGCCGTATCGCCTCGAACGCCGGCCATGCCGCCGCGCCTGGCCGTGCGCTACTTCCGCATGGCGCTGCTCTTCGTCGTGCAGATCGCCGCGGTCGTGATGATCCTGCCGCTCGCGGTGACCTTCGCCGAGCTTCCCCAGCAGAGCCTGGTGGCGATGCTGCTCTTCGCCCTGCCGCTGGTCGTCGGCCTCGCGCATGCGGGGCGCAAGGGGCTCTTCCGATGGTGAGGACAGGGGTGGCAAGCGCCGCGCGGGTGATCCCTTGCTGATCTTCAAGGCGCTCGCGGTGCTCCTCGTCGTGGGTCTCTTCCTCGTACCCCTGGTGGGATCGCTCGATCGGCAGCCCGGATGGCTGCTGCAGACGCGCGTGGGGCCGGCGCGCGTCGGCGGGCAGGGCTTCACGCGCTTCGCGCTGGCCGTCGCACACTGGGCACGCGACTTGGCTTCCGAGCCATGGCGGCCGGCGACGCCCTTCTCGCGTCTCCACCGCTGGGCGCCCGTGCTGGGTCTGGCGGTGGTGCTCTCGGCCTTCGCCGTGGTGCCCTTCGCGGGTCGCTATACGGCGGGCGAGGTGGAGATGAAGGGCGTCGTCGCCGATGTGGAGATGGGGCTGCCGCTGGCGCTCGCCGCTCTGCTGGTCACTTCGGTGCTGCGGGTGGCGGCCGCCTGGTCGAGCGGCAGCGCGGCGGGTGTGCTCGGCGGCTTGCGGGAGGCGGCGCGGGTGGTCTCGTCGCACTCGCTCGCGTTGCTCGCGCTGCTGCCCCTGGTGATGGTCCACGGCACGCTCCGACCGTCGGCGCTGCTGGAGGCGCAGGACCGGACCTTCTCGCTCGCCCGGCTCATCGCCGCGTTCGCCCCCGGATTCGATCCCGAGACGTGGCTGCCGGGCGCCTCGCCGTCTCTCGCCCAGCTGCCCCTGCCCGCCTGGGGGATCATCGTCAATCCGCTCGCCTTCGTGGTCTTCACCTTCCTGCTGCTCGTGGCCATCGGACGCGCCCCCTTCGACTGTGCGGAGGACACGCCGGAGCTGGGCGCCGGCGCGAGCTCCGGCCGCCGCGGGTTCGAGCTCGCCCTCTGGCGGCTGTCCGCCGACGCGCAGTTCGTGCTGGTGGCCGCGTGGGTGGTGGTGCTCTTCCTGGGCGGACCGGCCGTTCCCTATCTCGATCAGGCGCGGATCGAAGGGGCGATCGAAGGTGTGCTGGGCGGTGGCTTCGCGGCGCTGGCGTGCGCGGCGCTCCACGGGCTCGTCTTCGCGGTCAAGCTGGTCGTCACGATGCAGCTGCTCGCCGTCATCGGCTTCTCGCTGCCGCGGCTCCGGCACGATCAGATCACGAGCATGTGTTGGCGCAGGGCGCTGCCCCTGGCCGTGCTCAACATCCTGCTCACGGGGGCCGTGACCCTCGCCCTGCTGGGAGTGGGCTAGTGGAAGGACTCTTCGAGGCGCTCTCGATCCTCGCCCTCGCCTCGGCGTTCGGGCTGCTCGTGGCGCGCCACGCCGTCGTCGGCGTGCTCTGCCTGCTCGCCTGCCTCTCGGCGGTGGGCGGACTCGCCGTCCTGCTCGCTGCCGAGCTCATCGCGATCGCGCTGCTGCTCTTCGCGTCCAGCGCGGCCTTGGTGGCCCTGCTCGTCCTCTTCATGCTGCTCGGGGTGGGAGAGTTCTGGCCGGAGCGCCTGTGGCGGCGTCTGGTCAAGCTCGTCGCGATCGCGACGGCGACACTCCTGGGGGTCACGCTGCTCGGCACGCTGCCGCCCGCCGCGCCGCCGTCGAGCGCGCAGGTCATCGACGTCGGCGGGGCTGCGCAGGTCGGCCGCGTGCTGCTCGGCGCTGGGCTGCTTCCGATGCTCGCCTCCTCGCTGGCTCTGCTCTCGGCCTCCATCGGCGTGTTGGTGCTCGCGCGCGTGAGGGCCGAGTGATGGCGGCGGTCGACCAGGTGGTCGCGCTCTCGACCCTGCTCTTCGCGGTCGGCGTGGTGGGCCTGCTCGTGCGCCGCAATCTGATCGCGCAGCTGCTCTTCGCCCAGCTGCTCGTCGCCGCCTCGGCGCTCGCCCTGCTCGGCTTCGCGCGCGTTCGCGTCGCCACCGGCGTTGCGTCGGCGTCGGCCACCGACGCGCAGGCGTTCGTGCTCATCGCGTTGGTGCTCGGTCTCGCAGAGGCCGTCCTCGCCCTCGTGCTCGTGATCGCTCTGGTCCGCGGCCGGCAGTCGCTGGATCTCGAAGACGCGAGCCTGCTGCGGGGATGAGGGGCGAAGTCATGCGCGCGCGGACGGGGCCAGAGCCATGATGGACACGCTCGCCGCGAGTCCCCTGCGCCTCATTCCCGTGCCGCCGCTGCTGGCCGCTCTGGTCTTCGCGCTCGGATCCGGGCTGCTGCGCCGCTCGCTCAGCGCGACCGCCACCACCATCATCTCGCTGGCATCGACGGCGCTCTCCGGCGCCTTCGTCCTGGGCGCCTTCGTCGCGCTGCTGCGCAGCGGAGACGATGGCCGGGTGGTGGATCGCGTGGGCAACTGGATCGGCGCCGGTGTCGGCGACTCGGTGATGACCGCGGACTTCGCCTTCGCGTTCGACGCCCTCACCGCGATCATGGCCATGCTCATCTGCGGGATCTCGCTGCTGACCGTGGTCTACGCGAGCGACTATCTGCAGGACGACGCTCGCGACGACCGCGGCTATGGGCGCTTCGCGGCCTATCTCTGCTTCACGATCTCGATGCTCCTCGTGCTGGTGCTGGCGGACAACCTGCCGCTGATCCTGCTCGGCTGGGTGCTCTCGGGCATGGGCGCGAGCCTGCTCGTGGGCTTCTGGTTCGGCGACGAAGAGCACTCGCGCGCGGCCGCCTTCGCATTCGCTGCCGGGAGGGTGGGTGACCTCGGGCTCCTGCTGGTGACGATCCTGGTCTTCGTCTCGCTCTCCGATGGCGGCGTGCCCTCGCTCACGCTGCGCGGTCTCGATACGGCGCTCGCCGTGATCGAGCGGGACATCTTCAGTCTTCCGCTCTGGCTCGGCGGCACCCGGATCTCGGCGGCGAGCGCCATCGGTCTGTGTCTGGTGATCGCAACCTGCGGACGCGCATTCCAGGGGCCGCTCTTCGCCATGGTGGCGCCGGCGGTGGCTGCGCCCACGCCGGCCTGCGCGATCCTCCCCGGCGCCCTGCTCGGCGGCACGGCCGTCTATCTGCTGGCGCGCTTCTCCTTCCTCTTCGACGCCGCGCCCGAGGCGCAGGCGACGCTGGCGACCATCGGCGTGGCGACCAGCCTGCTCGCGTCACTGGTGGCCTGCACGCAGCGCAACCTCAAGAAGCTGATCGCCTACCTGGCGGCATCGCAGGGGGGCGTGATGCTGCTGGGCGTCGGGGCCGGCGCGCCCATCGCGGCCATCCATCACGTCACCAGCGCGAGCATCTTCATGGGCACGCTCTTCATGGCCGCGGGCGTGGTGATCGTCTGCTCGCGGGGCGAGACGGGCCTCGAGTCGATGGGCGGACTCGGCCACCGGTTCGGTCTGACGCGCATCTTCATGTTCTTCGGGGCGGCCTCGCTGGTCGGCTGCCCGCCCTTCGCCGGGCTCTTCTCGCGCGACGAGGTGCTGATCGCGCTGAGCCGAGCAGAGGATCTGCCCGCCGGAGCGCTTCTCCGGGGCCTCTCGATGGGCGCGGTGGCGGCCACGGGCTTCGCGGCGACACGCGCGTTCATCCTGGTCTTCCAGGGCAAGGCGCGCGGGCGCAACGCGCTGGGACGCACCGCGCGCGAGCCGACCAGCGGCGGCATGATCTGGTCGATGGGCGCCATGGGGATCGGCTGTCTCGTGGGTCTGGCGCTGGGGCTCTCGCAGCACTTCGGGGACGAGGTGGCGCTGCCGGCCTCCAACAGCCTCTACCACTTCCTGATGCCCGTGTTCGGCATCGACGCGCGGCAGCTCTCGGCGCAGGGTGACGAGTGGGGGGTGACGGGGCTCGCCCTGGCTGCCAGCGGCGCGGGGGTGCTCGCCGCCTCGCTCCTCTACGGGATCCTTCCGCTCTGGCCTCGCGAGGCCGCAGCGCGCCTGCCGCGCCTGCGCGACGCCTTCGACGACGGCCTGATCGGTGAGCGCTTCTACCATCGCACCCTGGTTCGCGGCGCGACCGGACTGGCGCACGGCCTGCACCGCTTCATCGAGCGCTTCGTGATCGACGGCCTCACGGGCAGGGGCAGCGGCGCGCTGATCCACGGATTCGCCGACCGCCTGCTTCGGCATCTGCAGAGCGGGCAGACGCAGCTCTACTACTTCGTCATGGTCGCCGGATGCCTGATCGTCGTCGTGCTGATGCTGGAGGGGGCGTGGCCTCGTGAGTGATCCGATGCTCGTGACGGAGATGAGCGTGACGGCGGTACTGCTGCCCGCGCTCGCGGCCGCGCTGATCCTCCTGCTCCTCGTGGCCGTGCTCATCCTGCCCGACGCCTGGACCCCGCCCGGGCGATTCTTGCCGTTCCTCTGCGCGCTGCTCTCGCTCCTTCCCCTGGCG